>JANQHN010000270.1 GCA_028282665.1 Phycisphaerae bacterium | reverse complement strand
GCATCTTCGAAGGCACGTACAACATCGATGGTGTTCCGGTTGTACTCACGCTACGTCGCGGTACTACCGCGTTCGCACTGGGTGACACGTTTACATTCGTAACGACGGGTTTCACGGCTCCAAGCCGAACGGTGACTGTTGAAGGCGGTCAGATTAACGAGAATCCGACTGCGGTCATTGTGGCTGCCCCGCTCTCGGGTCGGGCTCCGCTCACCGTCGAATTCGATGGACGCGACTCCACCGATCCGAACAGCCAGCCACTGCAACATCGCTGGACGTTTGATGATGGCACACCTGCTCAGACCGGTGCGCAGGTGTCCCACACGTTTATGGATTCGGGCACGTACACCGTAACGCTCCGCGTAACCAATCCTCAGACCGGCCTGTTCGATGAGGATTTCGTGGACGTTCAGATCGTGAACAATACTCCGAACGCTCAGATTCTGGCTGATCCGACCAGTGGCCCCACACCGCTGGAAGTCTCTTTCGACGGTTCCCAGTCGAGCGATACCGAAACGCCAACCAACGAGCTGATCTACCTGTGGGATTTTGGTGACGGTGAAATTGGTGGCACGGGTGTGCCTGGCGAACTGATCGAGGTCGATCACTTCTACGCGGACGACGGCGAGTACGTCGCGACGCTAACGGTCACCGACGCTGGTGGCAAGACCAACACGGACACGGTCACCATCCTGGTCGGTAACACGCGTCCTGTGCCGAATATCTTCCACACCTCGTTGCAGGGTAATGGCGACGAGTTTGAGGTGATTTTTAACGGCATCCAGTCGTTTGATGCGGAAGACTCGGTTGAGGGTCTGCCGCTGGAGATCAAGTGGATCTGGGGCGACGGCTCTGCAAATGAAACTTGGCCTTCGAGTGGTGCGAACGGTGCGACCGACGGTAGCGTCCCGCACACTTACACGCGGCCTAGCGGCGTGGACGAGATCGAGTACGAGACGTACGCGATCGTGACGGACTCGGATGGCGCTTCGACGACCTGGCCAGGTGTCACGGTTACCGTGAGCAAGGGCACGGCAGGCTTCTCCGATCCGAAGGCGATATTCACAATTACGCCTTCGGAGCCTCAGCTTGGCCAAACGTTCACAGTTGACGGTCATCTCTCGTTTGACAGGCCCGCAAGCGGGAACATCAGTTCTTACACGTGGGATTTTGGCGACGGTACGACGGTTACCGGCGTGACTGCGACCCACCAGTACGACGAGCCCGGTACGTATACGATCAAGCTCAAGGTGGCAGACAACGAGACGCCTGCCAATACCAACACCACGGCCAAGTCGGTTACAATCAGTGAAGACGGCGGTGGTAACCAGCCTGTTGACGACAACACGCCGCCAACCGCGGTTTTGAACGCCAACCCGACTACAGGTACGGCGGGCGTAACCTCGGTTCGGTTTGATGCAACGGCTTCGGTCGATCCGGATGGTGATGACTTGACGTACCTTATCACTTTTGGTGACGGAGAGTCGAGTACGGAGTCCAGCGTGGAACACGTTTACGAAGAGGCCGGCACATACACCGCCAGGTTGCGCGTAAGCGACACCAAGAATGCTTCGGCCGAAGCTTCGATTCAGATCGTGATCCGCGACATCAGCGACAACCGCTCGCCGCGTGCATTCATCACAACCGGTCCGCGTACGGGTGTTGTTGATGAGCGGGCCGGGCTCAAGGCGACGATCCGCTTTAGCGGAAGTACGTCGTTCGATCCGGACGGCGATGCCATCAGCTACAACTGGATCATCACAAAGAACGGTGACCCGGTTGATGCGGTAAATCGTAACACCGAAGAGATCTCGTATCCGTTCTCGACGGTGGGCGTGTACAACGTGGTCCTGGAAGTCAAAGACGTCAATGGTGCAGTCGGTCAGTCCGAGCCCGCCCTGATCACAATCCGGGCGCGCGGTGAAGACCCGACGAACACCAACGACAACGGCCCGGGGCAGGAAATCCCGAACAACGGTGACAGTGCGGATCAGCGTCCGCGCACGTTCTGCGGCTTCGGTATGGTGACCAGCCTGTTCGGTATGTTGATGGGTCTGGGTGCGATGTATGCGGGTCGCAAACGTCGTTTGATGTAAACTCAGCAACATAATAGCATCATTGAATGCGACACGCCCCGATCGGGTGAATCCGATCGGGGCTTTCTTTTTGCTCCCACCCTCGCGGGGTTGTATAATCCCGTGCGATGTCAGAGAAGAACGAACACCATTCTCCCTTCGTGTTCTACCTGGCCAGTGGCGCGGGTGTCGCTATGATCGCGACGATAGTGATCGTCTGCGCGACTGTGACAACGCCGAAGAAGGCAGTCCAGGTTTCGGTCACAGCAGCCCACTCTGCCATGGCCATCTCCGCAACGCCACCCACCGGTTACGCATGCCCCATACTGTTTTCGACTGATTGGTCCCGCATCGCAGACTTGTCGAATAATGGTCCCCGGTTCCCGGCCATAATTGCCGTCGCGATACGACATGGCTTTGAGATCAGGCTGTCCAAGCTTGGCGGACTTTACGGACCGTAGCATCAAGAATCGACTTTTCCACTCCGAAGCACGCGCGGTCAACGACCGTGCGAATACTGCAAGAACTACCGATCACCCAAAACCGACTACGACTAAAAAATAAAAACGCGGGCCAATTGCGTATAGCTTGGTCAATACGATGTGAGCCAGACCCGATTCTCGGAGAATCGAAATGACGATCATTGGCAATTTAGCCAAAAGCATGAAAAACCTGCCCAAAAAACTATTTGGCACACGAAACGACCGCATTCTTAAACGTATGCGTACGACCGCCGAAGCGGCTCTTCCTTTCGAACAGGAACTCAAACAGCTCTGCAGCGAGGGGAACGACTACGATTCTGCGTTTGTGCGGCGATCCGCGGAAATCCCCCAGCCTGACGAATCGGATGAAGCCTCACGCAAAGAGTACGAAACAAGTCTGCAAGCACTTCGTGTAGCACTTTCCAAACCGCTGCTAGAACGTTCTTTTTCCATCAAAGAGCGAATCAAAGAAGGTGCATCGCCCGAAGACTTGATGCCTGAAGCATTCGCGATTGTCCGCGAGGCTTCCCGACGCGCGCAAGGCCACCGGCATTTCGATTGCCAACTCATCGGCGGGCAAACGCTTTACGAAGGAACAGTTGCGGAAATGCGTACCGGCGAGGGCAAAACAATCGTGTGCCACCTCGCCGCCTACCTGCGAGCGTCTCAGGGTATGAAGGTTCACGTAGTCACGGTCAACGACTATCTTGTGAAACGCGACGCCGAGTTCGCCACGCCGGTGTTCGAACTGCTGGGGTACACGGTGGGATACATCCAGTCACAGATCGATCCGGGAGGACGTGAGGGCATCAGGCAGCACGCCTATGCCTGCGATCTGACCTACGGCACGGCGAGTGAATTCGGATTCGACTACCTGCGTGATAACATGAAGACCAGCCTCGCCGCGCAGGTACAAGGGCGCCTCGATTACGTCATCATTGACGAAGTGGACTCCATTCTTATCGACGAAGCCCGCACACCTCTGATCATTGCAGGACCGACAAGTGACGACCCGATGCGCTACAAGCGTGCAGACGCCGTCGCTCTGGAGCTTGTACGCCGACAGAAATCCTGGGATCAAAAAGTCCGTTCCACGGTGGTCAAGTACGATGGCGACGATCATAACATCCCCAAGCTCGGCGATGCGATGAAAATCCTAGGCCATCGCAAACGCGGAGGAAAAAACGCGGAAGCGGAGACTGCGGCCGAAAAGAATGATCATGACAACGCGCCAACGCTCGGTCCGGATTTTCTCACGGACGATCAGGTCGAGGCAATTCAAATCTACCAAAACAATGTCTTGAGGATGCCACCTTCAGAACACTATCGCCGGTTTTATATAGTCCAGCACGAGAGGAAGGCGGCATCGATCACGCACGAAGGTGTTTCGCTCGCGCAGGAGCAGTTGGACATCGGCAGTTTGTACAGCGGCGCGAATATGGAATGGCCTCACCTAATCGAAAATGCCATTCGCGCCCACGCTACGTACGTGCGCGACCGCGATTACGTTGTTAAAGACGGCGCGGTGGTGATCGTCGACCCATTCACGGGGCGACTGATGGTGGGTCGGCAGTGGTCGGACGGCCTGCATCAAGCAGTGGAAGCGAAGGAACGTGTGCAGGTCAAGGAAGAAACGCAAACTCTCGCGACAATAACGATTCAGAACTTCTTCAAGCTCTATAAAAAAATGGCGGGCATGACCGGTACCGCCATGACCGAGGCCGAGGAGTTCATGAAGATCTACAAGTTGGATGTGATCGAAATCCCCACGAACAGACCCGTCAATCGACTGGACCACAACGACAAGATGTTCCGCGACGAGGAGCAAAAGTACAACGCTATCGTCGACGAAATCCACGAAATTCATCGTCGAGGCAGACCCGCCGATCCGTTTCTTCTTGCGGATATTTTCAAGGCTCTGCGTCCTGTCATTCGCAATGATCAAAACAAAGTTGAACGTACCGAAGAAGCAATCCGCCGGTTCAATAACGCGGAGTTGGGCGACACGGCAACGATCGCGTTTATGTGCGAAGTCTATGACGAGGTCATGGGCGACCTTGCTCACGGCAGACCCATCCTTGTAGGCACGACCAGCGTGGAGAACTCGGAGAAACTATCGCGTTTGCTGGAACGCAGGTACGGCATTGAGCACGAAGTTCTCAATGCAAAAAACCATGCCCGTGAAGCCGAAATCGTAATGAAGGCGGGGCAATTGAGCGTTCCTCTGGCGGGTGGCGGCAAAGACAAACGTCCGCTCGGTGGTGTAACGATTGCGACGAACATGGCGGGTCGCGGAACGGATATCAAACTCGGCGAGGGCGTGGTCAATCCCGGATGCAAGGTGCCGGAGGAATTGCCCGAAGGATTGCTGCAAAGCGACCTGTATCCAATCGGTGTGACAAAGTGCTGCATCCATTGCGACGAGTATGACCCGGTAACGAATTGCGCGCACTGCTGGAAACCAAAACTCGACGCGCGCTTTCCGGAGATGGGCAGGAAGGTGTGTGCCCTGAGCTCGCCCTGCGGACTGCACATCATCGGCACGGAACGGCACGAATCGCGCCGTATCGACAATCAACTCCGTGGGCGTTCGGGTCGTCAGGGTGATCCGGGCTCTTCGCGTTTTGCGTTGTCGCTCCAGGACGACTTGCTGAAACTCTTCATGTCGGAGTGGATGTTGAAGATGATGGAACGGCTCGGCTTTGTGGAGGGAACAAGCCTCGAAGACAAACGGCTGACCAAAGGTATCGAGCGCGCTCAGCGCAAAGTCGAAGAACGAAACTTCTCCTCGCGCAAACACCTGCTCGAGTGGGACGAGCCGATGGACTATCAACGGAAGGAGTTCTACCGTTCTCGGCAGGCTATCCTAGAAGGCAAAGGGCTTACGAATGTCATCTTCACGACGATCAACGAGACGGTCCGCAGCACCGTCGATCGCTTCCTTTCCCACAGCTATCGGCAGGAATGCATCGCCGAATGGTGCCGATCGAATCTGGATGTGAACATCGGCGTCGATCAAATTCGCGCGGACGACTTGGAAGAAACGCAGGACACCATTCGTAAACGCGCAAAAGACGAGTGCTTCGATCAGATTCAAACCACTTTCGGCGAGTACGTTGACCGCGAGGAATCCCCGAACAACTGGGATACGAGCGGGTTACTTCGCTGGGCCGAGCAGCGCGGGTTCAAAGTCGGCGTCACACAGAATCAAATGCGCAAAATGGATGCCGACGAAATCGAAAACGAACTTCTCGCCGGCGCGGAAGCACATTTTGACGAAGTCGATTTGGAAGGCGTCTCGATCTATCTCGATGCGGATTATCCAAACCGCGCTTTGGCGGATTGGGCCAATGCGAAGTTCGCCCTGGATTTGGACGCTAACGAGTTGATTGGTAAGTCGATTTCTGAAGCGGTGACGGCTCTTTTAGATCGAGTTCGCGCCGCCTACGAATGCCGAGAAGTCTCGTACCCGGTGGAGCAATGTTTGGAACGTGCGTTCGGTGAGGACGCCACGGACAACGCCGCGGCAGCGGAACACGTACTTCGATGGGTAAACACAAAATACCGCGTGGATTGGAAACTGGAAGATATACAGGGGAAGGACCGCGATGATCTATACCGCAAGATCGTCGACCTTAACGAGCAGTTCCTCAAAGGTGATCGTCTCGAGCGAGAGATCGAAACCGCCACAGCAGACCGATCGCACGAACAGGCCGTCGAATGGGCCCGGGAGCGGTTTGGCCCCGCATTTAACGAAGAGCAGGTTGCAAAAGCAAACGGTCAACTCAAAGAGGCATTAATGTCGCAAGGGCGCGAGATGCTGCGGTGGGAGTTAGCGCGCCTGGAACAATTCGTGTTGCTGCGTATTTACGATCAGGCGTGGAAAGATCATCTTTTGGAAATGGATCATTTGAAGACGGCGATCATGCAGCGCCCGCTAGGTGGCGATCAGACACACCCGGTCAGCCAGTACGCTATCGAAGGCCGGGACATGTTTGCACAAATGTGGGGCCGGATCGCGGATCGCGTAACGGATGTCATTTTCAAGGTACGGATGGGAGCCGCCCCCTCGCAAACGGCAGGTACTTCCATGCCGATCAGCATGAGTCACGCAGACGCTACCGGGTCGGGTTTCGCGGGGGCTGCCCGGGATGAGCAGGCAGCGATGCGAGCACAGGGCGAGCAACCCAAAGCGGAAACCATTCGCCGCGATCAGCCTCGGGTAAAGCGAAATGATCCCTGTCCATGCGGCAGCGGCAAGAAGTTCAAGCAGTGCCATGGCAGGTCCGGCTGACTCCGAAACATTTAACACACACTGCAATCATCGAAGGAAGGCCTACGGAACCATACCGTGCCTTGTTGAGCTATTTCGTACCTGACAGAACCTCAATCTCCTCCAGCACATGCCATTGCGCGGCATTATGGGACAATTTGACTGATAATAAAGGTCTTTTCTCCCCTTTTATCTTGAATTGGCAATTGCTCTTTGTGGTGCGAATTGCTAATTTGGACGGTATCAGTTGATCGCAAAGTACTGCACGTCCCGTAAAAGAAGTGCAAGGGAAGGAGACGGGCAGTCCACCCATTTTCGTTGATCTTAATGTATGATCCAGGAAGGAGTCGACCAAATGCGGACCGGCAGCATCCAATTTCGGACATATGAGTCCTTTATATGGACGACAATGATCGGTCTTTTCTCGCTATCAAGCGTTTCCGCCGTTGCAGAAACATGGCTCGCTTTCCCGCCGAACGGGACGGTGGAAACGATCAATGCAAAAGACGCACGCACACCGTGGGTCAATGTATTTCATCACGACCAACGTGGAATGAAGCTGCAAGTACGGTTCGCTCACCTCTCGCTATCGACACGTGAAACCGAATCGGGCGAATTCGTTGAACTTTCCGGCATCCACACGCCCGTCTTCAGCGATACGGGGACGCCCGCACTCCCGGTCGTGCGCAGGCTGTTTGCGGTACCTATTGGGACGGAAGTATCGGTTAAGGTAGAGCAGAACTACGCGAGCGTCGTCGACTTGGTGTCTATCGGATTCGAATCGCCGGTGTACCCCGCGCAGGGGCCCGCCAGCTTGGACATGGAGGAACTGCACAAGCGGGTTGCCGATGGCAAAAGTGGAGCGCTTGCTGACTTGCTGCCCGATTCTTTCCAATTGGATGAACAAATATACACAACAGATGAATTCTCACCGAGCGCCGCAGTTTCGATTCAACCCTCGGGCACGGTGAGGGGATTTCAACTATACGTACTTGAAGCGAGGTCTGTCGCCTATAATCCAGTGCGAAACGCGATCGCGGTCTGGCCTGAACTGGATATTCGACTCAACTTTGACGGCTGGGATAGTGACACAGCCTCCCCCGCGCGGTGGCTGAATAAGGTCATTCTCAATCCAGTTCCGTTAACCTCGCCGCCGGACCGTGATCCGGAGAATTACTTCGTCATTTGCGCACCAATCTTTGTTGACAGCGCACCGCTTAATCAACTCTTGGCGCGGAAAACGGATCAAGGCTATAACGTCATTGTCTGGGAACCGCCTGCACGGTACACCTCCATCGATATTGACTTGTATATCGAAACGTTATGGGGCACTGTTCAGCAGCCCGATGCCATTCTCGTCGTCGGCGACAGTTACAATTCGATCGTCATCGACGGTTGCATCCCCGTTCGAAGCGGGCATGGACCTGAGCACTATTGGGGCGACGTGCCGTTCGCTTCAATGGAAGGCCAGGAAGACTGGTTCCCCGACGTTCCCATCGGACGCCTCACTGCACGAACGGTGGAGGAGTTGCAGGAAATTGTAGACAAGATTCTCTACGTTGAAGCGAGCGACTTCGCCGACCCCTCTTACACGCAACGTGCGACATTTATTTGCGGTTCCGACACGTACAGCGGGGGCAAAGAAACGCACGAGGAAATCATTTCAACCTATATGGAACCTGAAGGCATCACGCCTCAGCGTATCTACGCTATTGACGGCGGAACGCCTCAAGACGTATCGAATGCTTTCAATACAGGTACGTTTTTGGCAACTTATTTCGGCCATGCTGCAGGTCACCAAGCCTGGGGTGATCCTCTTTTCTATCTTTCGGATATCGAAGCCCTGACCAACGAAAACTTGTATCCGTTCCTAATCAGCTTCTCGTGCAGTCCGGGTTCGTTTTGGGGCAGGAATCCCGACACGAATGACCCCGGCTGGTTGGAGGCTTGGGTAAAAGCCCCGAACAAAGGCGCGACAGCCGGCTACGGACCAGGAGGCCAATTGCATCCGTATACCTGGGATACATGGCAAAACCGCTACAGGTTTTTGTACCGTGCGTTCTATCAGGATGGTCTTCGCGAAATTGGTGAAGCTACGCTGGCTGCATCGGCGTATTTTGTGGCGTTCTACGGAACCAACGAACCTGTTTCCATCGACCACACCGAAACTTTTCAACTGATCGGCGAGCCGTTAATGCGACTGCCCGAACCTCCCTCAAAGAACCTACTGATCGTAACAGCGCAGGAGTATGATGGAACCACCGAACTCAATACGTTCATCGCTCACAAACAAAGCATGGGTCTGAATGTCTCGGTTTACGTGGTTACTCCGGGCACGGCGAACACCGCGATTCGCGATTACATCAAATCGCTTTGGGGCACCGCGGAAGCGCCGGATTACGTCCTGCTTGTTGGCGACACCAGCGGATCGACCGCGACAATCGACACGATTCCGCATTTCATTGGCGGCGGAGACAAGCAGGCAGCCACCGACTGGCCTTACGGCTGCATGGGCGACGGCGACGACTGGTATCCGGAAATCCCAGTGGGACGATTCAGTGTAACGTCCCCCAACATGCTCGGCGTCCAAGTGGACAAGACCATTTGCGTAGAATCGGGTGTATTCCCGGATCCGGATTATGTGAAACGCGGTGCATTTCTCGCCAATCCAGGCACGAACGGAACAGCGGAGCCCTCGCACGATTTCGTTATCGATACGTATTTCACCCCTAATGATTACGTGGGTAATCGCTTGTACGCCGCCCAAGGCGCGAACACGCAGGACGTAATCGACGCGGTAAACGCGGGCAGCATGTGGACAGTTTACTATGGTCATAGCAGTTCGAACGGCTGGTGGGATCCCTCCTTTAACACAAGTCACATCAGTTCGCTTAGCAACCAGGGCATGTACGGAATCGCATGCGGCTGGTCCTGCAACACGGCGAAGTACACACTGGACGAGTGCTTCGGTGAGGCGTGGGTGCGCGCTCCGAACAAAGGCTCTGCGGTCTACATTTCTGCCTCCGCATACATTTATTGGGGCAGTGTGGAGAATTGGCAGCCTTCAGTCGTTCAGGAGCGTTCTTTCTTTGCGAGCTTCTTCGAAGATGATCTTTGGAACGTAGGCGACGCGTGGCTTGCGGGACAGTACCGGTTCCTTGCCGACTACGGAGGATGGGACGGCGACCCCGCGCATCCGCCAACGCAAAACCAGGACAAGGTCCGCAATTTCCTCGAGGAATTCGTGATCCTGGGGGATCCATCGCTCCAGGTGCCCCGGCCTTACCGATTCGCCTTAAGTACAGTAAATGATACGGTAAGTGCATGCATTCCGGGTGACACGCAGGTTAGCTACTTGATCCACATCGACGCTCTTGGCGGCTTTAGCGATCCCGTGCATCTTGCTGTTTTAAATCTTCCGCAGGGGACCAGTGCAACGTTTGATCTGAACGACACCGCCCCACCATTTTCCAGCGTGTTGACCATTGACGGCGTCGACTCACTCTCATGGGGAACCTACAACTTCGTGCTGCGCGGTACGTCCACATCGCCGTCTTTGGAAATTCCGCTCTCGTTGGTGGTATCCGATGAAATGCCCGGCGTCCCCGTACTCTCGCAGCCTGTCGATGGAGCAGAGCAGGTTTCCCAAACGCCTACTCTGATCTGGCAGGATTCGACTGGAGCCGCTGAATATTACGTTGAGGTTAGCTCTGATCCGAGTTTCAACAACATCCCCTATTCGACGACTACGGCCGAGACAAGCGTGATCGTGAGTCCGCAATTGGCGATAGCAACCACGTACTGGTGGCGGGTACGCTCGACCAATGCCTGTAATTCGAGTGAATTTTCCAGCGCCTTTACGTTTACAACCGCGGCGCAAGCCGACTACTTCACCGAACAATTCAACAATTCGTTCGATCTGGCCGGTCATACAATGAAACTCACTCCCAACGGACTGGCCAATTTCTACGAAGTTTGCCTTGAAGCAGCAACCGATTTACCTACAGATCCAACCGGTGGGCAAACGGTATCGCTGTCTGACGACCATTTCGCGTTTGTCTCCGTACCGGGGAACAACAGCGTATACGTGTACGGTACGCCGTTTGCAGGTTTCTACATTGGGAGCAACGGCTTCATCACATTCGATGCGGGTGATGGCGACCATAACGAGACAATTGCCGACCACTTCAGCCTGAAACGCATTTCCGCATTGTTCCATGACTTCAATCCGTCCTCAGGAGGAACGGTCTCATGGAAGGATACCGGCGATCATATAGCTGTAACTTGGGAGAATATCCCCGAATTCGGCACGAACAACAGCAATACATTCCAAATAGAAATGTTCTACGATGGCGTAATCACGATCACGTGGACCAGCATGGATGCGAACGACGGTATCGTGGGCATCAGCAACGGCGATGGCGTTCCTTCCGATTTCCATGAAAGCGATTTGTCGCTTAGCCCCATCTGCACCGAACCTGCGACCGGCGCTTGCTGCAGCGGGACAAAGTGCTCGATAATGACGGAAAACGCTTGCGTCGTCTCAGGAGGCTCCTACATAGGCGACGACACCACCTGCGACGTTAATCCATGCATCGAATACGATACGTCGTGCTTGATTATCAGCGAGGTCGTCAAGGGTATGGAGAGCGGCGGATGCCCGCGGTGGATCGAAATCACGAACACGAGCAAATCAGACTTCGCATTCACTGGCGGTGGATTGATCGTGCAGACACAAGGCCCGGACGATCTTTACATCGACATTAATCTGAGCGGAGTCGTGATTCCGAGTGGATACTCGTTCGTGATCGTCTCCAACGCCAACGGTACCTGCACGGGTGCGTTCGACGGCGTATACGGTGCCTCGGCAGATTTCTACACAAACGTGCCGTTTGGATTCGGTGACGAGTGCTTCCTGCTGACGAACGATAACGATGCCTCCAACATCATTGACATCTACGGTCGCATGGGCGCGGACGGCACCGGCAAACCTTGGGAATACACGGATGGGTATTCGTTCCGCCTGCCTGAATGGACGGGCAGCATGGGGCATTATTTTGCTGATGCGGAGTGGATGTTTGGTGGCGTGGGAAGCCTGGACGGCGAAAATCCCACGGCTTTGCTTTTGCAGAACACGACCCCCGGCCACCACCAATTCGATGGTTTCTGCTTCCCTCATGTCTTCGGTGATGTGGATGCTAATGGCGTTTTGAACCTCGAAGACCTCACCTCATTGACGTATTGCCTGTTCGGGCCGGATACCGATGTTCCCCAAAGCTGTGCGGGAGCGGACCTCACGCACGACGGCGATGTCGATGTCGAGGACTTTACCTGGTTCCAGGAGGAGTTGCCAAACCCATAAGGGAACTTGATCGATGTTTAGTCCGTTTGAAAGTGTGTCGATTCTGGATTGAATCATCGAACGCAAGTCATTCAGTCTCTTATCTTCGGCTTGTCCTTCTACTGGCGAGAAATTGTCAAATGGCGGGACAGGCCGTTTTTCGTGCCTTTGGGATCTCCTAGCGCAAGAAGGAGTCCGCCTGGAAATCTAAGGCCCAAGTCTCTCGGTTGACCGGTACGACCGCGCGGAGGATACTGCCCCATTCTGCTATCTTGAAAGGAAATGCATGAATTTTGCCGCGATCAAATTGATCATCCTCGACGTGGATGGGGTTCTGACGGATGGTCGACTCCTAAACGGACCAACGGGCGAAGTGGCAAAGCTGTTCAATACGCGCGACGGATTCGCGATCAAACTTTGGCAACGTTTAGGCGGTAAAGTGGCGATACTGTCGGGAAGAGCCAGCGAAATTCTCGCATTTCGAGCTCATGAACTGGGAATTGAGTGCGTACATATGGGCTCAACGAACAAAGGAGAAGCGTATACGTCGATCCTTGTGTGGGCGGGTTGCGAGGACGACGCGACGGCGTACATTGGGGATGATTTTCCGGATCTTCCGCCAATGAGACGTTGTGCGTTCCCGGTAGCGGTGTCCAACGCGGCACCGGAAATCAAACGACACGCCTCGTACATCACCGCACGGTCAGGTGGTGAGGGCGCGGTGGCGGAAGCGGTGGAGTTGATCTTGCGTAAACAGCAGCGATGGGCCGAGGCTGTCGATTTATACATGCGGTAAAAACAGACCTACTGATGTATCCAAGATCGCCTTGCTTCGCAACAAGAATAGACCGCGCCGCATGAGGATCGCCAAGAATCCGTAAAAGGAAGTAGAAGTTGCCATTCATTGCCCGCCAACAAGTTCGCGGATCGGGACTGATCAGAACGCTCGTAGTCGCCGCGTCGGCTCTTAGCATCCTGCTGGTCGGATTCGCTTTCATCCAATACTTGTACCTCGACACCAACCCGGCAAACTCCAAACCGAATGGCGCAGTCATTGATGAACCACTGAATACCGATCTTCCAACAACTGACGATGGAGGTACAAAGCTGGGCTTTGGTCCAGGCAAAGTGGCCGTCGGAGCGGGGCGTCAGATTCGCATTCCCATCTATTCATCACAAGGGCGAGCTCAACACGAACTGAATGTCGACGGGTGGGATCCGGTGGATGATTCGAATCATGAATTTACGCTGGACAATCCGGAGATTCGTCTACGCACAACGGTAGGCAATCTGGTACGCATTACAGCATCCGGCGGACGTATTGAACTTTTCGAGCGTGAAGGCGCATTTGACCCAAAACGCGGAACGCTCTCCGGAGGCGTGGTGATTGAGATCGATCGGCGCACGGATGAATTCCGTGAGAAACTTCCACCTAATGAACGAAACAAACCCGACCCCGCGGCCATCATTCGCGCGGAGATGGAGGCAATCCAATTTGATATCGAATACGCAAAGATTGTCGTACCCGGACAGCTTACGATGTCCGCACGCGACTTCGAGTTTGCGGTTACCGACCTGGAGGTACGCTTCAACGAGTTACAAAACCGCGTCGAGTTGATGCGGGTTGGTCCCGGTAAACACAAAATCGTTTTGCGTCAACTTGGAGACAAGCTTGGGCTGTCGATGTCGGGAATGGAGTCGGGCACTTCCCGCAAGCCAACCCTGGTTGAGATGCTCTTTGAAACTTTGCGTCAACGGCTCGAAAACCAAGAACCGGCGAACATAGAATCCTCCAAAATCGATGCGTCCCCCACGGGTGTTTTTGAATCCGGATCCAAACAAAGTACGGCTGCATTGACAAAGACGGATTCACAACCGACTCATGCCGCCCAGCGTAGTGAGGGCACCCCACCACCATTCCTCCCCACCGCGAAAGAAGAAGAAAAGAAACGCAAAGCTCCACCGGTAAAATACTACGCACGATTCGAGAAATCCGTCGACGCACAGCAGCAGGAGGATGGAAAGACCGTTTCCCGGTTGACTGCGGATGAATTGATGATTTTGCGTGAGTTGCGGTCCGAGGATCGCGAACGGTTCGGAGAGGACCACCGCAAGGATAAACAACGATCGGAAGAGGAAGCGCCGCAACAGGCGGGACCAAGGGAAGAAATCGCCCTCACGTGGAGCGGACGACTTGTGGTTCAGGCGCTGGATGCCCAAGACGAACGTTCGCAAACAGGCCCTGGTGCGGTGGTTACCGCAACGGGCGCACCGGCGAGGGTAACCGATCGCAAGTCTCAAACCGAAGCGACCTGTCGATCAATCACATTTTATCCTGATGAAGCGAAAATCAGGCTTGCGGGCGATGAACGGATTCCCGCGTTAGTGCGTGGTGCTGATCGAGGGCTGATCGAAGGTAGGGAGATTCTCTCGGAGCGGGTGGGCGATCGAATGAACGCAGTAGTAACCGGTCCAGGCAGTTTGTACCAACACGACAATTCAAACACAAGCACAGCGAAATCGGGCGGATTTGCGAAAGGTGCACGGATCGATTTTTCTAACTCGCTCGAGTTGAGCGGCCGATTCGCAATCGTGGACAAAAGCGACGTGACGGGATTGCTTACCTGGCGCGAAGAGCGCCGTATCCTTGAAAAAGCCGTGTTTGAAGGATACGTCACGATCACGCAACACGGCATGCGCATGAGCGCGGATCGGTTGGTCGCGACCATGGACGAAGAAGAGGCGATTCGCAACGATCGTCTGGCTTTGCGACGAGTACAGGGTTTCGGGCGAGTCGATCTGCGCCAGGACAATGACCGGTTGAATTGTAATGAAATTGACTTAATTCTAACAACCGATGGGAATGGCCAGATAACGCCCGCTCAAGCAATCGCTACAGGTAATGTACAGGCGACTCAGGCTCGGCGGACCATTAGCGCAGATGACCAGTTGATCATGCATTTCCAGCGGATTGACAAAGCTGCCCCACCGTTCGATGTGCTCAAAGCGCATCAGCGCGCCGTCGCTGATGGAGTCGACATTACGACTGTGGACTGGACGGCTGTTCGAAGGTCCCACGAATCCAGACGACATACGGAAATCGCCGCAAAGTATTTCAAGGCATCCGGCCACGTAACAATTCACGATTCTAAACAGGAATTGGATGTCTCAGCCAAGCAAATCGAGTGCGAGGTCTCCAATGGTCGCGAGATTGACTCCGCGAAGGTATTGGGAGGAGATACGCCTGCGACAGTGCGTCTTGGCACTTTCACGGTTTCCGGACGAGAGATTGAACTCGAGGTTCCCGATCAATGGGCTCAAGTTTCGGGTTCCGGGCGAATGACAATTCTGTCGCGAAAGGATTTGAACGGTCAACGTGTCGACGAGCCGGTGCCGATCTCTATCAGTTGGCGTGATCGGATGATCTATCAGGGCCGGGAAAACCAAGCCGCTTTTGTCGGGGCGGTCCGCGCCGTTTCCAGAGAAGATACCAGCTTCGAGTGCAAAGAGTTGGTCGTTGAATTTGATGACGTAAAGCCAGCCCCTCCCGCGGCCAGGAAATTGGACTGGTGGATTCTAAACGGCATAGCTGATGTGATTTATTCAATCGCGGACGAACAACAGCCTGACGAAAGAACCGGCGACAGGTTTTCTAAAGAACCGGCGCACATCTCTGCCACAGGTCGAGCCATTGCGGAAACCAAGGAACGTGATCCGGTCACGAAAGAAGTCATTCGTCAAGCAAGGCTTGTCGGTCCGCGATTGTCTGTTAATTTACGGCAGGACGTATCCAAGATGATCATCGAGGGTGCGGGGCATCTCCTGCTCATTGACGAACGCGGCCGCAAAAACGGTAAGCCTGCGACAAGAAAGAAGCGTGAAGGATTGTTTGCGCTTAACCAAGCCACGTCAGGTCCATCGAGCATACTGATTCAATGGCGTGATGGCATGCTTTACGATTTTTCGATTGATCAAACGCGATTCGACGGCGACGTGCAACTGCGTTACTACCGAGGCGGTATGGAACAACTGCTTGCAGCCTCTCAGAGCCAGGATAACAGCAACTTGACCTACTTGGGCTGCGACGTGTTGACCATCGATTTTCTGCGAGGTCCGCGTGTGACGGGTCAACCTAGAAGTCGGATGGGGCGCATCGGCTCGCAGTCGCTTAGACAATTCCAGGCTCGCGGTCAGGTGCAACTGACTGACGACACCGAAGGTATCTGGATCATCGCTGACGAACTGACTTACGAACGAGACCGGAGCGGCCTTATTATCCAAGGTACATTTCAGGAACCTGCCCGGGTCACAACGCGTACCTCCGCAAGTGGCCGGCTTTCTGAAGCAAGGTGTGAAAGCGGCTTCTACAACCTCAAGACCAAAAAACTTGAGGGAACCGGCGTCCACGTCATCAGCTACGGAAATTAACCGATCAACCGGCTGTGATATTCTGTCGCATTGTTAGCTCAACCAAATTCAGATCGAGCTTGCTTTATCCCCGCACGAGGGAATAATATCGTGGACGATGACGATTTCGTGTCGGTTGCTTGACATCATTCCCCCGTGAACAAGTCACCGATGCGGCCGTCTGTCGTGCTTGTGAAAGAGACTTTACGGCGGCTCACGTCCGAAGGTAACGTTCGATTCCAATCTCCCCACATGCTGGAATCTGCCTGAGCGGTGCGCACCGCTGCTGGTTGGCATTCCAGGTACTTGACATGTTGACAATGCAGCCCGACAGCCACCCATAGTGTATCACTTTGTTTTCCTGCGCTGAGCGTAGTTGAAGTGGTCGTGGCTGTTGTCAGGATTCCGGTGTTTTCCGGATGGGAGAAGAGGGACCGGTCGCCCGGCGGATTATGTCGCACCACAAGCCGTCCGGGCGACTGTCCCACGCATTCGACGTCATGAAACAAATTTCATGGAGGCGGGTTTCTAACAGCGCCAAACACGGTATCGGGCGCTGCACCTGGCTGGAATTTGCTCTAGTGAATGCTCGCTGATTGATCTTCCTTTTCCTTCCCGTGTGGGGTGAGGCGCTAGCTGGAAAATGACCACGAGAGACGCAGCCATCCGGCTATGCGCCTGCCCCACCTGCCTATGACGTCCAGTTTTCTCACGGCTTGAAATTGGCGTGTGACAGCGGAATATAACTCCAGTGCCATTGACTTGTGCTCGAAACAGCTAAATTTGGTGACAATCATGTGGACGGTGCCAAGGTCCGTGCCACTACCCTGCGGTATCTACGGCGTGTGCAGGGGACTTTACGACAGCGAGCTTCGAGGAGCCGCCTTATTACGCCTTACGCATTTCTTCGATGAGCAAAGCCACAACAGTTCGAACCAACGTAACTTGCATGAATTAAAAAAGGCGAACTACGAAAGGTGGTGAGTCGCTTGAAATATTTGGCATGCTACGTGATATCAGATACGCTGAGGTTGCCCTGTCAGTGTCGTTTCAAGCCTCTGGCAGTGGTGGAGACAACCAGGTCTAGCGTAGGGTGTACTCCATTCACACCATTCGAGCCCACGCAGGCCGTATTTGTGCGGGAGCAGCTCCATGACCGAAATTCGCATCCACGGACGCGGGGGACAGGGCGGCGTCACCCTCGCGAAAATCATCGCGACAATCAGGTTCCTCTTAGGCGAATCCGTTCAGGCATTCGGCGTCTATGCGGCTGAGCGCTCCGGCGCACCGCTTCAAGCGTTTTGTCGCTATGACAAGGATCCCATCCGCAACCGCAACATGATTTACGAGCCCGATCATATCATCGTGCTCGATCCGACTCTGGTTGGACCGGCAATCACGAGCGGCCTGAAGCCGGATGCGTGGATTCTGATCAACACGCCCGAATCGCCGGAATTCTTCACCAAGGATTATACCGGGTACCGCATCGCGACGATCGACGCAACCAGTATTGCCCGCGAGAACAAACTCGGCACCAAAAGCGTGCCCATCGTGAACACCGCCCTTGCCGGCGCAACGGCGCGCATGCTTGGGATGAAAATCGAGGAAGTGCATGCAGCGCTTGAACACCTGGGTTTTGTCGGCGGTAACCTGACTGCGTCCCAGCAGGCCTTCGACAAAATTAACATGCACGAGAAACATATCCATCTCGATTCCGTCGAGCCTGTGACCATTCCGACTGATCGTGTCGCCGGCGTACTGGCAGAGAAATCGGGCGGATACATGCCCAAGGTTCGCACGGGCGAATGGGCCACTCAAAGACCACAACGGCATGAGTTTGTGCCACCTTGCAATTACAGCTGCCCGGCCGGCAACGATGTACAGGGATTCCTTAATGCCCTCGCTCGCGACAATGCAAACGAAGCGTTGGAAATTCTTCTTCGCACCTCGCCGTTTCCTGCTGTGTGCGGTCGAGTTTGTCCCGCACCCTGCATGGAAGGCTGCAATCGGGCAGATTTCGACGACGCCGTAAACGTGCGAGACCTCGAGCGATTCGCCGCCGATCAGGGTACGTTCGCGGTCAAGCCCTTGGATAGTCGAACAGAATCGATCGCACTTATCGGTTCAGGACCTGCGGGTTTATCAGCCGCTTATCACCTTGGACGACTCGGCTACGGGGTAACGCTCATCGAGGCAGGCAGCGAACTTGGTGGATTGCTGCGTACGGGCATCCCGCCCTATATCCCTGACGGCATAGACAGCCACCGCCGGGTCGTCCTCAATAAGGAACCGCCAGACCGTGCCGAAGCCCGCCAACGGATCGTCCGGCCTGATCTTGAATACTTCCGCGCCTTCGCCGATCAGGCCATCCAGCGCGCGCTCGGGAACGCTGTCATCGACATGGAA
>JANQHN010000222.1 GCA_028282665.1 Phycisphaerae bacterium | reverse complement strand
CGAACCGCTCATCACACAAGAAGAAACTCGAAAGCGCCTGCGGAAACTGCTCCATTCCCCCGAACTGATCGATAGCGTTGTAACGGAAGAGATGCTGCTTAAGAGTTCCCCCAAGGGAATCGTTGTTGAAATGGCGATTTCAAAGACTCTGTGGTACGGCGAAGACGCGGTACTTGTCGTTGTGCGCGACGTCACCAGCAGGAGACTCGCGGCCGACCGGGCCCAACAACATCTCTCGGAACTCACTCACGTCGCTCGTTTGAGCACGATGGGCCAAATGGCAACAGGATTGGCGCACGAGTTGAATCAGCCACTCTCCGCGATTGAAAATTATATGCACGGTTGTATCCGTCGATTCGATCAGGGACGACTTGAACCCAACGAACTTCGACAAGTCATTGTCGCGACGGCGGAACAAGCGCAACGAGCAGGTGAGATCATTCGCGGCATTCGAGAATTCGTTCGAAGACGATCATCCAGACGGTTTACGGTAGACATCAATACGCTGGTCGGTGAAGTTGTAAATTTGGTCCGATCAGAACAGCACCAACGTGCAATCGATATTCAACTCGAAATGTACGAATCTCTTCCCGTTGTGGAAGTAGATAAAATTCAAATCGAACAGGTCTTGCTTAATTTGGTCCGCAATAGCATAGAAGCCATTCCGCCCGATGTTGACAAAAGGAATTTCGTCAAGATTAGCACGAGGATGGCAAACTCGACCGAAATTCAAGTTATCGTGGATGATTCGGGGCCCGGACTGTCCGACGCAGCTCTAACCAACCTGTTCAATCCGTTCTTTAGCACCAAAACGGACGGTACAGGGCTGGGACTGTCCATTAGTGAATCAATCATTACGAGTCATGGGGGAACCTTGAGGGGGGAAAATAGAAAAGACGGCGGTGCACGCTTCAGCTTTACCATACCTCTCTCTGGATAGCCGAAGATGTCCTGAAATTGTCGCACAAAGTCCCTTTCTGTTGGTTTATTTGATAGCAAAGCGACAACAGTTTGTCGCTGGGACCAATTTTTAGGCTTTTCGCGAAAAGAAATTTGGGCGAAAACCACTTTAATATATTAAGGGGCAACGTCTTACCATCCCCGCGTAATTGGAACGGTGCCGTGTGATATCAAAACGGCACGCTGAAGGTCAATCCTCTCCGTATCCGAAAGTCGTGGCTCTGATGATGACAATCCTGGAAACGAAACCTTCGCTAAAATCTGGCTTAGAGGATGAGATCACCG
Source organism: Phycisphaerae bacterium (assembly GCA_028282665.1). GTDB lineage: Bacteria > Planctomycetota > Phycisphaerae > UBA1845 > UBA1845 > JANQHN01. The sequence continues at coordinate 6,729 of JANQHN010000222.1, read as the reverse complement.
TTTACGTTGTCGACGATGATCCGGCCGTTTGCAATTCGCTTCGCTGGTTGATTGAATCGGTCGGCTATGAGGTCGAAACGTTCAATTCGGCGCGGACATTTCTTGACAGCTTCGATCCTTGTGGGCGCGGTTGTGTCGTGCTTGATGTCCGCATGCCAGGCCTTAACGGTTTGGATTTGCATGAGCAATTGATTGAAGACGGCGTCTCCATGCCCGTCATCTTCATCACAGGCCATGGAGACGTTCGAATGGCGGTGGAAGCGATGAAAAACGGAGCAGTCGACTTCATTGAAAAACCGTTCCGTGACCAGCATTTGCTCGACTGCTTGCAAGACGCAATTCAAGCGCACCGCGATAGTTACGATGAACAAGAAGAACGCCTTGAAACTGCACGTCGACTGCGTGAGTTAACCAAACGCGAACACGAAGTTCTCGATTTGCTTGTTGAAGGATATACCAATGCCCAAATTGCTGAACGGTTCGAGTTAAGCGTGAAGACAGTAGAAGCGCATCGCTCAAATATTAGACGAAAAACAGACTGCACAACCGCGGCGGACTTGGTAAACCTTGTGCACAAAGCGAAACGTTTCGGATTGCATACCGCCAAGCATCCACGTTTTTCGAGGAAATCGTAAATGAGCGTTGGTATAAAAATGCCAGCAAAACACGAAACGAAAACGAGATGCCCGTGACGACAATGACGATCGAATCAAAGTTGGCGCCCACTCAATAATAAAGTACCGGTGAGGACTTAATAGGCTTTTTCCTCACCATCCCATCGATCAGTGTTCCTTTACCGGCCGGTAGAATCTGCTGCTTGTGACCTTCACTACGCAATTTTCACCGTTTATAGCGAAAAATGAAAAACGGGCAGAGTAGCTCATCGATCAAGCCACCCGATCAACGAAATCATTTTTTGCTCTCTAATGATTGCGAACGGCAAATTAGATATTTAAAGCCCTAAAAATCATCCATAGTGGCGCCTGCAATGTCCGATCCTTTGGACCAGGAAGCCGGTTTCCGCTTCTTGGCCGAAGTAGGAATCGTCGTTGGTGCAACAGGATGGGTTGTCCGTAATCCAGAGGCTTTTTTGTGAGGGTTTTTACTAGGAGGGTCGGTGCTATCCTCTGCGCAAATCCCTACGACTTGTGCGAGCTGAGTCACCATCTCCTTGACGGTTGTTGCCTGTGCAGAGAGTTGTTCAGCCGCCGCTGCCGATTCCTCGGCACCTGAAGCGTTCGATTGCGTTACACTATCCATCTGCGCCACGGCAGTGTTAATTTGCTCCACGCCTTGCGCCTGATCTTCCGAGGATTTAGTGATTTGAGCAATTAAATCCGATACCTTTGTAACGTTTTGCGAAATAGAGGCCAGGGATTTACCTACTTCGTTGGCGACCGTGGTCCCTTCGCCCGATCGGGTGACCGCATCATTGATCAAGCCCGTTGTTTCTCGAGCAGCCTGAGCGCAACGTTGCGCGAGACCGCGAACCTCATCGGCCACCACGGCAAATCCTTTTCCGTGTTCACCGGCTCGTGCCGCTTCTACTGCCGCATTAAGTGCAAGCAGGTTCGTTTGGAATGCGATTTCTTCAATTACTTTGATGATCTTGCTGATGGATTCAGAAGATTCATTTATTCCAGTCATCGCCGCATTGAGCTGAGCCATTGTCGAATCGCCTTGTTGGGCGGCTGACTTCGTCTCGTTCGACAGCTTGTTTGCTTCTTTTGCGCTGGCCGCATTATTCCGTGTCACAGTTGCCATTTCTTCAAGGGCACTGGAGGTTTCCTCCAGCGAAGAAGCCTGCTGCCCCGCACCGTCCGCTACCTGCTGAGAGGCGGTGGCAACCTGCGCGGCGGCGTCGTTTACCTGATCCGAACCTTCATTCAATCCGCGAACAATCCGGCTAATCGGACCGACAATGCTTCGCGTGATGCCAATGGCGATAAGTGCACCGAAAATCACAGAGGCGATCGAACCCGTGATCATTACTGTGGTCATACGGGCGGTCGCGATCGACATTTCATCCTGTAGCTCATCGCCGAGGAAGTTGATGCGCTCGACAATACGTGAAGCGACAGCGGTCATTTTCTTTCCGTCCTCGCGCTGTGAGAGAACGCTGTCGTAAAACTGCTTGCCGGCCGCCTCGTAATGATCAACGTGAGATTTGATGTTGACAACGACTTGTTCAAGCGCGCTTTGCCCGGCCACCTGCGACGCCCATTTCTCGACGCCGCTCTTTACCACGCCGAGCTGTCGGTTGTACCCTTCCCACTGTGCAGCCTTCTCCGTCGCCAAGAGATATACCGCTGTCACGCGCAACAATAGGAATGGTTGAATCACTTCTTTGTCAAGCCGGTCACTATACATCGACCACGTGAGTACTTCGTCTAGGTTTTTCGAATCGTTTGCATTTGTCAGCGCGGGAGTGATCGTTTCCTCGATGACTGTGTTGATGTCTCCAGTCACTGCCCAGCCGATCCTACCCCATTCTTTGAAAGCGGCATCCTTTAACCGCTGAGCTTCCACCTGACGCAGGAAGATCGTGCGGTACTCCTTGACGTCGTTGGTGACGTTGGCCAAAAGTGCAGCCTGGTCCGGATCGAGGCCAGGCATCGCCGAAAACTTGTTCAAATCGGCAAGCCAAATGTCATACTCCTGCGCCCATTTTTGGTCTGCGGAGAGCGTCTCGCCATCCGCAATCGCAAAACCATTGATTGCGAATTCTCGACGTTGCGCCGAGCAGGCGTTCATCTCATTGAGCACTTTCTGACCATCATGGGCTATCTCGAGCTTCGTTGAAATGGAATCAAGCCCGAACCACGCGATGCCTCCGAGGGATCCCGTAATGGCCACGACGATACCAAATCCCCATGCCATCTTCGTGGCAAATTTCATGCGTTTGAACATTGTGCCCTCCCGTAATTGGGCTGAACGAATTTTAATGACGGAGACAGCAGAGCCGCCTTTTTAGGCGTCCGGGGGCTGTGCTCAACGAGAATAAGTGTCAGCAAGTGCAAGCGTCATGGTCACGCCCGAAAAGCGGAGCGCAAGGGTTTTTAAGGTGCCTTACATTACGAGTAAGGGTTGTCCCTTAAGGGTTCATCGGCAGGAGATAGTTAAGGCCAAAGTTGATTGATGTTTGGAAAATCAATAGGGGTAGCCGCCGGCAATGTCAATCAGTGACAATTTAACGAGGTCCGCGAGGTTATCGACCCCTAGTTTCCTCATCAGGCGAGAACGATGAGCGTCGATGGCTTGGTTCGTGACGTTAAACTCTGCGGCTATCTGCTTTGTCGGTTGACCGGCCACGATTCGGTCAAAAACTTGGCGCTCCCTGGGCGTGAGCGAAGCTAAGCGTGCCTTAACATTGGCGTACTTAATGCGGCTCGCTCGAAGTTGCCCGTCATGTTTGATCGCACCGTTTACGCTACGCAGCAATGTCGCCGTGGGAAATGGCTTTTCTATAAACTCGAAGGCCCCGTTCTTGACCGCCTGGACAGCCATGGCAACATCCGCATGTCCTGTCAAGAAAATGACCGGCTGTTCGCAGGCCATGGTTTTGAGCGTTCGCTGCAACTCGAGCCCGTTGACGTCCGGTAAGTCAACATCAAGAATGATGCATCCTGTGTCCTCAGGTTGAATGACACCTAGAAATGAAGTCGCGTTGGGGAATGCGCGAATTTCGTAGGCTGTGTCAGCCAGTGCACGTATCAGGTGCATACGGACTTCATCGGCATCGTCAACAATGTAGACCGTCGTCGAGTTCGGGGCAGTCATGATCCTCGTGCTTTCTCCGGACGTGGTGACTGGAAACCAAAACTATAGCAGTTTCAATCCAAACGTAGCGTTGAATGTCGACTTTCCGGCAGTACAAAACGCGGTGTCGGACGCTGCACCCAGCTAGAGCTTGCTCTAGAAATGAGTTTTGAGCACTACAAGCTCGGCAAAACTCACCTCACACCAATTCGTGAATTCAATAACCGGTGTGTCTGAAGCGTAGTTTGTTCGCGTCAGTTTGACGGGCTCGTTACAGTCAGCGCGCTAAGTCGCTTAGCGCATATCGGTATGGTTGCCATACTTGGGCAAGAGGTTTCTGGTCGTATTGTTCAGTGTGGACAACACGGCAGCGGTAGGCCGTATTGAGTTATCCAGAGGCGTGCGGGTTGTGCGCATATACCGAATCGGGAAAACAATTAGGGCAGCTTAAGTTGTGTAAAAGAAAGGAGGGATGGTTAACCCGACGACTTCCTCGTCACCTGTAATTTCTCGGGCTTCGGCTAGTGCTTGAACAAGACTGGGAGACCACGCAACACCAAGCCGTTTCGCGACCTTATCGTCCGGCGGTCCCACGAGGATTACTTTCGCGAGATTGCGTAGCGCATACGTAGCCCAATACCAAACGGTAAATGGGTGATACCCGTGGTGGGCATAGCGGTTTCGGTAGCAATCGATAAAGTATTCATCTTTGGCATATTTTTCCTGAAATCGGTCACGCATCTCGAACGGATCGCGCGTTTTTGCCAGAACTTCCTCGTAGAAACGCTTGTACGGCACATGATACTCGTCGTGAAAAACTTCGAAAACGGGGTTTAAAATGATGACCACTCCGCCGTTGCGTACGACGGGTTTGTGGTAAAACCAGTTATAAATGTAGCCTAGCACATCGCTGACGACGAGGACCGGGTTAATCCGCGCGTCGACAGCGTATGGGCTTAGATCGGGCAAGCCGAAGACCATCGTTGAATACTGCTTGGGCTCGGGCACGGTTAGTTGTTCTTTCATGATTGACAACGTTTTGGCATGGACATCGTCGATCGTGCCCGCATGGATGGCTATGGGAGAATACGCGGTTTTCATATTCGCGAGAATCGAACGTCGAAGGGGTTCGGGAAGCAGCCTCATCGCCAGCGGCGTGGCGGCGCGAAGTATCTGTTCGATAACATTGCAATCGGAACTGCGCTTGCCGAGGTAACGAAGATGCCACGGATAGATCGCATTGTTCATGGCTGCTTCCATGACCATGATTTTGGCGTGCTTGCTAACGACTTTGCTTATTCGTTCGATGCAGTCGTGCATGCGCGACCCATCGGGTTGCATCACATGTGGTGTGTGCTCGGTCATTTTCGGGTTGTGGTGGTTCGCGATTGATTTGTACGTGCCAAGTCCCACAGCGACCGACTTATGCCCGCCGTTTAACGGAATTTGCACCGTATCGACGTAGATGACCAGGTCCGATTCCACGACCCCTTTGCACACCTCGACCGGTTCACCCTCTTCGGTTGCTTCCAGTTCGATGATGTCTTCGCGGTCCTCTGCATCAAAATTGTCCAACTGATGAGGATAAAACTCTCGCATGATGTTCGGTCCCACCATGCGGGCGAGTTCGTGTTTTTTCATTTTGCGGTGCAAGGCAACCGCGCAGACCAATCGAATGTTCTCTTTCTTCACCCCAGCTTCGAAGAGCATGGGAATCAACGTCTCAAGCGCTTGTTGCCGAATGTCGGGGAGAGTGGTTTCGGGAAAGGGCTGGCAGTTGTCGTCGAACGCAATTAAAACGCGCGAACCGCTGTTGACCAATTTATCTAGTGGCTCCATGCCCAAGGGTTCGCGAAATGCTCGTTTAACTGCACCAGGCCTGTCTGCCTTGTTAATGCCGGGAATGGCGGGTCGGGCGTGAAGGATTTCGGCAGTGCCGGGGAGTTTGGCGTCGATGATGTTGTTACCAGAAAAAGTCAGGTAATTCATGGCTACCTTAGTTTCGATTCAGGTCGTACCCGTCGGTGGAAGTCCAAGCGGTGGGTTCCGCGGGGTTGGACGCTGCGTTAGGCAGTTTGTTGTCCCGATTTAAGATCAGAGCTCGTCGTTACGCCAACGTGCGAAGAACGAGTCGGCATTGTAATTGGAGACCAACCGGCGGGCCATAGCTGCTGCCATCCAAGCGCAAATGTTTGCGGGCGGATTTTCTGCGGGGCAACATTCTGCCGTACGCGATGCCCGATTGGAACTTGTTCCAGCCGCAAAGCGAGAAAGAGCGCGGCGAGACAAATTCGGTAGCAGCAGCGTCACGGAATACTTTATAGGATACAGCCGTCATGTAGGCGCAAGACTCGCCTGCTTGGTGGTTTGTCGTGGCATGGCGTTAATTCGATGCTCATTGAATAGTTCTGCGTGATGTAGTGGTGTTATCACAATGTCTGTGAGAATCGGCTCTCCCTTGGACAGTCACACTTTGTGAAGATCGTGGCATCGTCGAATAAAGATCGATGCGCCTTGCAAAACGCACACAATCCGTCAGATCCAAGCGGCACTGAACTCGCAATTTTGTGCGAAATGACAATCGTCACCCAGCTCCGTACCTGATATGATTCTAACCTATGAGCGTCGAAATTAGTTTTTCCGACGGAGGTGTAGGTTGGCGGCTTTATGCTGAAGGCATCGTCACTGGCGATGAACTCATCAACGAGCATCGCCGTGTCTGCGCGCAGCCTGACACGATCAAAAACCTGCGTTACGCGATCGACGATTTCACAAAGGTAGTCCGTTTAGACATAACTCAAGATCAGTTGGCCACCATTGTAGAATTAAACATAAAGGTTGCCCAACTCACACCTGATTTAATCGTAGCCGTTGCGGCGTCATCTGATGCGGTGTTCGGGCTTGCTCGAATGTGGGAAGTCTACGCTGAGGATACACAGTGGAGCATAAACATCACCCGAACGTTGGAAG
>JANQHN010000026.1 GCA_028282665.1 Phycisphaerae bacterium | reverse complement strand
GCGCCCGCCGTCGAGTGGACCGCCCTCCCAATTACCAACCTTTCTGAGCCGTGGAAATTCAATCTCAATCACGTGTACAACGCGCAGAATTGTTGCGTTTATATTTACGCCACCTTGATTTCTAAGATCGATCAACCGGCACGCCTGACCATTGGTAGTGACGACGGAGTCAAAGCCTGGGTCAACGATGTCGTCGTGCACGAAAACAACACCTTTCGTGCCGTGAATTGCTTCGAAGATACCGCAAAAGTACAACTGGTCGAAGGTGAGAACCGGTTAATGCTTAAAATCACTCAGGGTGGTGGAGGATGGGGAGTTTGCTGCAAGGTTATGGGTGCAAACGGCGAATCACTACCGAGTGTTAGAGTGCGACCTGTTAAGCAAGCGGAATAGTAGCCGCCGCACGAAACCGAAAGAGAAAGGTGCCGCTATGTTTAATCAATGTGCGTCGACAATCGCAGCACTGCTCTTGCTCCTGGCAAGTCAATTGTCATCGCTACCCGCCACTGCTGAAAATACCGCGCCGGTTGATTCCACACTCAATTCTGCCGGCGTGGTTGTGCATTTGTATGACATCGGCGAGAGCATGAAAACAATTCCAGATCTTCTACCGAATCAACTGCCCAACCTCATCAAACGCATCCCCACGATCGACCTGAAAAGCCAGCGCGGCGATTTCGCTCCGTTCTCGGATCGCTTCTACACCGAGATTCACACCTTGCTAGCCGTCCCTGAAGCAGGCGAGTATGAATTCCGAATGATCAGCGATGACGGTTCACGATTTTATATCAACGATGCGCTGGTCATCGATCATGACGGTTTACATGGAGCCGTACCTAAAGATGCTACAATTCGTCTGAGTGCCGACCGACACAGCCGCATCCGTATTGAACATTTTGAAGAAAGCAATGGCGAAGAACTTTCATTGATGTGGCGTAAAGCATCACGAAACAAAGAGAGTACGGATGAATTCAAGCTTATTCCAAAACAACTGCTGTTTGCTCCCTCCGACCTCTCGATGCAGATTTCTGAGGGGAAAAAGAGAATACTGCCCGCCTTACGTCGAGGTAGGCCTGGCGATGGTCGGGCTCTAGACGAGTGGCATCCAGGATACGAATTCACTTTCATTGAGGATGAAGACCAGTGGCGTCGGCGCGTTCGCGAGGAGCGACAACAAGCGGAAGTTAAAAACGAGCCGGATTTTTCCGTTGCACTCTTTAACAAGCGCGGGACCACACGTTTTTTTGATTTTTCCTCTGAAGATTCCAACCAGCTTAGTTCTTCAGCTTATGGCATTTACGTACCCGACGACATGCTCAGTGCGGCCACTCCGTCCGTCGCGGTAATCGGTCGTGGAGTCCATGCGGGACAATGCACCTTGGGAGGTTTGGGTGAAACAGAACTCAAGCGTGTTTCGCGCCACCGGTCCGCGGAAGCGGTCCTTCAAGGTTGCGTATTCCGGTTTGCCGCGATTCCCCATGAAGTCGATCTGCAAGGAGCTGCAACCTCCTATTCGCTCAAAAATGCGATGCCCGGCGTATCGATTCTATTGCGGCGCAACGAGTACGCTTGGCATGGCCGACTAAAAGCGTTCTTGATCGCGCCAAAGAATGCCATCGCTTTCGAAATGCTCGATGTGCAACCCCTCAACAATGGGATCGAAATTGAATTCACCAAGCCGCTGCTGGATGGGATCGGCTGGAACCCCAAGGACTATTACATTGAACAGTGGGCATTTGATCCGGCAGATGCCACTACCGCCCCCGCGCGCACGGGCAAACGCACACTCGTCCAATCGGCCAGCGTGTCTAAAAATCGCAAGCGGGTGTTTTTGCAAATAAATGATCTCAAAGTTAATCAGGTGCTTTATCTTCGATTGCTCCCACCATGCCTTTCCGAAGCAGGTGAAGTACCTTGGAGTACGGAGGCGTGGTTGACCCTGCGTCACCTCCCAAACCGCGGTGGTCAAATTCTACAACCGCCCGTTGAAAAACCACTCAATACGCTCACGCCCGAAGAAAAGGCTAACGGTTGGACACTGTTATTTGACGGTAAATTCCCAAATCGTTGGGTCGGATACGGCCAAGAGAACTTTCCAAAACAGGGCTGGAACGTTGAGGACGGCTGTCTTGTGCGAGTTGGCTCGGGCGGCGACATCATGACGCGGGATTCGTTCAGCAACTTTGAATTGAAACTCGAATGGCGAATATCCGCGGGAGGCAATAGCGGCATTTTCTACCGAGTCGACCCGACGGCGAAATACCCGTGGACAACCGGCCCGGAAATGCAAGTACTGGACAACTCAGAGCATCGCGACGGACAAAACACCAATACAGCAGCCGGAGCAAACTACGCACTTCACGCTCCCATCCGTGACGTCACCAGGCCGGTCGGCTTGTTTAATGATGTACGCATCGTCGTGCAGGGCAACCATGTTGAACATTGGCTAAACGGTACAAAGATAGTGGAGTACGAGCTGTGCAGTGAAGCATGGAAGGCGCTCGTTGCTGAGAGCAAATTCAGAAAAATGCCACGATATGGCACTTGCGACGAAGGGCACATCGTGCTGCAGGATCATGGCGACAAAGTTTGGTACCGCAACATTAAAATCCGTAGGTTGGATTAGAAAAGCGCATCTGAACGATCGAATGAATCATTGAATAGGAGGCGTGGGTGATGAAATTAGGCGTGATGGCAGCGTGCCTGGGCGGTATGGGCTGGGAAAAGGCGCTCGAATATTGCAAGAATGTCGGTCTTGACGCCATCGAAATTCCCGTCGGCGGATATCCGGGGATGCCCTTCTTCCATCCGGAAGACGTGCTCTGCGACAAAGCCAAGCAGGACAAGATCAAAAACGACTGCGCCGCCTACGAACTTGAAATCATCGGCCTGGCGGTGCACGGCAATCCGGTCAGTCCCGATGAAACCGTTCGAGAAGAACATACCAAACTACACGACATTGCGGTTCGTCTCGCACCTAAACTTGGTACAGACGTCGTCATCAACTTCTCCGGCTGCCCTGGTGGGTCACCCGAAGACAAAATGCCGAACTGGGTAACCTGCCCCTGGCCCCCTGAGTTCGAAAAGGTTCTCGCTTACCAATGGAACGACGTGCTTATCCCGTTTTGGACCAAAAAGAACATAGAGGCCGCCAACGAAGGCGTAAGGATTGCTCTCGAAGCGCATCCAGGTTTCTGTGTTTACAATCCCGAGACTATCCTCAGATTGCGCGCCGCCTGCGGGGAACAACTGGGCGCAAACCTCGATCCATCGCACTTCTTCTGGCAAAATATTGATCCCGTCGAGGCCGTCCGCATACTTGGCGACGCGAAATGCATTTACCACGTTCATGGCAAAGACACCGGAATCGATCGACACAACGCACGACGCAATGGCACACTCGACACAAAGAACTATGGCGATCTCGACAACCGCAGTTGGGTCTTCCGCACGTGCGGTTACGGTCACGGCGATGAGTTCTGGAAACCATTTGTCAGCATGCTCAGGATGAAGGGGTATGACGGCGTGATCAGTATCGAACATGAGGACTCTTACATGAGCATCCAGGAAGGTTTTGAAAAAGCGGTCGTGTACCTGCGATCGGTACTTATCGCGCAGAAACCCGGCGAGGCTTGGTGGTTTTAGAGAAGACATTCGTGTGATCGATGATTTGTTAACTCGTGACTATTCCATTTTGATTCCTATTATTTCGAGTTAATCCCATGAGTAAATCTGCTCCCGGCGAACTCGGTGCCGACTTGGGCAGTACTGCCCAGAATACAAACTGGGCGACCGTCATTCGGCTATCGCTTATGATGTTCCTTCAGTATGCCGTGTGGGGAGCTTGGCTTCCACTTGCGGGTCGATTTCTCAAGGCGGGTACTGATGTGGGAGGACTGGGTTTTGACGACACACAGATCGGCTATATTCTCGGTGTTGCAGCATCTTTGGGCGCGATCGCCTCCCCCTTCATTGCAGGCCAAGTCGCCGATCGCTATTTTCGCACTGAGCGGTGCCTCTCCTTCTTGTTGATTGCCGGTGGAATCACCCAATGGATACTCGCTGAACAGTCGAGCTACCAAGCATGGTTCTGGCTTACTATCATCTACAGCTTGCTCTTCATGCCCACGCTCGCGCTTTCAAATTCACTAGCGTTCGCGCACATTAAAGATGCCGATCGGGACTTTCCCTTGATTCGCGTCTGGGGCACGATCGGATGGATCGCCGCGTCGTGGATCTTCCCTATGATCTGGCTGCAAACAAACCTGAAGCTGACCGCCATACCGCCCTTCCTCGTCGGCCAGGAAGTGGAGAACGTCACGGCTCGGTTGGTGGGTTCGCTCCAGTTCTCCGCGATCATTGCATGGTTTTACGCGGTCTATTGTTTCACGCTCCCCGCCACGCCACCCAAAAAGGATGGTGTGGAACCGCTGGCCTTCGTGAAAGCGTTTCGACAATTTTGTCAGCCAACGTTGCTCGTGCTTCTACTGGCCAGTTTGATCGTCTCGTCCATTCACCAAGTGTACTTCCTGCAAACATCGCCTTTCTTTGCCCATTTAGGAATTCAGGACAGTTCCATAGGTCCGGCGATGACCATCGGACAATTTGCAGAGATCTTCGTGATGGCGCTTCTTGGTTTTTTCCTGAAAAGTTTGGGTTTTAAGCGGGTGCTGATTATCGGCGCGAGTGCGTACGTTGCACGTTATGGCATTTGGGGAACCACTTCTTTGCCTGTGGAAGTGATCGTGATCAGTCAGATTCTGCACGGCGTGTGCTATGCGTGCTTTTTTGCGGCCTCATTTATCTACGTGGATCGCGTGGTGCCGGTCGACGTGCGTCATTCCGCTCAGACCGTGTACGGCATCATGATTTTGGGTGGCGGTCCCATCCTGGGAGGAAAGCTCAATGGATGGCTTGGCGAAACATTCCTAAACAACGGATTGGAACCACCAAGCTACACCGGCTTTTGGTGGACACTTGCTGGCATAGGAGCAGCTACAATGTTGATCCTGCTCATTTCTTTCCAGGATAAAACGCGAAAGCAAAAATCGATCGATACTATCGAAGTGTAACTTCGCGATTCGCTCTGTAGTTGTTCACGCAGACCCAAATTTGTCTTATAGCAGTTTCAATCCAAACGTAGCGATGAATGTCGACTTCCCGGTAGTACAAAACACGGTGCTGGACGCTACACCTGGCTAGAGCTTGCTCTAGCTGTCTAACGTGTCGGCGGACGGGCAGTCCTTGGCAAGCTTGCATTCGTCACACTTCGGTTTGCGCGCGCCGCACACCGCCCTGCCGTGATCGATTAAAGCATTTGCGATGAATGTCCAATCTTTACGTGGAAATAGTTCCATAAGATCCTTCTCGATTTTGACCGCATCTTTGCTGTTTTTTGCGTTCCAAGTCAGCGCAAGTCTTTCCGCCAGTCGGCCTACGTGCGTGTCCACCACTATGCCCTCATTAATCCCAAACGCAGATCCGAGAACACAATTCGCCGTCTTCCGCGCCACACCCGGTAACGTCAACAAATCATCCATGTTGCCCGGCACTTCACCACCGTAATCCTCCACTATTTTTTTCGTAGCTCCCACAATACTCTTCGTTTTTTGGCGATAAAAGCCCGTGGAACGGATGATTTCTTCGACATCGTCAGTTTTTGCGGCGGCGAGTTTCTTGGGGTTGGGGTATTTTTTGAATAGAGTAGGTGTAACCATGTTCACGCGATCGTCAGTGCACTGCGCAGAAAGGATCGTCGAAACCAAGAGCTCGTACGGACTCTCATGTTCGAGCGCGGTTTCGGTATCCGGATAGAGTTTTTTCAATGCGCGCAGAACACGCTTGGCTCGCTTCTTTCGATTTTCGATCGACTCGGACGATTTGACCATGCGACGGCACTCCTCGTGACCAATTAGCCCACTTGCCAGCATTGTTTGAACACGAAAAGTATAGCGCACGCAGCACGATACTGCGAGTTATCGCCGCGGCTTTCAAATATTGGGAATTACCGAGATTTCCGAACCGTCAGGAATCGCCTGGTCACTGCGCGCGAAATCGTCATCAATGGCCATTTGCATCGCATCGATCCGATCTGCTAAGCCTGGGTACTTCGACGCGAGCACTTTGCGCAAGGTGTCGATTGTTGCGCCGGCCTCCAATTCGATGCTCGTTTTGTGCGTGCCCGCTAATTTCTTGGCCGTATCCACAAACCTAACGCTTATATTCATCATGAAATCCTCTTATGGTTTAAAAACAACAAAGCAATCCAAGGCCGATTTTTCAGAGCAAGCAAAAATCGACTCGTTGCATTTAAGGAAGCCTGACGGTCATTTCCATCCCGCTACCAACTGGTACGTGAGCAGAGAAAAAATCGTCTCTGCCGCGCACCCATTCGACGAAACGACCTAACTGCTCCGCGTGGGAAACCGTATTATCGGTCAGAATCACACCGCCAGGACTTATCTTGCCGGCAAGCAATTCGACATACTCAGCGCAGTTCTCTTTGTCCGCATCGTTGAGAACAAAGTCGACAGGCCCGGGAATATCAGCAAGTACCTCCAACGCAACCCCAGTCTTCAAAGTGATACAACTTATTAAACCCGCATCAGCGAAGTTCTTCCTTGCATGATCGGACTTGTAAGGTTCTTTGTCGATCGTAACCAGCCGCCCACTCACATCGCTCAGGGCGGATGCAATCCAAAGTCCGCTGTATCCGTAGCTGGTGCCAATCTCGACCGCCTGCTTTGCTTTGACGCTACGCACGACGGCATGCACAAACATGGCCGACGCCCGCGGCAATGCCAGCGCATCATCCACAGTGGGCATAAAAACTTCCAACTTATCGATCACACGCTTGATCTGTTCTTTCATAGCCTACCCTTTTCCTAACGCAGGAATGGCTTCCCGAGCAAACGACGGATCGACGCGAGCTGTCCCGCATGAAACGCTTCATGGCGTCCACAATGCAAAATCGCCCCCATTTTGTCGGTGTAATGAGGATGCGGTTGACCATCCGCACCCGACGCCGATTCACTCAACATGCTGTCACTCATGACGCGAACTACCTCGATGGTGCACGCATGAACTTCGTCGAGCTTCGCGAGAACCGCTTCGATAGGTGGATACGCATGTTCGCTGACAGATTTCACCGGGCCACCGATTGGAAAATGCCGTACGAAATTCTCATCGAGCACACCTTCAGTACCCAGCACGCGAACGTGAACGAGCAAATGTTGAGAACAGGCGAGATGCCCGCACAACCACAGGCCGTGCCCCATCCCGGCATCCGGTTGAAATGCCCAATCATCTCCAGAGAAATCGGCGATAAGCCTCTTCGTCCAATCGCGTGTGCCTTCAATGCCCAGCGCTAACACTTCCGCATTAGTCATGATTTTCCATCCCTTGGATTGCGCTCTTTAGAGCGCATTTGGCGAGGCTAACTATTCGATAGACAGCGTCGGGGCAGCGTCTTGCATATTCGCCCGGATACTGACTTGCCCCGCGAGGTTCGCCACGACTTTGTCGATCGCCTCACTCACGTAATCCGCAGTCTCATCAAAAATCTTGTCCGGACTGCCGGCATCGCCGTGCTTGCGGACTTGCGCATTAAGCGGGATTTCTCCCAAAAATGGGACTTTCATTTCCTCGGCAGCCTTCGCCGCTCCGCCGTGAGCGAATAGTTCATCTCTGTGTCCGCATTCCGGGCACAGATAGTAGCTCATGTTTTCGACGATCCCAAGGCTTGGTACGTTAAGCTGCTCGTACATACGAACAGCACGCCTGGCATCGAGTAAAGCAACATCTTGCGGTGTACATACGGTCACTGCACCAGTCATAGGGATGGACTGCGACAGGGTCAAAGGCGCATCCCCGGTTCCTGGCGGAAGGTCGACAATCAAATAGTCGAGCTCTCCCCAATCCACTTGCTCAAGAAACTGTTTGACGACGCCGTGGATCATGGGGCCACGCCAAACGACAACCTTGTCGGGTTCCATCAGAAAACCCATGCTCATCAATTTCAGCCCATTAACTTCCGGAGGGATAAGAGCGTTTTCTGTCGCCGCCGGCTTGATGTCTTCCGCGCCCATCATTTTGGGAATGCTGGGTCCATAAATGTCCACATCTAGCAATCCGACCGTCGCTCCGGCACGATGTAACCCCACGGCAAGCAAAACAGACACGGTGCTTTTGCCCACCCCCCCTTTTCCCGCTCCTACGGCAATGATGTTCTTCACGCCAGGCAATGCCGGAGCCGAGCCGATCGAACTGCGTACCTGGGCACCAAATTCGATCTCGACGGCCTCGACACCATCGATCTTCTTGATCGCGGTTTCGACATCCGAGCGAATTTGATCCTTCAGTGGGCAAGCCGGGGTGGTCAGATCGAGTTTCAAGGCGACTTGCCCGCCGCTGATCGCGACGTCTTTGACCATGTTGAGCGATACAAGATCGCGATGCAATTCCGGATCGTTGACCGTTTTCAATTGAGCAATGACATCATCACGTGTGAATGAAGGCATGAAGAGACTATCTCCTTGCGATAGTGAGGCGGCACTTGTGGTTTCCAAAAGCCCTAAGCTTACTAGCAATTGATGCGCCCGTCGATGGAATATAGTACTCACCAAACTTCATTTCCACGAGGCTAACTCGAACCTCTTCCAATCGCCCGATCCGACAAGGCAACAGACCGTCCACCCTCCTAAACGGCCAGAACATCACAAAGTCAGTGACATCCCCGTGACGATTGGGCGCCATTGGCGTACGATTCATGGGATGACAAAGATTGACGTATCAACCCGCAAGCGACTGCCCTATTGGCGAACGGTCGGTCTCTCACTCGTGATGCTTGCCGTTACACTGGCGGTGCTGAGCCTGGTCCTCGCGCTGCTTAATGCGTGGGCACTCTCCACTAAATTGATCCAACAAGCCCAACCACAAGCTCGCCAATTGGCGGATACAGCCCAAAGCCTATTCCGTGAGCAAGCGAATTCGTCACTCCGGTGGGTCGCTTACGAATTGCGCGAGCAGACCGGAGTCAAACCCTGGCATGCCAGCGAATTCCCACGATGGATTAACGGGTTACTTTTTTGGGACGGCGAATCTTTGACGACCATTAAACGCCCTGCGGAATTTTCCACAGACATGGAATCTCTCATCACCGCCCGCATCATAGAACGTGAGAGCGTAGCCGGTGAGATCGCTGGCGACGATGATAGCCCGGTCGCGCTAATCCACGTCACCCAACCATCCCCGCCAACTGTCCTCGCATGCACTAAAGCAGAGTTTCAACGGGGCAGCAATGTTACGATCATAGCACACATTCACCTTGATTACTTGCGGGAAGACATCGCCGAACCGCTGTTGGCCATTACGCGTGGCCTGGAAATCGTGCCGCACGACAGCGACCGCGAAACCAACCCAAAAACCGATCTGGAAAGGGAAGAGTGGTTTCACCCTATGTCGGGGGCATTCCGCTATCTAGCAATTCGTCCGACGGACGAATTCCTGCGCGATCAACAGGAGACGATCCTCTACCAGACGCTCGGTTACATCAGCTTGGCGGTACTTTCGCTCCTCACGCTGCTTTCAGCTATGTGGTTCCTCTTGCGCGTGGTAAGGCGTGAAGTCGCACTGGCAGAAATGAAAAGTAACTTCGTCGCAGACGTCTCTCACGAACTCAAAACACCGCTTGCGCTAATTCACATGTTCGGCGAAACTTTACAGTCGGGCCGCGTGACCGATGAGAAGAAGCGTGAAGAATATTACGCAATCATCACGCGCGAGAGTGGCCGGCTTACGAACCTCATCGACAATATCTTGGACTTTGCGCGCATCGATGCCGGACGGAAGGAATACTCTACGAAGCCGATCGATCCGGCAGTGCTGGTGAAAGAAATTTATGAGGCCTACCGATGGGAATTGGAACATGACGGATTCGAACACTATTTGCGAATCGACGCCGGATTGCCCGCCATCGATGTTGACCGCGACGCCATTGCACAAGCCATCATCAATCTGCTTAGCAACGCGATCAAATACTCCAAAACAGAAAAATACGTATTGATTGAGGTAAAGCCCGAAACACGACGAGGCAAAAAAGGCGTGCTCATATCAGTTTACGATCGAGGAATCGGCATCAAACCCGAGGACCGCGCGCACTTGTTCGATGGATTCTTCCGATCATCGGATCAGAGAGTCCGAGAAAAACGGGGTACGGGGATCGGACTGGCGCTAACTAAGCGAATTGTGGACGCACATAACGGCTTTCTGATTGTAGAATCCAGGCTTGTTCGGGGAAGTACGTTCCGCATCTTCCTACCTTCGATGGGAACTGAACAATCAGAAGTATTCGGCGAAACCGACCGCGGAGATATCTCTCCTGAGCATTCTGATGAACTGCCCGTTGACGGCATCGAACCACACAACAATTCTTGACGCTCGCCACTACTTCAGGTTAGCGTTACAATGACGGCGTAAAGGCGCGTATCGAACAGTGCGTAACCAATGCCAATACGCATCACTCGAATGCACAAGCCAATCGAATGCAATGAAGGAGTCGTACGAATGGCTAGGATTCTCATCGCGGAAGACGAACCGGATATGGCCATGGGGTTGCGCGACAACCTCCAATTCGAGGGACACGAGGTTCTGATCGCTGAAGATGGCGAACAAGCCGTCGAGATCGTCAAGCAGGAGAATCCTGACATTCTCTTGCTGGACATTATGATGCCGAAAATGGATGGTCTGGAGGCATGCCGAAAGATACGCCAAGCAGGCTTCATCATGCCCATCCTAATGCTGACCGCAAAGAGCCAGGAAATCGACATCGTACGAGGTCTGGAAGCCGGCGCGGACGATTACATCACCAAGCCATTCAGCATTCGTGAGTTGCTCGCACGGATCAAGGCTGCGTTGCGGCGTACTGGTGCAGGCGAAGGACTTACGAAGGTTCTGCGCGT
>JANQHN010000187.1 GCA_028282665.1 Phycisphaerae bacterium | reverse complement strand
AGAAGCTGGATGACCGAACATACCTGCTCCGCAAGCCCTTCCAGATGGCAGAACTGGGCCAGATGGTCGCGAAGGTTCTGTCTGAACGCAACGACAGCTGAATCGCCGGCTTCCAACCAGAATCAAGAATACCTAAATTCATTCAACGCCGCGTTCGGTGTATTCGCAACGCGAAGTGCAGGTTTCCATAATGATAATCGTACGCAGGGTCGGCAAGGCAGGCTTCAACCGATTCCAGATCCACTTGCACAGTACTTCGGATGTTGGGTTTTCAAGCCCTTCGATCTCGTTGAGATAACGGTGATCGAGCATCTCGATAATCGGTTTGGTCACTGCCTTAATGTCCGCGAAATCAATCAGCCATCCAGTGTCCGGATCGACGGGTCCCTCACAAACAATCTCCACCTGAAAACTGTGACCGTGCAAGCGGGCACACTTATGCCCTTCGGGTACGCGAGGCAGCAAGTGAGCCGCTTCAAAAGAGAATGTGCGCGCCAATCTGACGATTTGCGGATTTTCCTGTCGACCGTCAGTCAAACGTACGCCCCCCACTCTGATTCAGATCAACACTAGCTATTCGACTCGGCAGACGGCTGAACGGCCTTGATCCGTTTGGCTTCGAGAATGACGATCGGTTCAACGGGAACCACCGTGCCACCGCGGGGGTACTTCGGGTGTCGTGTTACTTCCGTCCCTAAGATCTTGTCAACCGTATCCATACCCCGCACGACATTGCCAAAAATCGTAAAGCCCGCTCCCCCCCACATGTTAGGATTGTCTTCCTGTTCGAGGGGAGCGCCATTGATGAAAAACTCAGCCTGCGCCGTATTGATTCGCCGACCATCGCGAACATACCCGACCGCACCACGAACGCTGTTCAAGCCGGTCGGCCATTCCGACTTGATCGGACTGTGCAGACCTTCCGTCTTCTTTTGCATCTCGGGCGTTACGGTACCTAGTTGAATCTTTTTCATTGTGGATGTGTTTTTAATGAAGTGAATGATTGTACCAACGTAATAGCCCTCATCCACGTAGCGTAAAAAGTTCTCCGTGCTGATCGGCGCATTGTTTATATCAAGCTCGATCACAAATTCACCCAACCGCGTTTTCATCAGAACCTGCGGGTTCTGCTTTTCATTTGCCTTTATCCGCTCCGCCGGCTTGTCTTGGACAGCCTCAGTCTTATCCGCCTCCTCTTTGCCGGGTTTCTTCTCTTCGGCTTTCTTTTCAGTCGGCTCGGGCTTAACGTCCGCCGGTTTGCCCTTGCTCATAGCCACCAAGACTTCCACAAGTTCTACCTCGAAAACCAGCGTCGAGTTTGGTGGAATAATGGGAGGTCGACCGCGCTCGCCGTACGCAATCTCCGGCGGTAAAAACGCAATGCGCTTTCCCCCTACTTTCATCGTACTCACGGCCTCGCGAAAACCGGCAATTGCACCACGGGCCAAGTTCATCCGCCACGGAGCATTTCGATCGTAGGAGCTATCGAACTTATGACCGTTCATGAGGTAGCCTGTGTAGTGAACTAGCACGGTATCCTCTTTGTCCGGCTGAGCGCCATCACCAACAACAGTATCTTTGTACGCAAGTCCCGTATCCGTCGTGGTTGCGCCCCCTTTTATCTTGGCAAACTCATCTGCCCGCTTTTTTTCTTCTTTCTTGAGTTCCTCTTCAGCTTTCTTACGTGCCTCTTCCGCAGCCCGTTCACGTTCCGCCGCTTTCTCGACCAGTTTCTCTATGGCCGCGCGATCAAACTCCGATACAATCACTACATCCTCGATAACGACCGACTCTTTTGGAACGACGGACCTTTGTCCCCCAGCGTATTTGGGATGCGTCCCGACCGGCGTATTTTTGATTTTGTCCACTACGTTCATGCCCTCGACAACTTTTCCAAAGACGGCGTATCCTGCACCATCACGAGGCATATCGAGTGCATTGTTGTCCTTAACGTTGATAAAAAACTGTGCCGTCGCGGAGTCCGGCTGGCGCCCAAGCCGAGCCATAGCGATCGTGCCGACCTCGTTTTTCAATCCATTTTCCCACTCGTTCTTGATGGGCGGCCTGAGACCTTCCCGCTTCTGATCCAGGTTGGGCAGGTGCCCGCCACCTTGAATCATGAACGTCGGGATCACGCGATGAAAAATCGTACCGTCGTAGAAATCCGCTTTCGCGTAATCGATGAAGTTAAGTGCCGAGATGGGGGCCTTCTCGCCGTTAAGCTCGATCGTAATGTCGCCCAAGGTGGTCTTGAGTTGAACACGCGGCATCATCGGATTCGTATCCGCCGACTTCTGCTCAGGCGTTGCAGGTGGATTTGTGGCGGGTGCTTCCTGTTGAGCGATTGCCAACGGACAAACGAAGAGCGCGATTGTAGTCGCAAGCAAGCGTTTCATTTCTTCAGTCCTCACTGGTTTGAACGGACGTCTGGGGCAAGTTCTCACCGACTCTTTCAAAGATACGGCTGACCGCATCAAGTGAAACAAGGTACAACATGGAGGGCGAAGCGGCAAGGAGTCCCGCTGGGCAACGACGACTGCGCGTTGTACGATGCCCCTGTGCGTTTCCTGTGTGGAAACGGCGGGAATCTCTGAATTTCGAGCACTGCCATGCCCGGAGTCGACAGTCAAAGCGGACATGTTTCGACCGACCGGGAAACGTTGCGCACTCCGCTGGGGGTCGCCGTGCCCGTCTCCATATTACGTAACCGCAATTTCATACTGCTTTGGCTTGCCTACTTCATCAGCGCGTTGGGCGATCACCTCTCCGATATGGCGATTTTGAAGAGTCAAGGCGCCCTCGAAAGCGAGATCACACGGCTGGAGGCCGGGCGAACTTTCGTCATGTTTGTCCCATTCTTCGTCCTGGTTCCTTTCGCGGGGTGGCTTGCGGACCGGCTTCCTCGGCGGGGTTTGATGATTGTAGCGGACCTCGCCCGCATGGTCGTGATGTTCAGCTTCGCCTACCTCATGACTTTGGCAGCGGGATTCGGCAGGCTTGGACCGGTATTGCCGTTAGCGATCATCGGCACGTTTGCCGCATTGTTTTCTCCGACCCGATCCGCTCTCTTGCCCAACTTGGTCGCCCGTGAGCAACTCATTCGGGCCAACGGTATGATCAGCGGCCTGGGTGTCATGGCAACCATGGTAGCGACGGTTGTCGGCGGATATTTAGCG
Source organism: Phycisphaerae bacterium (assembly GCA_028282665.1). Classification (GTDB taxonomy): domain Bacteria; phylum Planctomycetota; class Phycisphaerae; order UBA1845; family UBA1845; genus JANQHN01. The sequence continues at coordinate 497 of JANQHN010000187.1, read as the reverse complement.
GATCATTATGAAGCAAAAGTCGCGTTTCGCCTGGACGCCGTTACCTACCTGGCCAGCGCACTTTGTCTCGTTTTCATCATCATACCCAAGAAACCCGAAACAACTGCCCAAGATCGCAAAAAACGAATGGCCTTATCCGACTTGGCGAACGGATTCCGCTACGTCGCCGCCCATCGGCGTCTCATTGAGTTGCTTACAATCGGCGCTTTGATCTGGCTCTGTGGGACCATCGTGAAATGCACTGTGCCCGCCGTTGTTCGTGACGCCTATCAAGGCACTTATCAGCAGATTGGTTTGTTTCAGGCAGTGATGGGATTGGGGTTTGTCGTCGGGGCTGTTACCGTCGCGCTGCTTGGAAACGCATTGCGAAGCGAAATCGCAATTTCGATCGGTTTATTCGGAGCGGGTTACGGCCCCGACGACAAACCCCAATCCCATCACTGCCTGAAACAAACCAATCTGCTGATAAGTGCCTTGATAGGCGTCACGAACAACGG
>JANQHN010000392.1 GCA_028282665.1 Phycisphaerae bacterium | reverse complement strand
ATGCTTGATCAGAACGCCTCCAAACCAATCCCACGCGCCGGGAAAGGTTCACCGTTTTGCTGTCGTTGGGAACGGGGGTCATTGCCCCAAAAACGAATCCGACTTGCCTTTTTGGATCAGAAAGAAACATGAACTGCGAAAATTGCGGTGCGACGATGCGGCTTGTGGATAAACGTGAATTCTTCATATGCGATTTCTGCGGCGGATTTCACTTTCCGATTTGTCTGAACACCATCGACGATAGCGTGAAGATTCTCGGCGATGAATCAAATCACGACTGTCCGGTTTGTCCGGACTGCATCACGCTAATCGCCGGTTCAGTGCATGGCCATCGCGTCCACTACTGCAAAAAGTGTCGCGGCGTGCTTACTTTCAACGAAGGCTTTCTCGAAATCGTCAAAACCATTCGCGCCCACCACGAAGGCCCGGATGACAAACCCAGCCCACTCGATCCACGGGAGTACGAACGAACAATCCGCTGCCCGATGTGCGACCAGATCATGGAAGCCCATCCCTACTACGGACCGGGCAACGTCATCATCGATACGTGCAATCACTGCCGAGCGGTCTGGCTGGATCACGGCGAACTACGGGTAATCCAGAAGGCGCCGGGGAGACGATAAGTGTGCCGATCGACAAGTCGAAAATCCAAAAATCAAAAAGATACCGTGCCGGGCTCCCTTACATCTCGCAGCGCTTTTACTCGGATGCTCGTACGTGTGCCCAACCTGGATTCCCGCCCCACCATCGCAAGGGCAGGCTTTGCGTGAGAATAACGCAACGTTTATGAGCACGATGTATTCGAAGTGTTTGTCAGTTAGCCAATTCCAGCGGAATCTCTCGTAGGTTGCGCCCCAGCGCACAAACGGAGCGTTCCCCGAGAATTTCTCTTAATCGGTTGATCAGCGGTGCCGTGACTTGCACGCGCATGGTCGGCGAACACATCACCTGGGCAACGAATCCATCGTCGGTAGGTACGTCGAGGAAGACCGTGCTTTCGCCCTGACTGGCTTGCAGCGCGCCCACGAGGGGCTCGACGGGTGTTTCGCGGGTTACTTTGAGTACGAGTTGCTGGGTAAACGCGGACACTGCCTCTTCACGAGTGATCACCTTGGACACGCGAACCGAGGGGATATCACGGCGTCGATCCACCTCACCGTCGAAGAAAACGATGGCGTCGGGAATTACTATCGCGCGGTACTCGGCGAACTGATCCGGGAATAACACCGCCTCCACCTTGCCGAACAAATCCTCGACCGTAATGATGCCCATCGTTCGGCCAGCGTTTCGTCCACCTCGTGGTGAAACCGTCCGCACATGCGAGACCATCCCCCCAAGAACCACACGATCCCCATCGCTGAACTTCACAAGGTCGGTAGTTGTCGCGGTGGAACAAGCCTTGAGCAGGTTCTCGCAGTGAGCGAGCGGATGCTTGGTAATGTAAAAACCCATCACCGCCTTCTCGCGCTGTAGCATTTCCGCCTCATCCCACTCGGCCTGTGAAACGCGGGGCGTCGGCGCTTCGTCCTCCTCGAGTTCGCCAAACATGCTCATCTGTCCGCTCTTGCGGTCTTTCGCAGCGGATTGCCCTGCGGAAATGGCTGCATCCAGACTTTCCATCAATCCCTTGCGCATTGCGCCGGAGCTGTCGAATGTGCCCGCACAGATCAACGATTCGATCGTCCCGCGATTCACTGCTGCAAGGTCAACACGGTTGCAAAAGTCGAATAGATCCTTATACGGTCCATTTTCCTCGCGTCCTGTCACAATCGACTCGACTGCCTTCGCCCCCACACCCTTAATCGCTCCCAAACCGAATCGAATTGCGCCCAGTTTGTGAGTCCCGTTCCCGTTAACGCCAATGCCGTTCGAACCGTTCCCACCACTTGAAGCCTGAACCACTCGCGACTGATCAACCGTGAAATCCAGTCGCGATCTGTTGATATCGGGCGGTTCCACGGTGATGCCGATTTTTTTGCACTCGTCGCGGTACTCGTGAACCTTATCGGTGCTGGACATTTCAAACGTCATCAACGCGGCCATGAACTCAACCGGGTAGTAATACTTCATCCACGCCGTCTGAAACGCGACCAATGCATAACCCGTCGAGTGGGCTTTGTTGAACGCGTACCCACCGAACTTGAGGATATTCTCGAAGATAGCCTCAGCTTCCTTGCGGTTCACGCCATTTTTTTTGCAACCCTCGATGAACGGCTCGCGCATCGACTCGATCATTTTGGTCTTTTTCTTGCTGATCGCTTTGGCGAGGCGGAATGCCTTTTTGAGCTCGATCCCACCAAGGCGGTTAACCAGACGCGAAACCTGCTCCTGATAGACCATGATGCCGTACGTTTCCTCGAGTACTTCGGTCATGATAGGGTGTGGTGTGGTCCATTCTTTGCCGTGCTTACGCTCGACATAGTCGGAAATGTACTCCATCGGACCAGGACGGTAGAGGGCGTTGGCGGCGATGAGATCTTCGATGCGGTTGGGTTTCATCTGCGTCAACACACCGGCCATACCGCCCGATTCAAACTGGAAAATGCCCTTCGTATCGCCTTTTGCGAACACGCGGTAAACATCCTGATCCTTCAGGTCGACCTTCTCGAGGTCGATTTCCTCGCCGGTCGTTTGTTGTGCAAGTTGCCTCGCCCGTTCGAGCGTTGTCAACGTACGCAAGCCCAGAAAATCCATCTTGAGCAGGCCTACACGCTCAACCGTCGGACCGTCATATTGCGTAACGATCGTATCCTGACCTGGCGCTTTGTAGAGCGGCAAGAAAGTGTCCAGCGGTTGATCCGCCACAACGACGCCCGCAGCATGCACGCCCGCGTTCCGCGCAATCCCTTCGAGCTTCCGGCCGACATCGATAATTTTTTTGATCGTCTCGTTTTCGTTGTAGAGCTTCTTTAGCTCCGCCTCTTGCGTGAGGGCTTTGTCCAACGTCATTTTCAACTCATTGGGGATGAGTTGGGTGATTTTGTTTGCTTCCTCGAAACCAAGCCCCATCACGCGGGCGACATCCTTGATAACCGCCTTCGCTTTGAGTGTGTTGAACGTGATGATCTGCGCAACGTGGCCGTACTTGTCGCGAACGTACTCTATCAGATCCCCCCGGCCGTTTTGACAAATATCCAAGTCGATATCCGGCATTTCGTCGCGGTCCGGGTCCATGAACCGCTCGAAGTACAAGCCATACCTAATCGGGTCCGGGCGAGAGATATAAAGGCAGTACGACACCACCGAACTACAGCCGCTACCACGCGCGCCGATCGGAATACTATTCGCACGAGCGTGGTTGGCGCAGTCCCACACAATCAGAAAGTAACTTGCAAATCCTTTGCTGGTGATGACATGGAGTTCGTAGTCGATTCGCTCGCGGAGTTCGTCGGAGATTTCCGGATAGCGTTCCGCTGCTCCTTTGTACACCAATTCACGAAGATACTCCGCATCGGTCAGCTTCGTGCCCTTGTCGTCCGTGACTTCGTCCGGAACTTTGTAGACCGGCGCGTGACGGGCTGAGAGATCAATCTCTAAATCGCAAAGGTCTGCCACGTGCAACGTATTGGCCAGCGCGTCCGGGCAATCGGGAAACAGCTCCGCCATTTCCTCAGCATTTTTAAAATAAAACTGGTCTGTGGGAAATTTGAAACGTTCTTCATCTTCGACGAGCTTGCCCGTGTTAATGCAGCAGAGAATATCGTGCGCTTCAGAGTCGCCGTGATCTAAGTAATGCACATCGTTCGTCGCGATCACCCCCACGCCAAGCCGTTTTGCCATATCGATCAACTCAGGATTGAGTTGCCGTTGATCCTCCATATGGTGGTCTTGCAGTTCGACGAAAAAACGATCCGGGCCGAAGATGCTGAGGTATTGTTTCGCCATGTCTTCAGCGGCGGCGCGATTCTTGTTCAAGAATGCCTGCGGAACCTCTCCGCCAATGCACGTGCTCGTGCAAATCAACCCGTCGGAAAACTCTCGAAGAACTTGCTTATCAATACGCGGCTTACGGTAGAAACCCTCAGTATGGCCTATGGTCGCAAGCTTGATGAGATTGTGGTAGCCTGTCAGGTTTTGCGCAAGCAATAGTACGTGGAACGCTTCCTTGCCGCCTTTGGGCGCCTCCTTGTCAAAGCGCGACGTTCCCGCCATGTACAGTTCCGCGCCAATGATGGGCTTGATTCCCGCATCGCGAGCCTTTTGGTAGAACTCGATCGCTCCGAACAAGTTGCCGTGGTCCGTCATGGCAACCGCGGGCATATTGAATTCCTTGGCGCGAGCAATTAATTCGCTAATACG
>JANQHN010000288.1 GCA_028282665.1 Phycisphaerae bacterium | reverse complement strand
GAAAGCCGCGTTGACTTACGGGCGGTCGAACTTGACCGCTCGTTCAATTGTCAGCTATATCCGACTAAGGAATGTCGACCTCGAAGACGCGGCGATGTTCCAGGACGTCTTGTTCGACATTCCTTAGTCGGATATAGCTGACAATTGAACGAGCGGTCAAGTTCGACCGCCCGTAAGTCAACGCGGCTTTCGAGTTTGCTACGAACTCGAAAGCCGCCGTTCGTTTTCCAGAACGGAAGTTGATGCGACCGACACCGTGACCATGACGGGCAATTGTTCTTACGTTATCATGGCGGTGAAAATTAGGTTTCCAGTCGTAACTCAGTGTACAGTCGAAATGACTACCAAAAAACAAATCGGCGTCTGCTCCTGGTCGCTTCAGCCGGACGACGCCTCCTCGCTCACCGAGAAGGTGAAGGCGTGCGGACTGCGTGCGGTCCAGCTCGCTCTTAACCACCTCTGCACAGGCGATTGGCCGCTTGAGCAGACTCGAGCGATCCTTGCTGAAGCGGACATCGCAATTGTATCGGGCATGATGGCGATGACGTACGAAGACTACACATCCCTGGAAAGCATCAAAGAGACGGGTGGCTTGAGGCCTGATCGGCATTGGCCCGCTAACCTCAAAACGGCGCATCGCTGCGCCGAAGTCGCGAGCGAATTGCAGTTGCCCCTTGTGACATTTCACGCAGGCTTCCTGCCACACGACAAGACGGACTCGGTATGGTTGGTTATGATCGAGCGATTGCGTTGTGTGTGTGAGTTATTCGCAGATCGTGGGATTGAGGTCGGATTGGAGACGGGTCAGGAAAATGCGGAGACGTTGCTAGCCATACTCGCTGAATTGGATATGCCGTCCGTCGGCGTGAATTTCGACCCCGCAAATGTGATTCTGTACGGGATGGGTTGTCCTAAGAACGTTTTGGCGCTGCTCGCCGGTTACGTGAAACAAATTCACATCAAGGACGCACGATACACAAAAAAGCCGGGAACATGGGGTGAGGAAGTGCCGGTCGGCAATGGCAATGTGGACTTCGCCGCGCTGTTTGACAATCTGTCGTGCAAAAGAGTGTCGTGTGATCTGATGGTCGAACGGGAATCGGGTGACACTAGGGTAGCGGACGTGCGGACTGCGTTGGTACACATGGAACCTTTTCTCTCGACATTTCGACGTGACAGGTGATGACACAAGCGGATCGCACCATAGGCGTAGGTATCGCGGGACTGGGTTTCATGGGCATGACACACGCCCGCGCGTATACGGCAGCACGAAAGAATGGCTATCCATGTCGAATCGTGGCGGTTTGCGATGAAGATCAGTCGCAGCTTACAGCCCATAAGCAGGCGGGAGGCAATATCTTACCGGCTGATGATCGATCGGAGGATAGTGAGTCGCTCATTCCGCAGGATGCGCGACGATATCAAAACCTAACCGACATGCTTGCTGATGGTGCCGTTGATCTTGTCAGCATTTGCACCTACACAGATACACATGCCACATCAGCGTCGGCCGCCCTTCGCGCGGGAAAGCATGTTCTTCTGGAAAAACCAGTCGCATTGTCTTCCAAAGAGGCGGAGGTGCTGCGTAAAGAAGCCGAACGTCATTCTGCTTCGATTTGCATACCGGCCATGTGTATTCGATTTTGGCCCGGTTGGTCCGAAGTCAAAAAACTGGTAGAAAGCGGTGCGTATGGCAAACCTTGCTCCGCTAAGTTCGAGCGACTCGGCGCTTTGCCCGACTGGGGTAAATCATTTTATTCCAACGACGCGCGCACGGGAGGCGCGATTCTCGATCTACACATTCACGACGTGGATTTCCTGACGTGGTGTTTGGGGACGCCAACCAGTATCCGCGCGACGGGTTCGACACGCCACCTCTCCGCCCAATTCGAGTATGCCGGCTTGTCCGGTCCGTTCACGATCGAAGGCGGCTGGATAGACATACCGGGATTTTCCTTCCACATGCGCTATCGCTTCGAATTTGAACGGGCGTCCTTATCGTTCGATTCCAGTGCGGATGTGCCCTTCTCCATTCAGCCGCAAGGCATAGCGAGCCTTACCCCGTTTTCCCCTCTGACTGGTTACGACGTCGAAATTCGACACATGCTCGACCTGATCCGAGGCGCTACGCAGGAAGCCCGTGCAACACTCGCTGAAGCGGTGCAATCGCTGCGTATCATTGAGGCAGAAAAGCAAAGCCTCACCACCGGCAACCCCGTATCACCGCCCTTTCATACCATCGGATGAAGAGACAGCCGAGTCGCTGAGCGATTTGATGTAGATGTTCCGGTACCAGATCCTTGTCAGGTGGTCCTGGAAGCCGACGTGCCCTTCGCGAGGCATATCCTTGTAGGCGGATTTGAATTTATTCTTGCTTCCGTCGGGGTTTTTGTATGGCTCGGTCCATTGCATCAGGTTCATATCGATGATATCCACGCCGTTGAGAAAAGAACGGATGACAGGTCCGCGACACTCCAAGACAACACGGTTCCATTCACCCGGTGGATTGACGGCGTTGATTCGTGGCGCCAGGCAATCGTAGATGGCACCGCAATCTCCCCTGCCCGGCGTCTTCTTGCCGTGCGAATCCAGAATTTGCCATTCAATGCCCGTCTGCACCGCATCAGCCGTGTCGCCTGTGCGGAAGAAGATCCCACTGTTCGAGCCCTTGTCGACTTTGAATTCAAGGTCGAGAATGAAATCGCCGAACCGTTCTTTCGTCCAAATGTATCCACCGCCCTTCAGCGCAAGCACTTGATCCTCAACCGCCCAGCTTTGGGGCCGATACTCAAACGCATCGAGTTTCTCCCCGCCGAAGAGCATTTGCCATCGGTTCTGTTCTCGGAATTCGCGACCGATGGATGGAGTCAACTCGCGCAGGCGTATATTGCGAAAAGCGAGCGGTGAATTATGCGCTTGCAATTCAATAGGTCCCTTTGAGTAAATCGGCTTGTCGCGATTCCAGTGATTCTCGAGCGTGACCCCATCAACGACAAGATACCCATTTAACTCAACCCAGACCCTGTCGCCAATCATCTTGATGTTGAATTTGTTCCATTCGCCGATAGGCTTGTCGGCGCGGAGCATGGGCTTGCTGGGGGCTGACTGATTGTTGTACAGACCTCCCGAACCTACCGGATTCTCATCTGCATCCCAGATCTGTACCTGCGGCGAACCGCGCAAGTAAATTCCGCTATCTCCGTCTTTTTCAATCTTGTATTCGAGTTCCAGTTCGAAGTCACTGAAAGAATCCACCGTGCAAAGGTTCGCGCCTTTACCGTCGAACAGTAGTACACCGCCCTCGACGCTCCAGTGTTTACGCATCCTGTCGTCGGCTTCCTTTTGCGCGGCGGCGAGTTCTTCAGGTTTCATTGCCGCCCGACTCTCCGGATTCCCCACCAATCCCTGCCAACCTGCAAGGTCATCTCCGTTGAACAGCGGTTTCCATAATGCTGCCTGAGATTTCACACGCTCGCTGGGAATTGCATTCGCCTTCAAATCGCCCAGCGCGAACTGAATGCCCGCAAGAAAGTGCCTCAAAACGGCGGGATTGTGGTAAACTTCATGGCGATGGCCTAACGAACAGTAGAATAACGATCCACGTCCGAAACGCCTTATCCAACTTACGGCGAAATCGCCGTCCGTACGTTTGATGCCCTTCTTGGTCATATCTGTCCAAGAGGTGTCGAGACTCAGCAGCACGCGCAGGCGAGATCGGCTGTACGGATCGCGAAATTGGTAGATTTCATCGGCAATCTTGAATCCCTCTCTCGGGAACATCGCAGTAAGCGGGTGATCGGGTTCGTCGATCTTGATCGCCACTTGTTCGTTCCACGGATGTTGGTCGAAATACCCGCCCATCATCTCCCCAAATGCGGGCCACTGGTAGAAGCAATCCGTCGCAGCATGGATGCCAACCACGCCGCCACCTTCGCGGACGTAACTCAACAGGTTGTTCTTGAGCATCTTGTCGTATGCGCGTGCCTGTTTCCTTGCCTCCTTGGACAGCTTGTCGAAATCTGGCGGAAGGAACAGCTCACCGGTCGTGTTGTTAAAACAAACCGCGTCGAAGCTCCTTAAGTTGTCCATTTCGAACATGCGTATATCATCACTGATCATTGCTTTGAAAGCGCCGGTAGTTTCACCCATGGCCTTGAGTGCGAACGCGCCTGTCGGAATCGACTCATGCCGATAACCGCGACAGAGCGTGAACACCAAAAGTTTCCGTGGTTGCTGAGGTGTGACCAAGGCTTTTTTGGGAATCGCCATGTCGATCTGCCTGGCGAGTTCCTTGTCTATTTGCAGTTCCTCTCCGCCAGCCGGCGCGATCAGAAACACCAGCACGAATCCGACTATCATCGACCGCTTGATTGTGACGCGACTTCTCCTGCTCCAATTCACGACAACTGCCCTCAATTTCCGTTATTGACCGCGCGATCTTGCGTACACACCGTCCAGATGCTCGCCATCCACACTGCGAATCCGGGCACACGCACCAAAATCTCCACCGTTGTTAGTAACTTTAAGCAACAGTTCGTTCCATCCCTCCAGCAAACCGATCGTCACCACGTCCTCGCCCCGACTACAGTCTCGGAGCACGTTTTTTTCATGGATCTTGCGATTGTTGAACCACACCGCGATGCCGTCATCACTGCCGACTTCAAGGCGAGCCTGATGCGTTTGCAGTGAATAGACGCAGGTCTTCAAGTAGACGGCAGCGTTGTCTCGACCGACTGACCGAAGCAGATTCACGCACCAGAAATCGTCGATCGATTCAGGGGCGGGTTGGGACTTCCACTCAACCTCCGCGTCATCGCGCTCGGGGGCGAATACGATGTCGAACAGATCCGCGCCGGTTTTGTCGGTTAGCGTATAAGGCCCTGCAACGAGCCAATCGGTGATGAAATCCTCGTATTGGGAGACCGTCTTGAGAAGCCGGGCGGCTTGGTCGTCGAGCGTGGTGGAGATATCACG
>JANQHN010000277.1 GCA_028282665.1 Phycisphaerae bacterium | reverse complement strand
AAGGACAGGGGGGTGCTTCTGGTTTTCGGCAGTGATTGGCCTGTGGTGACCATCGACCCGTTCGCGGGTATTGACTCGGCGGTCAATGCGAAGACGCTGGACGGCAAGGTGTGGCTCAAAGAGCATTCGCTTTCGGTGGAGGAGGCGATTTTCGCTTACACCGTTGCGCCGCACGCCGCTGTCCACCGTGAAGCAACCATCGGCACGATCGAACCTGGTATGCTGGCGGATTTGGTGATCCTCGATATCGACCCGTTCCGTTGTGACAAGGATGAGCTGCCGAACATCAAACCCACGCATACGATTGTCGGCGGTCGTGTGGTGTACGAAAAGGACTAGCTATTTTGAGGATCGGTGCTGCGGCTGCAGCGTTTGTTTTTGTATCTTTGTTCCCGTGAACGTATTGAACGCCAACGAAATTGATTTAAACGGCATTTCCCGTAAAGATCGACCGACCGTCATGCTGTTTTCCGGTATTGGCGGGGATCATCGGCTGCTCAAGCCGCAACTTGCGCTGCCATTTGATGTCGTTACGCCGGATTACCCGCCGCCTGCCGCGGGCGAATCATTCGCTGATTACGCGATTCGCCTCTACGATCATATAAAACTGTCGCATCTCGACTGTGCACCGGTGGTTGGCGGGGTGTCGTTTGGAGCGATGATTGCGACACAACTCGCCACGATGATGGAGCCCTCACCGTTGGGAATTATCGCAATAGCCGCGCGGCCCGGTCGATCGGCGCCTCGTGCACTGAAGCTTTTTGTGGATGGCTTGCTTAAGGCGATCCCGACGGGCGATCCGCGTGCGGGTGCCGCGTTGCCGCGCATGTTTCAAAACATGTTCGGTGAACTCGGCGTGGAAGATCAGCTGGTGATGGCGGATATGTTGATCCGAGCCACACCCGAGCGCATTCGCCGTTTCGCCGCTATGATTGGGGCCTACGAGCCGCCTGTCTCGTTACCTTGTTCGCGCTGCGCAATTCACGGCGCAAAGGATCTCGTCGTGCCGATCGATACCGTTGCTCCGGATGTTGTGATCGAAGGCGGGGGGCACTTGGTGAATTGGACTCACTCCGTAGAGGTTAACAATGCGATAGAGCGATTCGTCATGAATGTGGCGTGAGAAATGAATCGTACCTGCAAGCAGACCATGCTCTGATGCATAGCCTGCTTGCGGGCTTCGTTCGTCGTGCTGGATTTCCGCCTTCGCAGGAGTGGATGATTAAGTATCCTGCTATAGCCGTTTCAATCCAAACGTAGCGCTTACTGTCGACTTTCCGGCATTACAAAACGCGGTGTCGGACGCTACACCTGGCTAGAGCTTGCTCTAGTTGATAGTCACTATTTTCGCGCGACCGGCGTGATTTTGAGTTCAAGTTTCTTCCCGTTTCGGAGTACCTTGATGTCGACCGCGACATCGGGCTTAAGGGCGCGAAGGATCACGGCGTAGTCTTCCAATCCTTTGATGGGATGGCCAGCCAATTCTACAATGATATCGCCACTGACCAGGCCCGCTTTTTCCGCAGGCGAATCGCCCTGCACGCCGCTGATCTTCATACCCTCGACATCGTTTGCGGTGAAGTCGGGAACCGTTCCCGTGAAGATCGAACGTCCGCGCATCCCCTCCGCACCGCGCGGGCGGGCGGAGGCGATGCGGGTGACTTTGGGTTTGCTTGGTGCGCTGGCGAGCTCGCCGACGAGTTCTCGAGCAAGCAGCGCAATCCGCTCCAAACCCGGGTAATTGAGTGTTTCCGCGTCATCAACAGGCCTGTTGTATTCGTCGTGCACATCGGTGAAGAACGACAGCACCGGAATTCCTGCCGGGTAGAATTCGTGTGTGTCCGTGGGCAGGTATGGATCTTCCTGAATGATGAGGTCGAGCGGCCGGCGCACGTTGACCTTCTCGATCAATCCCAGCCAATCGGGCGACGATCCCACTGCCTGGAGAATAAGATTGCCGGCACGAAGCCTGCCTACCATGTCGAAGTTTACGTAAGCGGCGATCTGACCGAGTGGGCAAGGCGCATGCCGAACGAAGTGCGACGAACCGATCACTCCGATTTCTTCGCCCGACCACAACGCGAAGATCATATTGCGCTGAGGCCGGTCCGCGCTCTCTGCGTCCGCGTACACCGATGTGAAATGAGCGGCCAATTCGAGAACCGTCGCGGTGCCGGAAGCGTTGTCATCGGCGCCGTTGTGGATTTGCCCCTCTTCGCCTGCTAATGCACGCGATCCACCCGTTTCGCCATGCCCGATGTGGTCGTAGTGTGCGCCGACCACCACGTATTCATCCGCCATCGGGTAATCACTGATCGACGGCAGCAAACCTACAACGTTTCGGCACTTTCCCATTTTCCGCGTGAGTTCCACTTGCAAGCGTGCGCCGGATTGCGGTGCAAGATTGGCGAAATGCTCGGGAATCTTTCCGCCATCAAGCATTTCCTGCAATTGACCGATCGTGGTCGATACGCTTTGCAGCAACTTGTCAGCGGTCTGGATGGAGATCGAGGCGGCAACCAGGCCGCAATCGGTGTCGTTGCGCTTAAGCTTCATCAATTGGCCTGCGTTGGGCGTGTGCGGGCCGGTAACGATCAACATTCCCGCGGCACCGCGTTTCAACGCTTGGAGCGCTTTGTAGCGCGGACTGGCATAGTGACTCAAACGAATGCGCTCGTCGGTCGATACGTCGTTGGGGACGTCATCCAGGATCAATACCACTTTGTCCTGCACTTCGAGCCCCGCGTACGAATCGTAACCAGCCTTGCCTTGATCCTCCGGAACAACGAGTCCATAGCCGGCGAACGCAACGAGGCCCGACGCGCTTCCGTTCGCAGAAAACGAGAGCGGTTGATACGCTTGCCCGAGGTTTTCCTCCTTGGGCATGTTCATTGTTTCCGCATTGGGTCGAATCCAGAGTTTGGTATTTTTATTGTCGACGGCGATGCCTTTGGGGAACTCGAATTCCTGGAAGTACGTGCCGCCATCGCCGAGCGGAATCAGGTTCATCTGTTTAAATTGTTGAGCGATGTATTCGGAGGCTTCGCGTGCCCCTCTGCTGCCGGTCATGCGACCTTCGAGCTTATCGCTGGCCAGGAATTTCACGTGTTCGTACAGATCTTCATCGGTGATGGAGGGGGTGAGTCCAGGTTTGATGGTGGGCGGAGGGCCGTCAGGCCAACCGTGTTCGTGTGGATGTGCAAAAGTGGGCATGGGCTCTTCCGTGCCGCGTAACGGGGCGGAGCGAATCGCTTTCAATGCCTCATCGTGATTCCAATCCGCGAAAAAAAGCTGCGCTTTGCGCCATCCGCCTATGCGGCGGTTGGTGGTCCAGCAGAGGCTCTTACCGTCCGGGCTGAAGACCGGCAAGCCATCGAATCCATCGGAATAAGTAACGCGAACTGGCTGCTTCTGACCCATTGCGTCAACGATGAACAGTTCGAAGTTCGTAAAACCATGTTTGTTCGAAGCGAAAATCGCGTACTCGTTTGAAGGGTGCATGAATGGTGCCCAGGACATGCACTTGAAATCCGTGAGGCGGCGACGGTCAGTGCCGTCCGGCTTTATGGTATAAATGTCTGCGATCAAGCCGTTTTCGTCGAAATGCCGCCAAATAACACGCGAGCCATCGTAAGTAAAGAACGGTCCGCCGTCATAACCAGGCCAATCCGTGAGCTTGCGCTGATTGCTGCCGTCCGCGTCCATGATGTAGATTTCAGCGAAGTACTCAGGTTGTTTCTCCCAAATCGCCCGTTGTTCTTCGTTCAATTTTTCGAGTGGGTAGGCATCACGCATGGAGCAGAACACGATGTGCTTCCCGTCGGGCGAGAAGGCTCCTTCGGCATCGTAGCCGACGGTGTCGGTGAGCCGCTTAAGGTTGCGCCCGCGCGGATCGCTGACGAAGATGTCGTAGTACTTGTCGTAATCCCACATTTTGCCACGACCTGCCGACGGATCGTTTCTGCGTTCGTATTCCTCGCGCATAACTTGTCGCGCGTTGGGATCGAGGTGGGTGGAGGCAAATTGGAGGTGTTGTTTGTCGGGGTGATAGAAGGAGCACGTGGTGCGTCCTACGCCCGGCGAAATAAGCCGCGTGCGACCGGTCGACAGGTCCATTGTATATATTTGGAAGAAAGGATTCCCTTCGTACCGTTCGGATTGGAAAATCAGGTTTTTCGAGTCGAAGGAGAAGTAGCCTTCGCCGGCGCGGCGTCCTTCGAATGTCAACTGCCGTGCCCGTGTCATGAATCGATCATAGGGTTTGTGGTCATCATTCGCCCAAGTTAGCGATCCGCCGATACTCAGAATGACTACGGCAAGCAATGAACCTCGCAGATGAGGATAGTCGTTATTCATCAAGGATTTCCCTTCCTATCGTATCGTTTTGAAAAACAGCGCACCCGACCGCGACCACGCCATCAAATTGCTTTCGCGGACTCCATCATAACCGCTCAGACGTATACCTTGTCTTTCGACCTGTTTTCATCGATTGTGCGTAAGATGGCAAGGGGTCGTACAGATGTGCGAAATGCGTACCGCGATCAGGGTGTTGGCGATTTCGATTGCGGCTTGCCCGTGGGAAAGGTTCGATTTTCTGCAATGTCATCTGCGGTTACTCGCCAGATCTGTCCCGGTTCCGCAACCAGGATCACATCATCCCCATCGAACGCGCAGGCTTCAATCTGGTACCGTGCGGGGAACTTGACCCATTCGGTTTCAACGGAAGCGAACCTGTTCAAATCGTTTGGCGCGGGCAGTACCCACATTTTTCCGTAGCTGCAAACCGCAAGTCGATCACCTTTCGGATGAATGTCAGCACCCGTTGCATGCCAGACCGGAAGGTGACACACCTTTTCTGCGGTGACGATCGGTTCATCGATTTTCCCTTTCGTTCGACTTGCGCTGGGCACTTCGTCAGGTAAAGCAATGCGGTACAAAGCGGGTCTGCCAAACAGTTTCTTTTCAATCACCAAAAGTTGCTTTTCTTTGATGAACATTGATTCGGCGTCGTGGGAGCCGTCGGGGTAGTTGTACCGCAGCGACCATTCCACTCGCGCAACCTGCCAACGTTTCTCCTTGGGGTCTGGTTCCTTGATTTTGTGAATGACGTACGACTTGCGGCGGTTTGTGTTGTCGCCGATGTCACCCAGGTAAAGATAGCCATCATCATCGATAGCGATATCCTCCCAATCGCCAATGGTGATTCCCTCGACCTTTACGCGCGCGAGTACTTCACCTTGGCTGGATACTGCGTAAAGATTCGGTTGATGTCCGGAGTCGTGGTGTGTCCAAAAAACATCGTCGTGGCTTCGACTCTTGACGAGTCCTGAGAACTCGTTCACTCCATGATTTTTTATCCTGGCCTGTTCCGGCCAAACTCCCGCAAGGCCTGTCGGTGGCTCTGCCAGCGTGAGAAGTCCGGAGAATCCCAGCACCGCGACAAACATCAAAAATCGCAGGCGTGGTTGTGTGGTGGGTATGACTCGCGTGCATCGAACGTAGCGATCGCGATTGAAGTCACAGGTCATATTGTTTTCTCGCTTCACATTAAGCACCAGAGGGGCATTCGTTGAAATGAGTTTTCTTTTGCCACTTCGTGCCCTACGAAATGGGATTGGTTTAGGTTCGATGCTATATGTTTGCGCCAATAGAAAGATTAAAGACTACTTTCTGTCGATTAAGCGATCGAGCTCGCGAGCCAGGGTAGCGCAGAACTGATCCTGGATTTCGCGATAGGGTGTAGATGGACCCGAATAGCCGTTAAACATGACTGCAAAAGCATATCCCCGTTCGCCCTTTTCATCAAAGACGAATCCCGAGAGCGTTCGTACCTGCTTCATGGTTCCGGTTTTGGCAAATATTCGATGGGGCATTTTCTTGAGGCGTTTTCGCAGCGATCCATCCACACCTGCGATGGACAGGCTTTCGCGGAACAACGCTCCGAATGGTTGTGCGTGTGCCCATTGGAGCATTGCGGCGAGTTGTTTCGCGGTGCAGCGGTTTTTCCTGCTAAGCCCCGATCCATCCGCTATGACCATGTTCGTGGTGTCGACGCCTGCGTTTTGCAACACATCCTCGACAGCCGTTGCTCCAAGCAGCCAGCTTCCCTGCAGATCGGACAGGCCGCGTGATTGGGCATGGGCTCTTCCTGCATGCTTGAGCAGGCATTCCGCGAAAAGGTTTTGGCTGTTCTTGCCCGCGCGATTCAATACATCGGCAATGGGGGTCTTGTGGGCTGCGAGAACGAGCACGTTTGACGGCAGCGATCCATCCGCAAGCCGTACACGCTCCTCGCGCAATTCGCCGAGTACTCGGATGCCTTTTTTTTCGAACCGTTCGCGCATCACCGCGCCGGTAAGCATGGGAGGATTCGGAAACGCGACCGCGCCGAAAGGCCATTTCTTAGGGCACTCTCCCCGAATCACGTATTCATACGTGCCCGCGACGTGATGCAGTACTGGTTGGCGGCGCCCACCGCTTCGGCATTCGTTGGTTACAAATCGCCTGGCAGCGGGAGGATACACTTCGACCGACGGCGGAGCGCGGTCCACGCGGGCAGGTATAACCGTGATTTCGATGCAGTTGTTATTGAATCCAAGGCCAGAAACCGGTGTGGCGTACCATTTGCCCAAATCGTTTGGATCCCATGTCGGGTGAACGAGTTGGTCGTCGAATACTGACGCATCAAGGATAATATCGCCCGGGATCGCTGTAATGGACTCGCGAATCAGAAAGTCAGCCCATTTATCAAACATCGCGTGGCGCGTTCTCTGATCGCGATTGGCCAGCCGAGGGTCACCAAGAGCTGGGTCACCATCACCTATGACAATCAGGTTCTCGCCATCCGTTGCGAACAGTGTGGTGAATTCGTGATCTTGACCAAGCAACGCGAGTGCCGTCACCATGGCGAACACTTTTTCGTTGCTTGCAGGGATCAACGCTGTGTCTTCGTTCATTCCGAAGACGGGCTTTCCACTTTGCAAATCGACGACGCAAGCACCGGTTTGAGTTTGACGATGAGGCAGGTCGGAAAGTAGACGATGCAACTCCGTTTGCAATTCACCCCGCGCAGGAATGACGAAACCTGCCAACAAGCCCCATACAACGCATACAAATTTCGTTTGCTTTACATGCATTTTGAGAAGAACTCCTGCCCCATTCTCAGCAAGCGCTTAACGTTTGCGCGGGTAAAAGCCTAGGCTCCGCGCATGATGTTACGGCTGGTACCTTTCCGATCAAGAAGTAACAGGTAACACCGTCGCAAAACGGTGAGTTCGCTCCGAAATCTTCTTGCCTGGGTAAATGGTATGGATAGACTCGCGGGCAATGGTGCAGAAAAAACAGCCGCGTGACAATGCGATGAACGTCGCGTGAATCGAGCGATAATCATGAGCAGGCAATGGGTATTTGTCGGTGATCGCGATGGGAGCGGTTTGGCTGCGCGTCGGTGGGAGATACCTCCGGTCGTTGCGCAGTTGCTTCTCAATCGCGGAGTAAGCGCTGATGAGCTGGCCCATGAATTTCTAGAGCCTCAACTAAAAAACATGCATCCGTTGGAGTTGTTGCCCGGTGTGGAAGAAGCAGCTGGCCGTATCGTTTCCGTAGCGAAGCGAGGCTTGAAAATCGTGCTCTTTGGTGACTACGATGTGGATGGCACGACGGGTGTCGCGATTTTGTGGCACATGATTCGTGCCGTCGGCGGCGAAGTGGGGT
>JANQHN010000142.1 GCA_028282665.1 Phycisphaerae bacterium | reverse complement strand
CTCTGCAACGGTGACATACCGTTGGCGAAGCGACGATTACGGCAAAGGCTCCCACACCATCACGCTTGTGGTTATGGATGGTGCCGGTGAACTAAGCAGCGGCGACTTGATCTTGATCCGGCAGTGATCGGTTCGAGAACTCCCATTGGTAGGCCGTAGAGGAGGGTAGAGGTTTCGTTGGCGTTGCCCGGCTGTGCGGCTAGAATTCTTTTGCACGCTGTTCGTTATGATTACGGACAAGAAGGGCCAATAAGAGGGAATCGTTCATGATGCAGAGCCAAACGGTATGCGATCATTGCGGTTTGCCCGCGACCAATCACCGGTCCACCATGGCCGGTGGCGAGTTGGTCATGGAGCACATGTGCTCAGCGTGTATTGAGGCACAACAGGGTTCTAAAGACACTAAAAAACGGCGCCGTGGCCAAGGAGTGGTCTTGCTGGCTGTGGGGTTGTTTATATTGTTGAATTCTCTACTTGCTGACATTCTCCGTTTCGGTAAGAGCGCAGGTTTTGGGGTGTATCAATGGATCGGTTTGATCCTTGCGGCATTTTTGCTGCTCGTTGGATCGCTCGTGCGCGTACCCGCGATTATTGTATCGGCGCTTGCGATTGGCGGTTTGTCGCTGTTGGCGGATTGGCTCCATTTCGGTTCGGGGGCAGGTTTTGGGAAGGCGCAATCGTTGGGCTGTGGGATTGGTCTTATTATGGTGTTGACCGGTCTTGCGGTGGCTCGGCTACGTCGCTGACTTCTCGATAAAGATTCCTCATGAATCAGACGGTTTCGTTTTCAGTACCCATTTAATTATTGGATTTCTGATTGTTTCGGATCGGTTCGAAACATCAGGCCCACTACAAAAGTCCAAGTTGTTCCGAGCACCACCCACCAGGGCCAGGCTATGATCACTTTTTGGGTGGCGTTCTGGTAGAGCATCAACGCCACGAGAATAACAAATGAGGACACCATGGCTGCGGGATTGGTGAAATCGTTTCCTCGTTGTCTGGTAAGCACGCCGAGCAAGAAGACGCCCAGCATTCCTCCAAACACCAATCCCACAAATTTGAATGCCTGCCAAAGCAACTGGTCGTAATTCGAAAACGCAATTGCCAACACCGCCAGGCCGGCGCCGAAGCCGACGGTAAGGAGGCGTGCAAGTTGCAGGGCTTGGTGTTCGGTGAGCGGAGTGCGTCGATACGGCCGTATGAGGTCCGTCACGGCTGTTGAGCTGAGCGCTCCCAGTGCGGAATCCAGGCTCGACATCGCCGCCGCGAACACCCCGGCGACAAGCAATCCTCGAAGACCATAACCCGCCGGTAAAGCATTGGCGATGAAATACGGAAACACCCGGTCGGGTTTGTCCGCGATCGTTTCGGGGAGTCGGTTGGGAAACGCTTGGAAATAGGAGAAAAGAAGTGCGCCAATCAGCAGGAACAAGCAGACAGTTGGAAGTCCCAAGATCGCGTTGAAAATGATCGAACGTTGTCCTTTTTTGAGATCCGGACAGGTAAGCATGCGTTGGGTCATGTCCTGATCGGTTCCCATGCTGGCCATGTTGAGGATGGTGGCGTTGATCAACAGCACCCAGAAGAGCCGTTCGTTGTTGAGCGAGCCGGTTACAGTGAAGATATGGAATTTGCCGGCGTTATTGGCCGTTTCCAGGGCTGCGTCCGGTCCGCCGGGAATCGCGAGTATGAGGTAAAGAATTACGGCGACCGCACCGCCGATGAAGATTAACGCTTGCAGGGCGTCGGTGGCGATGATGGCGCGGATACCGCCGAATGTTGTATACACAATGGCCACCATCGCCGAGAGAACAATGACCAGATTCAGCGACCATCCGAAGACTACACTGATGGCGATTGATGCGGCAAGCAATCGGATGCCACTACCCAAGAGCCTGGAAAGCACAAACATGATCGAGGCGGTAGTGCGGGTTGCAGGGCCGAAACGTTGTCCGAGGTATTCGTAGACGGTCGTGACCGATCCACCGTAGAACGCTGGCAGGAGAAGATACGCCACCAGTAGCCGGCCGACGAATGCGCCGACATAGAGTTGTAGATAGGACCAGTTTTCCAGAAAGGCTGTGCCGGGCACGGAAACGAAGGTCAACGCGCTGAGTTCCGTCGCTAGAATGGATAGGCCGACGATCAACCAATGCTGCGAACGCCCGCCTAGGAAGTAATCTTCCGTATTGCGCTCCTTTCGGCCAAACCAAAGCCCCACGCCCAGAATGGTTGCGAAGTAGGTGACCAGTACCGCGATGTCTAACGTGCCCAGTCCCATACGGGCATGAGAGAGTAGAGCCTTTCAAAAGTCAAAAGGTAATACGGCAAGCCAACTATAGCAGTTTCAATCCAAACGTAGCGTTGAATGTCGACTTTCCGGCAGTACAAAACACGGTGTCGGACGCAACATCTAGCTAGAGCCTGCTCTAGTGCCCTATTCGAACATGCGCAGTTGTTTTCGTTCGAGGGCGAACTTGTCGACCGGTTCGCTGATGTCCATCGGGTAGTCCCCGGAGAAGCAAGCGGTGCAGTATTGGTTGGCGGGCATTTTGACGCAATCGAGCATGCCCTCGATCGAGAGGTAGGCGATAGAGTCGACTTTAAGATATTTCCTGATCTCCTCGACGGAGCGGTTATTGGCGATGAGTTTCCGTTCTTCAGGGAAATCGATGCCGAAATAGCAGGCATGGCGGATGGGCGGACTGGCGATGCGCAAATGGATTTCCGTGGCGCCGGCGGTACGCAGCGCGCCGATCTTTCCGCGGGTTGTTGTACCGCGGACGACGGAATCCTCGACGACGACCAATCGTTGGCCTTTCACCGATTCCTTGATGACGTTGAGTTTCATCTTGACGGCGAGATCGCGACTTGACTGTGTGGGCAGAATGAATGATCTGCCGATGTAATGGCTTGTGGTGAACGCCCGTCCGAGTGTGATACCGCTTTCTCTGGCGTAACCGTTGGCGGCGCACTTGGCGCAAGTGGGAATGGGGACAACCAGGTCGGCGTCGACCGGCGCCTCCTGCGCGATACGCCGACCCATTGCGACGCGAACCATGTGCACATTTTCGTCGAAAACGGTGCTTGATGGATCAGCAAAGTAAATCTGCTCGAAGATGCAGGCGGCTTTGCGTTCATTTTCGTAGTCGCCAAATCGCTTACTGGTGATACCCTCGTCGTTGATAGTGACGATCTCACCCGGGAGAATCTCGCGTTCGTATTCCGCGTCGATGATGTCGAAGGCTTTGGTCTCGGAGGCGACGACGGTCGCGCCGCACTTGGTCTTACCAATGACCAATGGTCTGAAGCCCAGTGGATCGCGGATGGCCACCATGCGATCGGGGAAAAGTAGCAGCATCGAGTAAGCGCCTTGCAAATGGTTGAGCACGCTTACCAGCGGTGATTCGCCGGCCTCATGGAGCGCTTTGGCGTATAGGTGAATAACCACTTCCGTGTCGCTCGATGCCTGGAAAATGTGTCCCATTTCCTCGTATTTGCTGCGGAGGAGAGCGGCGTTGATGAGATTGCCGTTGTGAGCGATGGCGACTTGGCCTCCGGCGAGTGAGAACATCAGCGGTTGCGAATTGTCCTCACTGGTGGAGCCGGTCGTCGAATAGCGAACGTGCCCGATGGCGACGGGACCTCGAATGCGTTCGAGGGATCGTTTGTCGAAGACCTGACTAACCTGTCCTAAACCGGCGTGGCGTTTCAGTTCCGAACCGTCGGCAGCGACGATGCCGGCGGATTCTTCACCACGATGTTGGAGTGCGTAAAGACCCAGGTGAGTGAGGAGCACGGCATCTTCGTGACCGTAGATGCCGAACAAACCACAGTGATGTTTGACGGATGGATGTCGCAAGGCTTGTATTCGAACCTTTGCGTTTATAACGCCTTTAAATAGCCAAAACGGCAGCTTATCAATGACCTGCACGACCGTCAACGCATGTTACGTAGGAGAATCAGACTGTGGTAGGTCGGTTTTGGTGAGGGATGGTATCAATGGGGAATCGGAGCTTGCTGGGGCCTGATGATGGGGTAGAACTGGGCGACGAGTATGGCGGCGAGGGTGGCGATGACAGGGGAAGTCAAATCCACACTCGATGAAGCCAGCACGTAAGGTGCGATCGTGGCCATGCTTGAACAAGCGATAACGCAGAGGGCGACAATCAGCCAAACGCTTGTGACACGTTGTCGACGCAAGACAATGGTGAGACAGGCAGCGAGCGTGGCGTATTGGACTGAAGTGGTCGTCAACTCAAAGGCCGCCAGGATCATGGGACCGCGCCAAAGGGTCTCGAATGGGATGTGAAGCGCACGCGGGATTTGGTCGGTTGCGAAGACGATGGCGACGATCTGTACGGCGATAAGCGATACGAGCAAGGGAGTGGGGAGAGCGAGTCGGGGGCTTGCGATCCACTGTTGTGGTGTACGGTTGGTGGCGATGAATGTTGCTCCGATACATCCGATGAGGTGAGCGATCGTTCGAATGAGAATATCCGTAATCGTGAAAGCGTGTCGATTGGAAAACAACTGGAGCGATTCGATCACGACGACCAATGCAAACCCGCCAATTGCAGCCTGAGCGGTGGATTGCGTACGGGTGTTTCCCGTTTCGAGTGCGGCAAGCAGCATCATATAGCCCAGGAACGTGAACCAGAGTGCGTGAATCACATCCTGCGCGTCCGGTGTCGTTAGGGAAAGGGTCGCGTTGCTTAGTGAAGTTCGCCATTGAGCGGGGTTGGAGGCGAAGTCAAACGGTGCGAGATGGAAAACCACTAAGCCGATGGTGAGAGCGATGCCCAAGCTGGTCATTGGAGTGGTGTTCAAAGTGTGGCGAACTCGCCTGACGATTGAGGGGGCGCGGGACTGAACGGCGAGTGCGGTACCTGCGCCGGCCGCAGTCCCGAACAGGTTAAGTGCGATATCCGTATACGATGCGACGCGGATGGCGATGCCGGTTTGCAGCGTTTCAGCGAGCAGGCTTACACAACCACCGACGAGTATGCAGCCGATCAACGTGCGCAGTGAGTTGCGGCGATTTCGTGGTTGGCTGAGCACGAGAAGTAAGCCGGCGGGGATGTAAACGACGATGTTGGTGATAAGGTCTTCCGGCGTCGCGGAATGCGGCTGGATGTTCATTAGCCCAAAGGCATTATCGAACGTGAATGCACTGAGGCTGATCGAGAAGGGAAGTAGCGAGCCGTACAACGTTCCGAGCAATGCAACGATAGGCCAAAATGCGGACAGGCGGAATGAACGCGATGTGTCAGCGTCAAGCCGGGTGTTTTCGTGAAACGGTGCTGTCGAAGGCGTCACAAGATTCGTCACGGTGCCAGCTTTCCCCTATGAGTTACGGTTTCGTGGTGCTTGCCGTAAGGTCATGCAAGCCTCGTGGCCTGTGGAAGGCATTTGCACTTAATTCAAGTAAAGCGGGTACGTGCGATAGAATCAAGCGGGCAGCAAATAGCGGAGTGTTTTTATTGGACCGTTGAATCTGCTGTT
Organism: Phycisphaerae bacterium; assembly: GCA_028282665.1. Taxonomy (GTDB): domain Bacteria; phylum Planctomycetota; class Phycisphaerae; order UBA1845; family UBA1845; genus JANQHN01. The sequence goes on along the minus strand of JANQHN010000142.1, from coordinate 25,396 downwards.
CGGTCTGTAGCGATCGATTGGGTTGTACGCAAGTTGTCGATGTTGTGGCAAGACGCTTGGATACAGCGCGGTCTGTTGTCTATGCAGTCGATGTTGTGGATGGGAGGCACTTGGGTGAGCGCGAGTTATGCTTGGGTGTTTGTTGGAGCAAGTATGGAAGGTGTAGCATGGCGTTGGTGGTCGTCCGATTTGATGAACCGAGGCGTTTCGTAGCATTGCAGCCGCCGCCTGATAATGGGCGGGCGGTCTCACTTACGAAAGAAGCTGATGGGGGAATGCGACTCAAGTGCACACGCACTACCGAAGGCGAGGTCGCGTGGGTTGTTGCGATCGGCTTGCCGCAGGTTGGTTTGTCGGTGGACACGGGAGCACTTTGCCTGGAGATTGCAGGCGATGGCGGATTGGCAGAAGTGTGTATCGAGTGTGCGGATCGACGCGGTTGGGGGCTTGCGTATTCTTTGGGGCGGCTCAAACACGATCGGCGGACGGATTTGTCGTCGACGCTCCACGTACCCTGTGAGGTGTGGGGGGATCGGTTAGCGTATAAGGATACGCGGTTTGTCGAACCGCTCGTACCACACAATTTGGTCTTTCATTGTCCACCCGAGTTGGAACAATTGGAAGTCGTTTTATACAAGCTGTACGTGGAAGGAACTGCGCAACTCGTTCCAGCGGGGTTGGCGGACCACCCTGGAAGCAGTCCGGGACGTTTGTCATCGCAAGCCTGATGTGGTTGTACAATGCCAAGTCACCAAAGTCATTCGGGCCAAGGGTGCAGGCTCGCATGCAGGCGGGCCGGTTATTCAACCAGGCAACTACAGGACGGGCATTTGCCGCCAGGCTTCACACCTGGTTCTGGTATTGACAGATGTCACTGAAAGGGGGGCGTATTTGAATGCATGACGATGTCACGCACTCTGATCACTTCGTAGAATTATTTTCCGCGATGTTAGTGAACATGACCGATACGCGGTGATGCAAGCCGTCGAGTCGTTCGCAGTTGCGCACGATGCCCAGCAGCACGGGCGATTTCGGTAACAAATCGAGGCGGAGCTTGATCTTCGCACCGGCGTGCAGGTGTTGATGGTGCAGAAAGCTGAATCCACCTTTGGAAAGGTCGTGTGTGGTTATGCCCTGATGTTGCGCGAAGCGATTTGTATTTATTCCCTGCTCGATCCAGACTGCTGAGGTGGTGATCCAGGGGATCCGCTCGTGTTTGCGGCGGTTGTTTTCGTGGACCGTATCTCCCATTAGGCCGATGAGTTCATCGATCAGTGGTTCGATTTGCACACACTTGTCAGAAAAGGTTTCCGTGCCGATCGCGATTCGATCGTTATCGAATAGTCGCTGCGTGTTCATTCATTGCCCCCAAGACGTAATTGCGCTATATTTACATTCAATAATGTAACATTCAATTCGATTAAAAAGATGTGAATTGTTTGATCGTTGCGATCTCACAGTTGCCTTATATTTTAGTCGTTTTCCTCTTTCTCGGATGCCATGAGTGCGAGACCGGCTGGCGTTGGATCGGGAGTGTTTCTTCTGTGGACAGGATTAGGTAATTTGATGATTGCCGTGTTACTGCGATCCGCAGGTAGAGCGACGGCGGTTGCATGTTCGGTCAATTCACCGACTCCGACGCGTCCCGTTACGCCATCGACCGAAATGTTGATTCGATAAGTATTCAAGCCCAATTGCACGATGCCACCGATCGCACCTGTCGGTGTTCCGTATTCGTCGAAAGTCAAGTCCATCTTTCCGCCAAAATCGGCATTGACCAAGGCCACGCCGTAATCGGGATCGCCGGCGAGATCGACAATTTGTTCATAGGTTGCCCTGTCTGTCCTGTTGGCTAATACTTCTACTTTTCGATTGGACAATCGGACAACCATCCAAGTCTCAGTTTTTGCAGTGGTATCCTTCAGCCAGATGGAATAGGCGTCGAGCCCTTCGCTGAACATCATCGTAACCGGAGAACGATCGCGAATGGCGAGGGACTGCGCGTATCGGACATCTGTGGCGACTTTGCGCGCTGACCTGCGAACACGATCGCGTTGGACGAAGTCCGCAAAGCGGGGTGTGGCGATTGCCAGCATCACACCCATAATGGCCAATACGGTTGCGATCTCCACCAGGGAGAATGCTCTTTTCACCGTTCCTTTAGGGAATGACTTGCGTCTCATTGTCTCCAGTCCTGGACGTGCGGCGTCATTGTTGTCGCTGATGTGGAAGTCTACGATTCGTTCGGGAGGAAAGAACCTTAAAAACGCGGCGGTATTGCGTTTGAAAGGAGCGGATAAGTGGAGTTTAAAGTGGTTTTCGGTCGTTGTAAGTCGACGGGACGGCGCCTTTATAGAGGCAACGCATGAGCAATTATGGAGAGACTTCTCGGACGCTGCCGGGCTGGACGTGCAGTTTTCCGTCTGTGAATTGAAAAATCGGACTGGCGGATAGACCGGGGTCGTCGTCGATTAGTACGCCATCGTCTACCCAAATGTCGTTGCCCACGAGGCATCCTTTGAACTTCCAAGAGCTTCCTCTAAGCGACGTTGTCTGCGCTTCAATCCAGACGAGACCAGAGACGGAAGGGTCGAAGGAATCGTCGAAGTCGCCATCTTCGTTAACATCCATGCATTCGCAGTCACCATTGAGGCATTCGACTTCCGTGCAGCCTGCTGGGTTCTCGCTTAGGGTTCCGGCCATGGCAAAATCGACCGTGGCGTTTGTCCGACCAAAAACCAGAAGTGATGGGTAGCCAGTTTCGTTCGGCTCAATCACACAGGCTTCGTGAAATTCGACAGAGTCGTTGCCTGTTTTGATAATTAAGGTGCCTTTCACATGGACATTTTTTAGGAGAATATCCTTTAACTCGGTGTCGATGTAGTAGATACCATTCGGGTTCACATTCCCGTCCGGCGCATCGGTCGGTGTGAGGTTTACGTTTTCAAGCACTCCGTTTTTAAAAAATCTATTAGGAACCTTCGTTGCAATGGATGTAAAGGCGTTGAGGTTGACATCCGGCTTGCTCAGTTTGTCAACAGAATCATCCTGAGGTTTGAGCCAGGAAGCGATCGTTCCGTCGCTAGGAGCGCAGAACACAGCATTGTCTTTTGTGTCAGGTATTTGATCTGATGAGGTTGTGAGCGTTCCGTAAATTGGGCCATAGATAGAGAAGTTATTTTTGAAGTGGATGTCTGCCCATGCAACGAGTGCGTATTCGAGTAGGGGATGTGGTCCGGGTTTGGCGGTAAGTTCGAAGCCTCGAATCGCTCGATCCGCTTCACCGGTTACACGGATACCGACCGCGTCGCTTTCGCTGTCGGCGATTGCGCCGTCGGCATCAACCACAGAAACCGTGAACTTACCCACGCCGCCGAGGTCCACTTCCGTTTCTCCACCCTTCGCCATGAATGTGCGCCAATCGGGTTCTGAATCGACATACGCCAGGGTCCATTCCAATCCGCTGCGCGCAAGGTAGTAAGACTGGTCGGAGGCTCGGAGGTTGGCCTGGAGCTGCCGGCTCGTCATCTGGGATGCAACGAGCGATACGCCGCCGGATACGACGATAAGAGAAAGAAAGAGCGTGGTTGCATAGAGAGCTCCGCCTGGACGGCGCGCATTGGCAGGGAACTTGCGATGGTTTATTGTCCGCCTCATCATGGTCATGTTCTTTCTTAGAATAGTTTCAATCAACGTGTAGCGCCCGAAGATGTATTTTCTATGATACAAGACACGGTGTTGGACGTTGCACCCGACTGGAATCCGTTCTAGTTCCTCTGATACCTCGTGCGATGACAGGCTAAGACGGCTCTAACTTTTTGGTTTTTGGAAACGACGACTTTGATGAGTTTTGCGGCTGTCGAGCCGTCCATTGCCACCGTTGTTAGATTATCTATGTCAACGTTTGTGACGACAACCGCCCGAGCGTATCCTTCGTAAACGGGGTCAGTGATATCGTTACCATAAACATCTTGAATAGGTTTCTCTAACCATCCGTCGTAGTCGTCGACATCGTCGAAGTCGGCTCGGACAAGTTCCGAGACGGCGCGGCCGAAACTCCCCGAGGCGTAAGCACCGCTTTCGAAATTCTTGGACATGATTTCTTCCATCAGCTCGCTGCAAAGCTGTTTGGCAATAGCCTCTTCGATCTCAATGGTCGTGCCTCGTGCATAGGATGCATAAAGGCTTAAACCGGTGACGATCCCCAAGCCGAGAATCACCATGCCGATGGTCGCCTCGATGTAACTGAAGGCGTGCTTCGCGCGAAAATCGCTCAGGCTGCACATGCGCGCATAGTATCGGGAAGGTGTTCGCCTCGATTCATCTAGTTGTACGTACTTGGACGTCATTGATGTTCAATCCAGGGATCGGAGGCTCGTTCATGCAATTAACGACAGCGTCCGCGGAAGCCTGTTCCCGCCCTTCTCCCGCAGACAATCCAACAATCATGTTGATCACTTTCCCGTCTAAAAGAACACCAGTTCCACCGATATTGGTGTCGTAATGACCGTAGATGTATACACGTAGATCGTAAATCGTTTGATAACCAAGTGGTGACCAACCCACACCAGCGTCGTTCGAGGCAAACATCGTCGTACCATCGTCGTAAGACCCAGATAAAAGGTAATTAAATCCGACATGGGCATCGCTGGTCGCTCCGCCGGAAATCACCAGGCAAATGATCGAGCCCGTTGGTATCTCAGGCTGGTTGGAGAATCCGACTTCACACCATTGTTGCGATGTCGGTAGATCAGCATAAGGGACGATGGCTTGGCTAAGTACTGTGGGGGCGGGCGAGTAATATTTGTTTGCCTCTCGAATCGTGACTAGGAGTTCTTCATCGACACCCGAACTGTCAACGCGAAGCGAAATGCGTGCACGTGTGATCTTGCATTTCGTTGCGCCGCTCGCCTCCGGGATGAATGACTGGGCTAAGTACCTTCTGTGGTTCGTATTCAACGTTGCGAGGACTTGTGAGTAATTGTTCGGACAAGTATCGTGAGCAGCGATGAGCGTCTCCGGACTCCAGGCAGGTCCAAGGTTTTGCTTCAGTTCTCCCACATCCGCCTGCAAATCAAACCGCGTGCAATTTTGTACGAGCGTAGTCGGCGAATCCATGTTGATCTGGCGCGTTAATGGGTCGCCAGTCGTACCGCTCCATGCGTAGCGGAGGATGTCGTCTACGTCGTCTCCATCGATATCAAAGACGGTAAAACTGATGGTTTTGTCGGTCAGTTCGGTAATGGTCAACGCAAAACGCAACTCATTTCGAAGACGCAGCATCGCAAGGGCGAGATCGTTCGTGGCGTTGTTTTTGGCTTCCAAGCTCGATGCGCCCGAAAGAACGATGTGCGCGGCGGACATGGTCGACGCGACGACTATGCCCATCACCATAGAGGCCATCACGGTTTCGACTAGCGTCAGGGCTCGACGACTGCGTGATTTTCGTCTTTCGAGGATTTTTTGCATATTCGCTTATCCTCCATCGACCTTGAGTGGTGTTGTTTCTGTTTCGCCGGTTGTATTGGTGATTTCAGCGTCGGATGCGTTGATGCCGAACCGTCCGTTGGACAAGACGGCTACCCAGCCGGACGATCCTGCAGCCGGTTTCGCGTCGCCGGGTTTCTTCATCATCGCCACCGTATTGAGTCCGTTAATCGGGTTCGTGGGGAACGGTGCGCGAAGATAAGGACCGAAGATGTAAGGCGAGCTTGGCTTGCTGTTTATTTCCCCTTTGGCATTAGAATATTCGGTGAGCTGTTTCACGAAAAAGTCTCCATCCGGCTCGCCTGACGATGGATCGTAACCGGGATACTGGCCGTGCTCCGCGAAGTAACGTTCGATCGCGTTACGGACGTTGGCGAGTGTCGCTTTCAGTCCACGGATGTCGGTTTTGGCGGCACTCCGACTGAGTCGTGGCGCTGCGATGGCGGCGATCACGCCGATGATGACGACAACGATCACCAATTCGATGAGACTGAACGAAGTCGCCCCCCAATTTCTTCGCAATCTGTTCATCCGCGGATGAATCCTTCGCCTGCGGTTTGCTTGTTCAGCGAGCGATCTTGGGAGTTTGCACCAGAATGCAAAAAGCCGCGTGGATCGAAACGTGTTCCACGCGGCCTGTCGAGGTCTACGAAATCACTCCATGAATCTTCCGTACAGCTTTACACGAATCGAACTCGGTTTTTCTCGGGACGTCAGGCGCCGTTCGGATCCTTCGCACTACGCTTTCTTGGTTGTAGTTCGATGCACCAAACGAATCGGTTTTAGGGGTAGGGGCCTCGCTCGGCTCCGGAAGCGCCTAACGACGATTATTTCTAATACGTATCGTACTTATTTCCGGCTTCGTCCTCGTCGTCTGTGTTGGCGATCAGGTCGCCGGTTGTGTAGTTGTAAACCCAGCCCGATGTGGTTTTGGTTTCATCTACAGCAGGACCTGTGTTTACCATCTCCACACCGGTCGCACCTCGGTTCGGGCCTACCTCCAAAGGTGGAATTCCCTTGCGGAGATAGGGACCATAGATATGCACACCGGCGGTTGTGCCGACATTGCCACTTTTGTCCGTCTTTTTGGTAAGCTGATCCGCCAGCGTATCTTGGTCGCCATCAGCTCCGGGAAACGCACCACCATGTTCGGCCGCGTACATATCGATCGCGTTGCGCAGCGCTGCAAGCGAACCGCGAACCGACGAATCATAGGCGCCTTTCGCACCGCGACTGATGCGGGGAACCGCAATCGCGGCGATCACACCGATAATGACCACAACAATGACCAATTCGACCAGACTAAATCCCCATTTGTTCCGTTTCATAGAAAGCCCCTGTCTCCATCAAAAAAAGTGTTGAAAACCGTACCGTCGATAGTGGTATCGACCTATAGTTGCGCTTCCTTTAAGAGACACACATTGCTCGTTATTCTTTCCGTAAATGCGTTTATGAGCTTCTTGGGTAAGCAGGTCAGGATTCTCTTCCAAGTTATCTGACGTAGAAGTGGCATCCTTTAATAATGAATCAAAGAGCGACATGGTTACATCGGCGTCTAGACAACTGAAGTGTGCTGAACGTCCGGCCAATGCTGATAAGGTACACTCTCCAACGGTTTCGCCGATTCGGATCCACTCCCCGTCAACGACGGCCACTTTCACGGTTGGTGTGTCGATGATGGCGTTTAGGTGGTGTTCTGATACAAGCCGTTCGCTTGGCGTTTGCGGTGGAGGCAATTTCTTAAAGTTACCTTTGTGACTTGTTAAGGAATTGATTTGCAGGTTGTTTGAAGGATCACTTGGTGATGCCGGTGGTTCAAACCAGTCGCGTAACTGATCATCCAGTGCGACTTTGGGAATGTCTTTAGGAAAATGAAGTTCCGGAATCGCGGTCTCATCTTCGCTGGATGCTATAGCTGTCCTTGCAGATTCAGGCGAGGATGATTGTGTGGAGGCGGAGGCTGACTGAAGTGCCCCCGTTTCCTTCAAGATAAGGAAGCGATCTACGAGAAGCGCGCACGCGCCCAAAGCGACAATCGCGGCATAGAGTTGCTTCTTTTTTAGTGTCATCGATTCCACTTCCCGTTGTCGGTTCGGCCTCTGTCAAGTGGCGGACGAAAACAGGCTGATCGTCAGCATCGCAGTCAGCTCTTGAGGATCGTCGCCATTCATTGATCGACTGCTCTCGATTCGAAAGAAACCGATATCCGCCCAGCTGTCCGCTTCTTCGATGGATCTGAAGAAACGTGTCATGTTGGGCATTTTGCCGCTCACTTCGAACGAATAGCGCATTTCGAGCAATCCTTCGTAATCGCGCGAGGGAAGAGGTTCCACACGCACGACGGACAACCCGTGGTTTGCGGCAAGCATCGAGAGCTTTTCGAGATCTTCCTCGATAGGCGGCTGCACGGGTAGGTGTCCGCTTTTTTCCAGTTCGATTCGCTTTTCGTCCAGCGCCTTTTCTTCATTTTCGACGAGCACTTTAAGGTCGCCGAGCGATCGTCTTGTCTCATTCAATTTCGAACGCAACGTAGCGACTTCGTGGGCTGCACTGTGCTCTCGCCCGAAAGACAGATAAAGGAGTGCGCCAATCGCAGCGATGACAATTGTGCCACCCATAAGATCGAGCCAAATCGCCGGATTCTTTTTTGCGATGCCCATTGATTTACCACTCACACATCACTTCAAACCCAACGTTCGATTGTTGCTTTCCGGGATCGCGTCTCGAGTGTAGCAACGTAATTTTACTGAAGACCTTTGTCTCTTTGAGTTTTTTGATGAATTCGTAAGGCGAGTCATTGTCCACGGCATACCCCACGATGAGCAGCTTTCGCGGTGCTTCGATGGTTACGGTTTTTGTCGCCTTCTTTTCTCCCTTCTTGCCGAAAGCCCTCCCCGGTCCGAATTCGCCAGTTCCCGTTGGCGTGTCCGGGTCGGTTCTCAGTGTCGCCAGCCAAGTTTCCGGAGGCAGGCAAGAGCCGATCAGAATGATCAATGAAGACCAGTTCCGTTTGGAACGTAGTGCCCGAGCACGTTCGATCTGGCCCTTAATCCGGATTGTTTCGTTGGCGATTTCGACTGCGCGGGTTTGAGTCTGTTTCAGTGCTACGACCAATTGACCGTGCTCTTCACTCAGATTTTCCGCCCGCGCCTTGGCGGTTGCGTCCATAAGAAGAGGAATCATTAAAGCGATGGCGACCACGATGATCGCAGTAATCCAACCGCGCAAGTGTGTGCGCTGTACTTGTGCTTTGATGATTTGTGCCGGTATGAAATTTACACCATGCATCTTGGTTATGCCTCCCCGATCGCAAGACCGATCGCGACCGCATAGTGTTCCAATGCGTTTCTGGACGTCGAAGTCCAGCGGAGCCGGCAACCTTCGCGACCCAGGTAGTCGGACGCGCGATGCACTTCGATGCCCAGCATGCGTGCAATCAATTCCGCAATATTGGGCGTAAGCGATCCCCCGCCGCATAGGATGAGGTCACGTACCTGCCGTTGTGGATAGCATCCCAGCACGTACTCGTACGATCGCTTGATTTCGTTTGCGAGTTTGTTCACTTCGCTACGAATCGCCCCCAGGATGAGCGAAGCCAACCGACTGGTTTCCGTGTTGACGGCTTGTCTCGTGCCGCGTGTCGCTAGTGCGACGCCGTGATCGCGCATTTGGACCTCAGCGGCGTTTTCGCTGACTTGTAGGGCTTCAGCAACGGACTCCTTCCACTTCTGTACGCCTGGCCCGATGCTTCTTACGAGGATGGGTGCCTCCCCTACACAGACCGCGAGCCTTGTGTGGTGGTGTCCGATGTCAGTGATGCCCCAGATTTCCTCATTTTTCCAATTGCCTAACACCACTCCAAATCGCGACATCGCTAAGGCGGGTGTGTCGACGCAAGCGCAGTTGAGCCCAACTGTGGCGCAATCCCCGATTATCCGTTGGATCGAATCGAGCTTGGCGACTACCCCTACCGTGTTGGGGGCTGCGGAGGGCGTATCGGGTAAACGCCAGTAGCGTATCTCGACCGGGTTAGCACCAAACGTCATGAGTCTAGAGGTTTCTGAAGAGACGACTTTAGCGATGTTGTCCTCGGATCCCTCCAAGATGGCAAGCGGAATTTCCAGGGTGTGGTACTCGACGTCACTTGCCGCCATGGCGAGATGAACGGTCTTGCCCTTGAATGGCTCCTGCTGAAAACAGCGAGTAAGCATATTTGCGGATCGCGCCTCGTCGCCATCTTGAACGGCGCCGATACGCGCTTTATGTATGACATCAACGTCGTGATCTCGCATCGCTACTTGCGCAATGCGCACGCCGGTTGTTCCCATATCTATCCCGATGGAGGAGGTTTTCGATCGCGATGTCAATGTTGCCACGCCCATGGGTTCGCCTTTTTATCAACCGACAGCGGCTGTCATGTCGAATAGCGGCATGAACAACGATACCGCAACTGTTCCTACAACCAGGCCCATGCCTAGCAGAATTAACGGCTCGATTAACTTGGTTGCAGCGTTAACGAGTTCCGTGTTGCTCTCATCGAGTATGTCGGCGCAGTAAGACATCGCCCCGCCGAGATTACCGCTATCCTCACCCGTTTTTACCGCTTGGCAGATGTAGGGTTCCACAATACCCGAGTCTTCGAATGCGGTGCTCAATTGGCCGCCCGATTCGACTTTCTCCTCGATCAAGCGGAATAACCTCTGGAACTGATCATTCGTGGTTATCCCTTCCGCAAGGTCCAACGTATCAAGCACACCCACGCGACTTTCCAGCAGCAAGCCCATGGTTCGAAAGAGTTGTCCTTGAATGAGCCGTGTCATCAGCATGCCTACAAACGGGATGCGGGTTTGCACATTGCTAATCCACTGCCTGCCCTTCGCGCTTTTCAACGCGCTGCTGCCGCCGACGATCCCCACAAGCAGTCCGCCTGCGATCGCCCACCAGTATTTCTGCGCGCCTTGCGACATGCTGATCATAATCTGCGTTGTGGCGGGGACTTCCGCGCCGAGTGTGTCGAACATGCCCGCGAATCGGGGCAGGACGAAGAACAAAAGCACTGAAATGATGCCCACGGACATCATGATCAACAGTGTGGGGTAGGCGAGCGAACCGAGTACTTTGTTTCGCATTGCTTTGCGCTTCCCCACGAGGACTGCGAGTCGTTCGAACATCTCGTTGAGCGTCGCACTCGCCTCACCCGCTTGAACAATCGCGCAGAAGGTTGAGTCAAAGGTGCGCGGATGTTTCTTGAGCGCTTCCGTGAGCGTTGTGCCTTCCTCCAGATCGTGGAGGATACGGTCGAACATCTCGCGGTGTGTATTGTTGGTCAGTTGTTTCCGGATTGCCTGCATCGCGGGTACCACGCCGGCGCCGGCTTTCAGTAGCATCGCCATCTGTCGCGTCATCAGTGCAAGCGTTTTGACGGGAAGCTTGATGCTTGATCCACCATCCACGCTGGTTGCGAGCTTCGATTTCCCCTGCTTGGCTTCTTTGATCGATGTGACAAACAATCCACGACGGCGCAGTTGTTCCATCGCTTCCTTTCGATCGGCGGCTTCGATCGAGTCGTTTGTCGTTTTGCCATTTGCGTCGATGGCTTCGTAAGTTAACAGCATTAGTCCGCCTCCAAAGGCGATTTGTCTTTTTCGATGCCGCCGCCCGTTGGATCGCCCACTTCCATCGCCTCACTCCTCGTGACGCGCAGGACTTCCTCGAGCGTGGACTTGCCTTCTTCCACAAGGTCTAGCGCTTTCATGCGCAACGTTCGCCAACCCGCTTCCGCGAGGTACATCCGGATTCTTCCCTCAGAGACTTCCTCCTGCGTCATCCGTTTCAACTCGGAGTCGAGCAACATGATCTCGTAGATGCCGATGCGTCCGCGGAAGCCCGTGTTGTGGCACTCGCGGCAGCCCTCACCCTTTTGGAACAGCTCATTACCGCGATGTTCCCACCCAACGCTCTTAAGGAGGTTGGGGGGAGGGTAATAGGAGGTTTTGCAGGAAGGGCAGATCTTTCGCGCAAGTCGCTGAGCGACAAAACCTAAGACGGCTGCGGAGATCAGAAACGGTTCGACACCCATGTCGATCAGTCGCATCACACCGCCCGGGCAATCGTTCGTATGCAACGTGGACATGACCAGGTGGCCGGTTAGCGCCGCCTGAATGGCCACCTCCGCGGTATCGCGGTCGCGAATTTCTCCGACCATGACCACGTCCGGATCCTGTCTTAGGATCGATCGCAGTGCGCGCAAGAACGTCAAGCCCACGCCTTCACTAACTTGGATTTGGTTAATCAAGGGCAATTGGTACTCGACTGGATCTTCGATCGTAACAATGTTGCGCGATTCATCGCGCAACAAGTCCAGCGATGAATAGAGTGTGGTTGTTTTTCCGCTGCCCGTCGGTCCGGTGACGAGCATCAGGCCGTACGGGCTGTGGATCATTGCTTCAATTGCACGTGCGTCCTGGCCCGTGATGCCCAAATCCACGAGTCGAAAGCTCAAGTTGGATTTATCCAAAATGCGGATGACGATTTTCTCGCCGAGAATCGTGGGCATGGAAGAGACGCGCAGGTCAATCTCTTTGCCGTCGGCGACAATGTGAACCCTGCCTTCCTGGGGCAATCGCTTTTCCGCGATATCCATGCGCCCAATGACCTTGATGCGTGATACGATTGCGGCGTGCATGCCTTTGGGAGGTTTCAGCATTTCTCGCAGGTGACCGTCGATGCGGTAGCGAATGTGGGTGGCATCCCGGTCGGGCTCGATGTGGATGTCGCTTGCCCCTTCACGCAACGCCGTGAGAACAGCAAGGTTCACCAGATTGACAATCGGGCTGCCGTCGACCATCTTGTCCAGGTCGGTAACTGGACCTTCGTCGACAGCTTCGTTTTCGGAAATCGTGATCTCGCTCTCTTCCATCGAAGCGAGGAACGAGTCCACGTTGACTTCGCTCGCGAGGTATTTCTTTTGGTATTCGGCGAGGTTTTCCTCGAGGACGAGCACCGGGCGAATTGTACAACCTGTCAGGTTGCGCAATCGGTCTTGCACTGGAATTGACTGGGGTTCGACCATGGCCACGGTCAAATCATCGCGTACACGAAATAGCGGAAGGACTTTCAGTCGTTCTGCTTCTTCCTTGGCGACGCATTTGGCGATTTTCGGATCGATTAAACCGTGGCGCAAAACACAACCTTTTACACCAAGCCTGCTCGAGAGGGTTTGCACGAGCGAACTGGAGGAGATTGCGCCGATATCGACGAGCGAACTGCCGATACGCTGGCCTGTGCTCTGTTGTCGCGCGAGCGCTTCGGCCAGTTGCTCGGGAGTGATCAACCCTTCTTTGATCAACTGATCCCCGAGGCGGACGGTTTGTTCGATCGTCAAATTACTCGTCATTGTCTATCTTCGTGTTTGATACACACGCTCTTGGTCAAACCGCGTTACGTTCCGATCCACAACGGTTACAAGAAACTTTTGACCGCGTCCTGCACTTCCTCGAAAAACTGGAATCGCGGTGCGAGTCCGGTCAATTCCAAAACTTCGCGACATGTTGCGGGTACCTTCGCCAGTTTGAGTCTGACCGCACGGTCGCTAAGTTCGTCCGCCGCGTCAGCAAGTCCTTCCAGGGCGAAGCTGTCCATGTAAGGGGCCTCATGGAGCGATACCACGACCCGTGGGTTGGACGCCTTGAGTTTGCAAAGAAGCTCACCAAAAAACTCCTGCGCATCCTCGTCCACGAGCGGGCCGAACGGACTCATCACCTCCACCGAGCCGACACGTTTCTTTTCGATCTTCATGATGCTCCTCCGTGCATCATCGCAGTTTCGCTGTCCGCCACTGAGAGAACCAAGCCCTGTTCGCGCGCTGATTGACACTGCTTCACCGCATCCGAGATCATCGAGCGTAATGACGGTTTCTCGTTGCCCGTGCCAACCGCCCCGCAACGTGCATAAATCGCCGCGCGCCATCGCGATCGATCGTTCGTCAACTCGTTCAATTTGATCATGAGTTGTTCGAGAATCAGCGATGTGAGATTGTTATCCACCCTCCGTAGCAAGAGTACGAGGCGCGATCCATCAAACCGGCCGAGTTGGTCGTCCGCACGGACTCGTTGTTTCATGAGTTGGCACGTTTCTCGTACGAGTTCGTCTGCGACCTCCCATCGACCCGAGTCGTTGAGTTGACGTAGTTGTTCGAGGGCGATTACGGCGATTGCGGCGGGTTCACCTTGTCGGTACGTTTCCTCCAAGGTATTTTCCGCGATATTCAGAAACGACTCGCGTGTCAGCAGCGTCGAAACGGGATCGTGCAATCCTGCGCTGCGGCTGCGGCAGACTTCGCAAAGTATCCCCCAACAGATCGAGATAAACTGTTGAACGGCTTTGAGCAGCTTTTCATTTCTTCCCGGGTGAATATCCAATTGCCCAACGGTTACCACGCCAATGCGTCTTGGTCCCTGGGTGATGGAGAAGCACCAAGCCATGCTTTCTTCGGCGGTATCTTTCAGTTGATCTACGGGCACGCGTGGATGAGTTACATCCGCGATGAAAGCTCGTCCCGTAGAGAGCACTTCACCCACCAATCCGCGCGTAGCACAGATGCGTGGTACGTCCACCAGCGGATCGCTCTCACGCAAGGGAGTCAGTTCGTCGCCTTCACTTAGCAAGCGAAACGGTTTGACGTGCGTCGCCCTGCAAATCTGGTAAAGGATGCCGCGAATGAATTCGTCGAATCGAGGCCAGGGATCGAGATCGTTGCGGTGTTCTTCGAGCCAATCGTCGAATTGATCCATCGCTCCGGTAAACTGTTCAAGATGCTTGTTCCCGTCATTCGTTCTTGTGGTCGTACCCGGTAGCGGCGTTGACGCTGGTTTTTCGGGGAGCGACTTGGTTGTGGAGGCTTGGCGATTTTCGCCCATTTCGCCTGACCACGCGCCCATCGCCACAATTGCGGCGCAACCGGCTATGATCGAAATGATGCGAATGGGTTCGGTGTAGGCGTTTCCCCCTGTAAGCGCTTGCACCAGGATGATCCAGAAAACGGCGCACACAATGCCAAGTCCCGCTCCGCGCGCGCGATCGAGCAGGCGACCGCCTACGCCGACCGCGAGAATGATGGGAAACCATGGTAGCAATAAAGTCAGGTTCACGTCAGCTCGCCTCCGTCAATTCCATCTGAATGTCAATTTGTTCGAGCCTGGTGAAGTGCTCGGCGTAGGTGACGAGTTGTTCCCAGGAGATACCACCTTCGCCCAGCATCCGTTTGATCATCGCATCGAAAGTAGCGCGGATTTCCGGATCAACCGTTGTTCCGGATTCCTCTTCAAGGATAACCAGTGCCTTTTCCCACCCAAACGCCTTACGGTAAGACCGCGTCGATGTCAGCGCGTCGAAAATATCAGCCACGGTGATGATTCGCGCTTGCAGTGGGATGTCTTTGCCCTTCAAGCCATCTGGGTATCCCGTGCCGTCGAACTTTTCGTGGTGGTGAAGCACGCCGTCGATTGCGCCGTTGAGCTTCGACACCTCTTTGATGATTTCATAGCTGCGACGCGGGTGCTCCATAATGTGGAGACGTTCTTGGGAGGTGAGCTTGCCCGGTTTCTTGAGCACGTCATCACGGATGCCGATTTTTCCGATGTCGTGTATTAATGCTGCCCAGCGGAGCATTTGTAGTTGTTCGTTTGACACGCCTACTTCGCGAGCCAGTAACATCGCGAAATACCCCACACGCAACGAATGCCCGGACGTGTACGGATCTTTTTGGTCAATCGCACTGACCAGCGCCCGTACCATCGCCAGCGAGGTTTCCTTTAATTCGGTAAGTAGGTGCTGATTGCGAATCAGGTCGCTGCAAAAGAGTGAAATTGATTCGACAAGAAGCATATCGCTTGCACGGAATTCGCGTTCCTGTTCACGACGAAGCAGGACGACGCTGCATACGAAGTCGCCTACCGAGTAAATCGGCCCGACCAGGACCTGTTTCACCCATGAAGGCATATCGTTGTCAATGGGGCGTTCCGCCAACACCTGCTTGGTATCCTTGCTTTGCTCGATGAGCTTGGCCAGCCAATCCGTTAACTGAACGTCCGTTTCGCACAGCTTCCACTCGCCGTTTGGTTTCTGCCTGGCGAGTACAACTTGTGTTTCTTTGAAGGTATTACCAAGGCTATTGATAAAAAGGTTGACAACTTCGTTTTCCTCTTCCACACCCGGTAGGGAAGCGGTCATTTCAAAGACAATGCCAAGCTGTTCGTAGACGCAAAGGAGTTCCTCCGCCATTCCGCCATGTTCGTCCAGGACGAATTCAAGCTTCTGATCGAGTTCATTTAGGGTTTCAAGAACGAGGTCCACCCCATCACCGCCACTTACCTGTTCGCGCAGTCGCTTCACAGTGGCGATCATATCGTGTGGATCACGATGGGCGAGTGACACCGTCTCGGTCAGGGGGGGGATCATTCGGGGTCTCCTCTACACTGCGTGAGCGGAAAGCATATCGTCAATCTCCGCGACAATGCGCGAGGGAGTGAAAGGTTTTGGGTATACACGGACGTTGTGGGGGGCGAGCGTTGTTTCAATGCGTCCTCTTTCGCAACTCGAGCTAAGCACCATGACCGGAATGTTCTTCTTCAACTCGGTACGGAGTTTCTCGACCAGTTCAAAGCCCATCATGGTGGGCATGTGAACATCTGTGATGAGCATGTCGACTTCTTCCCGCCTAGCGATGTCGAGTGCCATCTTGCCATTTCGCGCCTCGAGAATTTCATGCCCATTGCGTTGAAGCCACATTGAAAGAATACGAATGATGTGTGCTTCATCTTCCGCGATGATGATCCTGGCCACAGTACTACGCCTCCCGCGATACGGACATGGCGTCCGCTCTGCTTTCCTCATACGGCAGGCGTACGAGGAAGGTCGAGCCTTGTCCTTTTTCGCTCATCAGGTCGATATCACCGCCGGGGCGGCGGACGATTTCACGAGCGGTGTACAGACCGATACCGCTGCCTGTTTCGTTTTGAACGTCCGGGTCTTCCGCTCGTTGGAATTTTTCGAAAATTCGTACATGGTCCGCTGAGTCGATGCCCAGACCGTTGTCTTTAACCGTCAGGGTGATTTCATCCTCAGCCACTTGACAGCCTACGATCACATGCCCCCCCTCGGGCGTGTATTTGATGGCGTTGCCGATGACGTTGATCAAAACAACCGATAGCTTATCGCGATCCCCCTTAATCCTGCCGGCTTTGGAGGGTGGCTGAATTTGCAGATCGATGTTCTTCTCGTCCGCCAGCCCACGCAGATCCGTGACTGTGTCCGAGAACAGTTGCTTCAAATCGACATCGCCGAGTTCGAGTTCGATGCTGCCCACTTCCATTTGCGAGACACTCAAAATGTCATCCACAAGACGGGATAGTCGGCGAGTCTCCTTTGTGATGACGTTGTAGCAATCAGTGACCATCTTGGGATCGTCGAACATCCCGCTGGACAATGTTTCCGCGTAGGCGCGGATGTTGGTTAGCGGCGTACGAAGTTCGTGCGTAACCTGCGCTACGAAATCCTCACGTGAACGATCGGCCCGCAAGGCCTGACTCACGTCCCGCACGAGTACGATGGCCTCTCCTTCCTGTCGCCCCCCTTGCAGCGGAATGACCCAGGTGCGGTAGGCATTATCCACATCTGCGGTTTCGATGATCTCGTTGTAAGCTTCGAATGTTCCGTCTGTCCGCAAAGCCTTTTGAATGACCTCCAGGATGCGCTTGCCCAAATCGTTTGACTTGAGTGTGCCCAGTGTGGTGGATTTCGCTTCGTCTTCGGAGCAGCCGATCAGGCGACAGGCGGGCGCGTTTATGTATTCAAGGCGGCCTTCGTGGGCGAAGTGAAGTAAGCCATCTGGCATGGCGTTGAGTGCTTTGGCTAGCACGGTACCTGACGATCCCGCAAGCGCAGCGGATAGTTCGCGATTGGCTTGAGCTCGGTTAACCTCTTCCTGGAGATCGGCCGCGAGTTCGACGAGCTGGTTCCACGCGGTGGCTACAGCATCCTGCGTGTCCGCCATCCGCAAGGCCGCAAGGTCGCCTTTAATTGCGTCGATGGGCGATTGAAGGCGGTCGGCAATGGCGGAGACACTGCGGAGTTGCGTTCGCAGTCCCCGGTACAATACGAACAGTACACCGATCACTACCAACGCAATACTCAATGCGCCCGCGTAATCGACAAAAGCTGTCGTACGTAACGGCTCCGCGGGAAGGACCGCTTCGAGGTAGATGGCTTCGACAATCTGGGTGGTTGCTGTCGTGGTCTTTGAATCGTTCGGATCCTTCGTATCGGTGGATGGATGGCTATCGTTGTTGTCTGTTGCGGGAGATGTTTTAGGTTCGTGTGGTGTTACTCGTTGGGCGATTTTTGTCTGGAAGTAGTGTGCCGCGCCTCGTTCGTCATTGGCGGGTAGTTCAAAGATGTGGCCCGGATTGGTGATGTTTGCAGCGGCGGCGGTGCCAGGCACTCTGCGGCAGAGCTGACCAATTTCGTCAGCGATTATTGAAGCATAGACTCTCCGAGAATCTCCAACGATACGAAGTGAATGCGTATGTACGTTGCTCGCAAATTTGCGCAGGATACGCTGGTATTCGCCTGAGGCTTGAACACTGGCGGGATTGTCGTACTGCGAAGCAATCGTTGCCAGTTGCGTCGCTAGGCTGTGGGCTGCATAGCGCTGTGTGTTGAAGTATTCGACCGCGGACTCCTCGCGCACTTGGCATACAGTCAGGTAGCCGACCGAACCCAAACCCACCAGGTACACAAGCACCAGCGATAAACCGAACCAGCGGGGAACTTCTTCCGCAGTCCAAAATCGTTTGAATTTACCCATAAAACTCATATTGACGTCGCCAAAGCCCAATAGCTCGGTATAGTCGAAGAATCCCCTCGTGTGGGGCGAACACTCTTTGATTATCGTTCCCCCCGGAATCAGCCTTGATTAGGTGTGTCGCAATCGCATACGAAGGAAACGGTGTGATTATGATGCCACGCTGTAGGGAATGCTGTGTGGGTTTTTTTCAATATGAGGGGCGATAATGTGTAACCTCAGCAGGCCAGCAAACGAATGCCAACCGCTTCGAACTTTCGGTTGCCCGAGCAAGAACTGACGATTGCATATACAATAGCTGGCTGTCTGCCTAAGAAAAAAAGCCGCCAAGCGAGTTTGGAGTCTTTCGCTATGTCCGATAGTTCTTTGTCAACCCCTAACCTGCCCCGCTGCGAGCACACGCCTGTGCCCTACACAGGTCCGTCCAAAGCGGAGGTTTTCGCGAAGCGTCAGCAATATTTAAATCCTGGTCTGTTCTTGTTCTATAAAGAGCCTATCCAGATCGTCGAAGGTCACATGCAGTACCTTTGGGATGAACGAGGGAGGCGTTATCTGGACGCAATCGGCGGCATTGTTGTCATATCGGTTGGGCATTGTCACCCAAAAATCGTCGAGGCAGTTCAGCAGCAGGTCGCCAAGCTGACCCATACTACTACTATCTATCTCAATCCGGTCATTGTGGAATACGCACAGCGCCTCGCGGATCATTTTCCGGCTGAAGCTGGGCTTGAGTCGACGTACTTTACAAATTCCGGCAGCGAGTCAAACGAGCTAGCTGTCATGATGGCCCATCTTTACACGGGGAATTTCGAAATCATTACCTTGCGCAATGGCTATCACGGTGGCTTGAGTGCGACGATGGGCATGACCGCGATGAGCAACTGGAAGTTCCCTTTACCCGGTGCAAATGGTGTAAAGCACGCAACGCCAGGCTATTGTTATCGCTGTCCGCATGGTTTGGAGTATCCGTCTTGCCGCATGCGCTGTGCCCGCGCGCTTGCGGAAATTATCGATTACGACACTTGCGGCAAGGTTGCGGCCTTCATCGCCGAGCCGATTCAGGGGATCGGTGGTGTGGTCGAGCCACCCGAGGAGTACTTCCCTATTGTCTACGACATCGTCCGCGCTGCCGGTGGGCTGTGCATCTCCGACGAAGTGCAAACCGGCTTCGCACGCACCGGCACGAAGTTTTGGGGCTTCGAGAACTACAACGTCACGCCCGACATCGTGACGATGGCGAAAGGAATCGGCAACGGCTGGCCTTTGGGGGCGGTTACGACTCGAAAAAAGATCGCAGAAACGCTGACACAGAAACTTCACTTCAATACCTTTGCCGGCCAGCCCGTTGCGATGACTGTCGGTTTAAAGACTCTCGAAGTTTTGGATGAAGAGAACTACCTGGAGCGTTGCCAAGAGACGGGCACGTATCTAAAAGAACGCTTAGAAGATTTGAAAGGACATCATTCGATTATTGGCGACGTGCGTGGCCGGGGGTTGATGTTGGGCGTAGAGTTAGTGCGTAATCGCGACTCCAAAGAACCGGCAACCGAAGATGCAGCCAAAGTTCATGAGGCGTGCAAGGATCGGATGTTGCTGATCGGCAAGGGCGGCGTCTTTGGAAATGTACTGCGCATCAAACCACCGATGTGCGTTACGCGCGCTGACGCGGATTACATCGCCGACACGCTAGATGAAGTACTCACCAAGTTGAATGACTAGAGCAAGCTCTAGCCAGGTGTAGCGTCCAGCACCGTGTTTTGTATTGCCGGAAAGTCGACTTTGAACGCTACGTTTGGATTGAAACTGCTATAGAAAGATCAAGAAACGCATGTCCGACGCGCACATCAAGTTCGCCATTCTAAGCGCGATACTTGCGATTCTCGCGTGGTTCGGGTTGCGCACCGCCGGCCTGCCCGATCTTGGGGCATACCTTGCAGGTATCACCCTTGTGACGTTCGTGATGTACGGCGCGGACAAGCTCCAGGCGAAGCGAGGCAAGGAGCGTGTGCCCGAATTGATTTTTCATGCCCTCGCGCTCGTTGGCGGAACGATTGGTGCGATCGTGGGACAAACCGCTTTTCGACATAAGACCGTGGACAAGGGGTTCCGAGCGATCTTTTATGTCATCATCGTCATTCAAGTGTTTGTAGTCGGCGCATACTTCACACGTAGATACTGGCAAGCTTGAATGCGGTAATGGACCTACAATACCGCGGCGTATCGCTGTTCGGCTTTGCTCCAATTTACGATGTTCCAAAACGCGCCGATGAACTCGGGCCTGCGGTTTTGGTATTGTAGGTAATAGGCGTGTTCCCAAACGTCGATTACCAGCAATGGTTTCAATCCGATCGCGAGCGGGCTGTCTTGGTTGGGTAGGTTCTTGATGATCAGCTTGCCACCATCACCCGCGCAAAGCCAGGTCCAACCACTTCCGAACAGACTCACCGCGGCCGTGGCGAACTGTTCCTTGAACGAGTCGAAGTTTCCGAATGATTTGGTGAGAGCCTCGGCGATTTTGCCGTTTGGTGTGCCGCCGGCGTTGCCTGCCAGACTTTCCCAAAAGAATGTGTGATTCCAAACACCTCCGCCGTGATTGATTACTGCTTGACGCACTTCTTCGGGCAGCGCGCCCGGGTTGCCGATCAGTTCTTCGAGAGGTTTTTGCTGGAGGTTTGGATGGTCCTCGATTGCGGCATTGAGCTTCGCCACGTACGTCGCATGATGCTTACCGTGATGAATGTGCATTGTCGCTTCTTCGATGTGAGGCTCGAGTGCGTTGTGGTCGTAAGGGAGTGGAGGAAGTTCAAAGGCCATGCGTTGGTTCTCCTGTCCGGTTTATTTTTACTATTACTATACATAAGTCTTTTTCTAGGCGAGCTTCAGCACGTTCGCAAAAATATGGTTTCATTACTTTTGAAGTGACAAGTCGCTGCCCAATTCAGAAACGTAGTCGCATTTGCGGGGGCGGTCAAGCAAAACGGAAACGCCAGTTAGCGCCCGCATCACGCGCTGTTGGAATTTGAATTGTCGTTTGCGTTGTTATTGGTATTGTTGTTTCCGTTTCCGTTGGCGTTTGAATTGCCGTTATCGTTAGTATTGTCGTCCGGTCGCTCCGACACGGAGACCGAGATCCGCACCGTGTTGCTGATGAGGCCGTCTTTACTCGTTCCCTTGCATGTGAATTCCAGAATTTCCGCTTGATCTGCGACAAACCGCACTACACCGGGATCTATTTCGGTCACCTCGACCAAGTTGCCGCCCGTTTGGTCAATGTCGAATTCTGAAATTGAGTCAGTGCCGACGCTCTCACAGGTTAACGTTACCGTATCGCCCGCAATCGGTTCGGGGTCGTTAGCGCGAAACGTCACCGCCAAATCGACCTTGCCCGCGATTTCCACTACGCATTCATCTACGAAAAAATACAATCCGTCACTGGCATACAGTACCAAACGTGCTTCGCCTTCTTCCAGGGCTTGAAAGGTCGTGTCAGCCGAAGCGGCGTTGTTGAACGTTCCTGCTGATTTTGGTTCGACTGTCCACGAGTACGTGGGAAACGAGCCAGGATTGACCGCATTGCTTAAAACGAAGCCCGTTTCTCCTACCCTTAGGGTATCCGGACAACTCGGGTTGGTGCTGATTTGCGAACAGCCGTTAAATACGAACAGTCCTGCCGCAAGAAGGCAAACTAGCAAAAGTGAGCCCGCAAAAATCGATTGCGATTTCATAAGGTGTTATCTCCGTCGCCGCTTCAGCGATTCGCCAAGTGGTCGAAAGGCTTTACCAAGTTTGTGTTACGTGCGATTGTAATTGGCAATCCGGTTCCAAGAAAGCGCTAACCGAGCATTCTCGTGGCAAATCCCACACAGTCTGATACGCTGGTTCGGGGTTTGGGATGGCACCTGCGTAGATGCGTGGTGTAAGAAAGTGTATTCGCTCATGAAGCGCTGGTTTGGACAACACAGTGTGTCATTCGCTGCAGTCGTTGGTGTGTCGCTGCTTTCGCAGGCGATTTACTTGTATCAAGCTGCGTTCAACGATCCATCTTTCTTCGTGCCGGTAGTTGATGCCCAAGTCTATCACGACGCTGCGGTACAGTTTGCGGCTGGCGGAGAACTTGCCGATGGGCCGTTTTGGCAACCGCCGATTTTTCCTTTCATGCTGGGGTTGCTTTACGCCATCGTGGGATCTGAAGTTCTGCTTGCGAGAATCGTGCTGGCGCTAATGGCGGTGGGGAGTTGTGTACTCGTCTGGCGATTAGGGGCGCAGGCCTACGACAACACGTCCGGTGTGGTCGCGGGTATCATGCTCGCATTGTATGGACCATTTCTTTTCTTCAGCACCCAACTTTTGCCTGTAGGTTTGGCAATTTTTCTCAATCTCACCGCCATCACACTGTTCTTTACCGCAATGAAGCGAGGTGCGTGGTGGCTGTGGTTCGCGACAGGTTCAGTCATGGGACTGGCGACCGCCAACGTCCCCAATGCTTTCGTAATCCTTCTGATCGTTGTTGGATACTGGATGAGGCAGTTTCGCCTTCGCATAGCTCGCATCCCCGTTATGC
Organism: Phycisphaerae bacterium; assembly: GCA_028282665.1. Lineage (GTDB taxonomy): Bacteria > Planctomycetota > Phycisphaerae > UBA1845 > UBA1845 > JANQHN01. Next base: position 2,486 of record JANQHN010000142.1, on the reverse strand, counting down.
GTAATGTGATCGTGTGTGCAATCGGGGGCATGATTGTCATATTACCGATCACGATCGAGAACTATCGTGAGTCGGGCACTTTCATCCCGCTTTCAACCAATGGCGGAATCAACTTCTACATCGGTAACAATGCCAACGCGGACGAAACCGTGGTCGTCAGGCCCGGTGAACCTTGGCGGGCTTTGGCTCGTGAAGCGCGATTCGCCGGCGCTAAAACGCCAAAAGCACAAAGCGTGTATTTTTTTAACAAGAGCCTTAAGTTCATTCGAGATGAGCCGATCGCCTTTGTCGAGCACCTGGGAGTGAAGGCATCGCGAATTCTGATGGGTAAAGAGATTCCGCGCAACACGGACGTCTACGTACACGCTGAATACACGCCGTGGCTTTCTTGGCTCACATGGCGAGGGTCTGGTTTGGGTTTTCCGTTCAGCTTTGTCTTTCCGCTTGCGGTTTGCGGTTTCTTGTTCGTTCGAGGAAACACACTAAACGATGAATCGCGCCGTGCGCGGGTGGTTCTGCTGGCTTTTGTGTTGCTGTATGGGCTGTTCGTTGTCATGTTTTTCGTCGCCTCGCGTCATCGCTTGCCTGCGGTGGTGGTTTTGGTTATTCCCGCTGCTGCAATTTTAGTTGCGGTTGCGCGGTTCCTTGCGCGCGTGATTTTTCATCGACGACTTCTTGAGAAAGGCGATCAACCTCAACGGCCCGCGTCGCCGCTGGTATGCGCGATGGCGTGTGTGGTCTTTCTGGCCGCAGTTTATTTGACCATCAAACCGACATCGATTCCAGCGGAGAATGTGGATTTTAAGAGAGAACTTCTTGCTTTCGTGGCTCATGAACACCTGCAAAACGGTGAGCTGGAGCGCGCGAAGGAACTTTGGGATGTAATGGGCAGTGGCTCTTCAGAGGATGCCTTCGATTGGGGTCTTCGAGCGCAAATCGCTCGTTTGGAAGGCGATTGGGAAGCAGCCAGCGCGCATGCGAGGCGTGCGGTGGAACTTGCCCCCGGCGGAGCCGAATATCAACGTTTACTGGGACAGCTGCTGCACGAAGGAGGCGAGGTAGATGAGGCGATCGAGCATCTTGCCCTGGCTGTGGAGCTTGATCCGTTTTCTTCCAAGAATCATTTGGCCCTTGCGCAGGCGTTTGATGTTGCGGGGAAGCATGAGCCGGCGTTGCGGTCGTACGATGAGGCGGCGAAAATTGCTAAGTTGCCCGCGGTATCAATGGTGCGATATGCTGAACTCCTTGCGATGCACGAGCGGTTCTCTGAGGCGATCGACAGGTACGAGCGTGCGTTGATTGCTTATGATGATCCACCTGACGAAGTGTTGAATTGCCTCGCGTGGCTATTGGCAACTTGTCCCGATACATCGCAGCGTGATTGCGTACGTGCCGTTGAGCTTGCCCGGTTCGTTTGCGACCGTACCGCCTACGCGAATCCCGCCGGTTTGGACACGTTAGCGGCTGCGTACGCGGAATGTGGGCGTTTCAACGACGCGGTCATTACGGTTAACAAAGCAATCGAAGTGGCGAATGAGCAGGGGAAGGGCGAGATGTTGCCCATGCTCCAACACAGGCTCTCGATCTATCAGTTGCGGTTGAATCACTAGCTTTGAAAGCAGACCACCGTATATCCTCTTCGCGTTTTCGAACTTTTGACGTTTGTAGAATGGCGGGCCGTAGGCGCTTCAGAGGTGGAGAAATACGCCGAGAAGATCTTAAAGTTTACGGATGACATCGAGAAGTCCTTACAGGCATGGGAGCTAGCTGAATGCGCTTCTACACCGAATGCCTTGCGTTCATGATCGACGCATGAAGTGAATGCGGCCGTGAATTGTCTTGCCTTCGAAATCCGGGGCGGACGCATCGAGCACTTCCACCGCGAAGCCGAATTCGTCTGCCATCTTTTCGAACCGATCCGCCACACTCCGTTCAGGATCGGAGATCATCGCCACACCGTTTGGCGCCAGCATCGCATCCAGGCACGCCAGTACCGGCCTGTGGTCCACAAGCTGATAAAGGATATCCGCTCCAAAAATACGCTCGTATTGTTTTCTTTCGAGAGGGCGGTTCCAATCGAGAATTTCGAACGACTTGACCGGAGCGTTGTTGAGCTGAGCGTTGTAGCGTGCAAACCGTAGCGAAGTGTCTTCGTTATCTGTGCAAACCACGCGCCAATCGGTAAGGGCGGCTGCGACGGAGACAAGACCTAGGCCTGCGCCGATTTCAATCGCGCATCGTCCTCGCCCGGGATCGTTCATGAGGATGTACTCCGCCAGCATGGTTGCGCTAGGCCAGAGTTGTAGTCCGTACGGTGCGACGTCGTTTTCCAGAAATCGCTTCGCGTAATCCGGTTGATCGAGCAGGTCGGCTGCGTCCTGCAAACCTGCGATCTCGAATCTGCGTCCCGCAACTGCGACCGTGTTCCGTTCGACAAGCAATCCGCGGAATCGCTCCACGCCGTTAACGATTTCAAACGGAGGGTT
>JANQHN010000130.1 GCA_028282665.1 Phycisphaerae bacterium | reverse complement strand
CGGTTGTCATCGATGCTGACGTGCCATTGGCTGCGGACACCGCATACAGTGTGATCGCGACTGATGTGCTTAGCAACATTACGCCGATTGTTTTGACGGACGATAACACGCTCGATCCGAATAACGCTCGTGTTCGTTTTGTGCACCTGTCGCCCAATGCGCCTGCGGTTGATATTGCAGTGGCCGGTGGCGGGCCGACCCTGTTCGATAACGTTGCCTTCCAGCAGGTAGACGACAATGGCATGGGCGGTTACATCTCCGTTCCCGCGGGGGTGTATGATTTGGAGGTCTTGGTCGCCGGTACGAACAATCTAGCGCTTAGTGTTCCCGGTTTGTCGGTCGATGCCAACACTGTTTATACCGTCTACGCCATGGGACTGCTGAACAATCAACAAACGCCGCTTGGTGCTTATGTCAGTGTTGATGCAATCCCCGAGCCGGCTACTCTGGCGATGATGGCTTTGGGTGGGTTGGCGTTGATCCGTCGTCGCTAAATCATTCGTTTTTTTGAGTGTATAGAACGTTTGAGGACCTGCAATTTTGTGAGCCCCAGCCTTTTTAGGCTGTTCCCATTGCTCAAAAAGGGAAAGAGTGCCTCCTCTTCTCTTGGGGATGTGAATCCTCGCACTGGCCTCGATCGATCCAATGGATTGATCGAGGCCTTTGTTTGGAGCGGTGCGAGGATCAGCGAAACAAGTCGTGAATTAGCGAAGGGTTGAAACCGTATATACCTCCAAAAACCACAACCAAAATGGCAAGCACGAACAGGGTGATCTTGATCCAGCTCCAAGGCCTTTCTCCCTGCACCTCGCCCGTTCGACCGTTGACAAGAAAACGGTATACCTCATTTTTATAGCGGTAGGAACTGATCCAAATCGGTAGGAGTAAATGCTTAAACGTAATACCGTCGTACTGGGATTTCATTTCGGAGATGCGCTGGTGATCGCCGCCGATGTCACGCCGGATGGATCGATGGATCGGTTCTTCCATAATCTTTCGCGCATACTCAAATCCTTCCCGCAAGTCGATTTGGTAACTTTCTGCGGAGAATCCACTTACGTATTCGTTTGCAAATGGCTTAAGGTTTTCCAGGTCCCACGGTTCGAGCTTCATGGTGTATCGCGTAGGAAGCGAGCGCGTGCCCAGTACGAGAATGTCATTGAAGCTGTTGACAATTACACCGCTTACGGGCGTCCAGCGTGTGCGTCGTTCCATGCGTGTTTTGGTGACCGTCTTGCCGTTTTCGATGGTTGTGTGCGTAACCGGCACCCAATAATCGTCGCCGCGTTGACCCGAGTACCAAGTCGTCACCGTACAATCGTATGTCCAGTAAGGCACGTACATGCCAAGGAGCCGTTCGGGTTTTTTTGCGTATTGCTTAAGCATGCTGGGCGCAAACCACAGGCTTTTTATCCACTGGCGAAATCGTCCCCGCGCTTCCTCGTGGTTGATGTGGAATGGCAGGAGTGATTCCGGTTTGATGAGTTGTTTCTCGTTTCGCTCCGTCACCACAGCCGTGCCACAGTACGGGCATTCGAACGCGGTAAGGTGACTGGGTTGTTCGTAGGAAGCGCCGCACGACTCGCAAGAGAGCGTACGAACCACGGCCGTAGGTGCTTCGTTTGCTGCTCTGGCGAGAAATTCGCGAAAATCGAGTTCTCGTACTTGCTCCGCGGATTGTGGAATGGCGTTGCGGTGATCGCAGTATTCGCACACCAAAACCGACGTACCCGGCTCGTACACGAGGTACGCACCGCACTGCGAGCAGGGAAACTTGTTGGTGCTCGTTGGCTCCATCGCAGCATCATGTTTGTAGCATTGCAAGTTGGCAAGTGCCGATACCCGCTTCACGGTGATCACGCCGTGGATACAATGCGCCAACGAGCAATGACGCGCTTTGAAGGGAACCATTGATCATGCAAAAGGTAGCAGTCGTACTTCAGGAACTGGGAATTTCACGGGCGGCGGTCGAACGGTTGGCGAATGAATCGGCGTTGCCTTATCGGCTCGTTTGGCAAGATGAATGCAGTGAGGAAAAAAACGGCACTGCGGAACCTGACGATGTGGCGGCGTTGATTACCATCAACAAGCCGATCGATCAGGCGGTGCTGGACCGCTACCCGAATGTGAAAATGGTTGCGGTTGCGTTCACGGGGTATGACTGTGTGGATGCGGTGTGTTGTCGGGATCGCGGCATTGCGGTCTGCAACGTGCCGGACTATTCGACCGATTCGGTGGCGGAACTGACCGTAGGTCTTGCGATTTCATTGCTGCGGGAGATCCCGCGGGGGCATGCGGTTGTACAAGGCGACAGTTGGGACTTGGGTTGCGCGGGGACGGAGCTCGCGCGGAAGCGTGTGGGCGTCATCGGCACTGGGCGGATCGGGTTGCGTGTAGCTTCTTTGTTCAAGGCGTTTCGCTGTGAAGTGGTCGGATGGTCGCGAAGCCGGCGTGAGGAGTTCGCCGCGCTGGGAGGCGAATACGTGTCATGGGAAGAGGCTTTTGCCACCTCCGATATCGTCACGCTCCACATCCCCTTAAATGAAGAAACGCGCAACTTGGTTGGTAAGCGGGAACTTGAATGGATGAAATTAGGAGCGTGTTTGATTAACACTGCGCGTGGTCCCGTTCTAGATCAGGCGACGTTACTTGCTGCCCTTGATGCTAATCGCATTCGTGCGGCGATTGACGTATTCGACAGTGAGCCGCTATCCGTGGGTGATGCAATGCGAACTGCGCCCAACACGGTGCTGACTCCACACATTGCCTACAAAACCGAAGAAGCATTGACGCGTCGCGCCGCCATCACCATCCAAAACCTACTGGCCTTTGCGCAGGGCGAAAACGGACATCGCGTGATTTGAAGCCCCGCGATCCAATAACTTCGATTTCAGCAAGCGTCGCCCGATAAGAAGCCGCAGGCCGCACTCCGCCGAATCGCGCGTACGAACTAGTTTGTCCGGACTGTCAGCACGCGGTTCTATCGAATCGTACATTCCATCCCGAACGCATCTTTCGATCCGGGGTTTGTGTGAGCACGTCGATTTTCGCAGGCGGTTAGTGTGTGTGACAGGAGCGATCCCCTCCGCAAGAAGATCGAAATGGGAGTATGACAATGGTTCGAACGCACGGCGAAAGGCTCTATGTCAATGAAGAAAAGACGTGGGGAGCATTTGGCATCGCGGTTTTTTTCGCACTCTGCGGCTTGGTGCCTTTCTTCGTTCACATTCCGGTAGAAGATGCACCCGGCTGGACTCTGCCGGCTGTGGGCGGTGGCGTGATCTTCCTGTGCTTTTTGGGATGTTTGTTTAGGAGTGGTTCGAGTTTTGATCGCTCGACCGGTGTATTTTATACGTGGGCGGGTTTCGGACCGCTGACGTTTGGGCGACGTTACCAAATCGAGCCGACCGCGGTACGCATCGAGTGTGAAGAGTATCAGCGAAAAGGCCAGAAGTTCATTTGGCATCCGGTGAAACTTCTTGCCGGCAAGCGAGAATTCCATCTTTGTCAGCCCGATGATGTGATGAAAGCCGGCAGCGTTGCGCAGACCGTCGCGAGTTTCTTGAATGTTCAGGTGATCGATCAGTCTTTTTCTCATACGCAACGAATTATGGGCTGGGATCGTCGTTAACCGGCGTAGTCCAAACGATGCGAAAAAGGGTATCAAGTTTCTTTTAAAGACACCGCGCACGAAGAAGCCCGCCCAGGGCCGAAGGGATGACCCAGGCGGGCGGGAGATTCGCCCGTTGCGGGCGAAGGTAAGCAGCTAAAGTATCCAGGTCTACAGGCAGTGGCCGAAAGTGCTTTTCACTCGATCCACATCATCCGGACCGACTGCACCGTTTCCAGATTGAATGGGCAGGACGGTATGCGCAAAATCAACATGCCGTCCGTGCCAGGGCCTTGGCGACAATCCACCACTGGCCGCATACGCAGCCACCAGTAAATATCGGCACAGCTGCTATTTAAGTAGCAGCAATCCTCAGTCTCCGGCTTTGCCCATCATCAACGCCTCATCCTGCCAGGCCATCAGCGCGTCCACGTCATCACGCAGAGGTTCTTCCAGCGTCGGAACGCTAAAACCGGTGAAGACTGACGCATAGATCATGCCCGGAAGAAGTCCGCCGGACTCATCGGCTGGGGTCAGAGGATCGTCATCGTCGACGCTGAACAGCAGGGCGAAGACTATCGAGACTACCGGGCCATCTTCGTATTCCATCCAGACGAACTCGAATGCGTCGATGTCGGTCTCTTCAGGCACACCCAGGTGGATAACTTCGTCGACTACCTTGATCGGACCGCCCGGCAAGACCTCATAAATGTCGCCGGGATCGAGCGGTGAACCGGTCATGTCGAACCAAGTTGCCTCATGGTCGGGGCTGAAGTACCAGTGTGGACAGATTTCCGGATGCTCAACAATGTCCAGCGAATCCACATCGTCATCGTCTTTCTCGCCGACGTCGGGATTGGGTGCCAAACTACCGTGGATCATCACCTCGCTGGCGTACGGGTTGACAGCGATCACGGGTGATGGCTGGAAGACAGGCACGATTTCGATTCCAATCACCTCGTCGCGACCCGCGGTAGTTCCGTACAGGTTTCCAATCGGCGAGGGAGAAGTCACTGGCACATTGCCAAACGGCGGAGCCATCCAGCCGGGAGCATCGTCGTCATCCATCGAGATGCCGAGAAACCGAGCCATGTGGATGCACCGCGAATCGAACGGCGAGATCGGTTGCGGACTCGGATTAGCCGGATTGAGCAACTCTTTCTCAAAAATCGATAAGTCGAGTTGGTCATGGCCGTCGAGATCGAAAAATTCGAGGTACCATTCCTTCGGCGAATCGGGCGGCGAGAAAACTACGCCGACCGGCACGCGTGTCGCAGGCGGAGTAGCTCCGTCGAACGGGTCCGGGAACGGATCGAATCTGAAGATGAACTCATCATCCTTAAAACCGTCACGACCACCGGGTGGAACCAGAGCGCTGCGCCACAGGTAAACATCGCCGGGATCGAATCCTTCGTCACCGTCGACGAACGGATCGCTCAACTCGCGATCGGAGCCAATATCCACCGAGAACTCGATGAAAAACGGTAAGGCTGCGTCGCAGATCATGGGCGTGTTGCAGCTTGTGCCCAATCCCTTCCAGTCGCCGCCCAATTCGAGGCATTTGTCCTGTATCGTATCGACGCAGGTACCGTCCGGGAGGCAGCACGCACCGGTATTGAGTTTCGGGCAATCAACGGTAGCACAGTTTGTGCCTTCGCCCATCGGCGTGCCGTTAAGCGACAAGCATACGTCCTTAAACGCATCAACGCAGCTACCGTCCGCCAGGCAGCATGCCTGCACAATCGGCTCGGCGCCGTGAACTTCCCAGAACCAACGCTCTTCGATCTCACGGCCGCCGTTGTTGTTGGTAAAACGCATCTTGCCTCGAGCAAGAAGGTAGCCATCCGGCACGACCCTGAAAGGTTCGGCAACGGTGAAGCCGTCCGAGTGCGGTTGGGATTTCTGATAGTACACGTTGAAAAAGCTGTCCGGAGCCAGCGGAACGGGTTTTTCGGGCGAGATAGGCTGACCGGTACTCCTGATAACGGGAATCCACGGCAATTCCTTCTGCAGACCATCGACACGAAGCTGCGAGAAGGGATCCTTACCCAGCACTTCCAATCCACCAGGATCCAGCGGGACCAAGTCCAACTGGACGATCTCAACGGGGATTTGCGCATCGCCCGGTTTGCCGTTGTAATTGCCGTTGACGAGTTGGAACAACTGGCCGTGAGGCGGCAGGGGCTCGTTGATGAAGTCCTCAACGTTGAAACCCATGACCGGGAAGTAGCCGCTGTTCCACTGTCCTGCTTCAACACGCACACCATCGCGCGTCCACCAACCCCGCAAGTCCACAATGATGTTTTTGCCATTGACATCGATAAAGATGCAAAGGTCGATCACCGTGCAATAGGGAATGGGCGCTTGGTCGGGATCGAGCCACCAATCCGCAGTGAAATGGAACTCGTTCGGGTTGGCGTCGTCCTGTTTGATCGTGTAGTCGAAGTTCGGGAACGGTCCGTCGCAATGCTGAATAAGCGTTGGCCAGACTCCGTCGGAGGAATAGACAGTCCCCTCGATGTGTACGTCATTAGGCCACATCGTGGGGTCTCTTATATCTTGATGGAACTCTCCGCTAAAACCGACGACAATGGCGGACGCTGGACCAACCCCGGCGACCAGCGCCAATCCAACTAAAACCGCACAACACCATACCTTCCTGTTTCTACCCACTTTCATCGTACACCTCCAAATTTCCACGTTTTTACTGCGATTTTTGGTGGAATTTAAACAAAAATCGCAGCCCCTCTTGAACGCCGAAGGCCGGGCTGCCACAAACCGGTACCGACAATCGACGCTCAAGAGTGCCTTATCCACTCATCCCCGTGAGGGGTGGACCTACCCGGTTTGTTTTTGCTTGCGATGGTTGAAGGTTGCCTCACGATGGTCTTCAATCGTCGCCCGCATCTTTCCATAGGTCCGGTTAACAAACGCTTTGACACGCGTGATTACTTTTTTTGAAGGTCGCAGGCGAATAATGAAGTCCATAGGAAAGCAGGGATGTGGGATAAACTGCGCAAAGGAAATGATAAAGCGGTGGTTTGGTCCTTGTGAAATAAGCGGCGTACTGCGAGAATGAATATGAAATCATGGAACGAATCGATACAACACGCTTGACTCTTATCATGCGTCTGCGCGATCACGAGGATCAGCTCAGCTGGCATGAATTTCATGATCGCTACGGCGAACTCCTTTATCGCTATGCCCGAAGTCGGGGCGCTTCGCACAACGACGCGGAAGACATCGTGCAGGAAGTTGAGCTGTCTTTATTCAAGGCGATGGAGGGTTTCCAATACGATGCATCAAAGGGACGGTTCCGTGCCTATTTGCGCTCAGCTGTGGTGCATGCGCTGATTCGCCGTAACAAAAAAGAAGCTGCGCAAGGAGCGAAGATTGATCCCAAGGACTTTGATTACTTAGCCGCGGATAAAGAAGCCAGTGCGGACAGTTCTTGGGAGAAGGAATGGCGGCTTCATCGTCTCCGTTGGGCGCTGCGCTCTATCGCTGATGAAATCGGGGAAAAAACATTGCAGGCGTTCAGGTTGCATGTTCTAGCTAATCGTCCCGTTGAAGAAACGGCAGAATCTTTGGGCATCAGCAAGGCGAGTGTCTACCAAGCCAAATCTCGGGTGCTCAAGCGGCTTAAAGAGCGACTTGAGCAATTAGATCCTGACGAGGACGTCTGAGCATGTTTACCGTTTTCCGGGGGCCGAATCGGGAAGAAGTTGCTTGGCAGAGTTTGTTCATTTCGCCATTTTTTGGTTTTCTTCGCTTGTTTTTTCACTTCTGCGTTTGCTGTTGCGCTATGCGTGGGAGTTGGCTTCAAAAAAAATATCAAGTTCCGTGTCAAATCGTCCAAGCGGGGAACCTATTCATAGCTGTGCGTGGCATTTGATCGGCTGAGAATGGCAAAAGTGCTGATATTCGCCGCGAGAACAGGGTCTGTGGGGTATGACGTCTCACGATGACGACAGACTAATCGAAGAACTTCGCGAAGCTTTTAGTAATAAAGCCGGGGGGCTCGTCGGCTGGGCGAGCTTCCGAGATGCCAGTGTGGGCAATGACGGCTTTGCCTGCCCCTCCCCGGATCTTCGTCATGAAGAGGCGGGCCTGCCTGTGGGCACGCAATTGGGCGAGTTTACGATCATAGAAGAAATTGGTCGCGGCGGGATGGGTATCGTCTATCGGGCCAAACAGGATTCGCTTGGCCGGGAAGTTGCACTCAAGGTTCTTCCAGGCCACGCGCATGCCGGGCGGTCTTCGGTGAGGCGCTTTCGTACGGAAGCCAAGGCTGCGGCGAAACTAACCCACACCAACGTGGTTTCGATCTTTGCCCAAGGCGAGCATCAGGGATTGGTGTATTACGCGATGGAATTGGTGGATGGCGTAAGCCTCAACACCGTCGTGCGAAGCTGTCCCGAAATGCTCAGTTCGACATGGGCCAAAGACCTTGCGGGCGAGGGGCGATCCGGCGCTTCAACGAAGTTCGTTAAGCAATTGCGCGGTTCGCGCAGAACGCACCTGACCGCGAGTGCAACAGAGGGCGAGGCCGCGGATGAAGGCGGTCTGGATTTTCTGGGCGATAACCGGACCAAACCGCGTGTGACGAGGGAAGCGGCGAACGTTTCGACCTCACGCGTGATTCGCTCCCGCGAGGATTATCGACACCTCGCTCGATTATTTGCCGAGGTTGCAGATGGTTTGCATCATGCTCACCAGCAGGGTGTTGTTCATCGCGACATCAAGCCGCACAACCTGTTACTCGGTCCGGACAATGCTTTGCACATCACCGATTTCGGCTTAGCCCGGCTGACTAACGAACCGCATTTGACCATTCCCGGTGAAATCATGGGTACTCCCGCCTACCTGTCTCCGGAACAGGTTCGCGGCGATTCCAAGACCGTAGACCACCGGGCGGACATTTATGCGCTGGGCGTCACATTGTACGAAATTCTTGCGGGCAAAAGGCCTTTTGAAGGCGAAACGCGAGAACAGATTATCGATCAAATCTGTCGCGTTGAGCCGACAGCGCCCCGTCGACTCGATTCGCGTATTCCTATTGATCTTGAAACGATTTGCCTGCGGGCAATGTCGAAGGAGACCAGTGGTCGCCACCAAACCGCGGAGGCGTTGGCGGATGATCTGCGTCGCTTCGCCGAAGGCAGGCCTATATTAAGCCGCCGCGTTGGTCCTGTTGAGAGAGCCGGCAAGTGGGTCAAACGCCACAAATCACTCAGCACTGCAATCGCCGCTTTTGTGCTTGTCGCCGTACTGGCGATCGGACTCGGGCTGGCGATTCGCAATGACCGTCAAGCACGGGCGGATGCATTGCTGGATCGCGTGTACGATCAATTGGCCCACAAGGACTATCGCGAGGTGGACGCTATCCAAGAAGATCTCACGAAGGCGAGGGATTTGGGAACATCGAGCGAGCGGCTCGAATTTCTCGAAGCGCTCGTACTCGTTGGCCGCCGCGAAACCGGAGAGGCGGTGAAGCGGTTGAGTGAACTCGAGGTGCAGGAAGGCGCTTCTTTCGAAACGCGATACGCGTGTGCGTGGGTCCTGCGGCGCGATCGACAGCGCGAGGCGGCTTTGAGCGCGGTGGACGATGCCGATCGCGACGCGGGATTTGTGCCTTTAGGTAGTGATTTGCGACAAACGCCGCTTACCGCAGAAGCCTGGTTCTGGCGGGGCTTGGCGATTCATTTCGACAGGCCTGCGGATGCGATCGAGTCTTACAGGCAAGCCATACGACTGCGCGGGCAGGAGGGGGAATTTTATCCTCAGGCGGTGCTGCACTTGGCCCGAGCGCGCAATCAGCAGATGTATAAAACTCGGGCGATTGATGGGTTTGAAGAAGCGGACTCAGCGTTGCGTCAACTCGTAAACAATGGCTATTACAGCGCGTATCCGCATTACCTGTTATCCATTTCGCATCGACTGGCGGCGGAGATCTATAGGGGCAGCGAGGGAACGCGCGGCGATCAATTGGTTGACGACCACTACCAGCAAGCTCTTTTTTGGGCTCGTGAAGGGCAGCGGGTTGATCCGAGCTACGAGCGGCCTGTTACTGCTGAAGCGGAGTATTATGAAAGCGTAGGGGCGTTTGAAGAGGCGCTCGAAATGCGGACTCGTGCGATCGAGACCGGGCTTGGCTTCAACCAGCAATGTGAGGGCTATCACTACCGGTGGCGATTGCACTACTGGCTTGGGCGGTTCGACGAAGCAATGGCAGATGTCGAAGCCCACCGCGAATGTCGCCCCGGGAGTATTTTCTACGATTGGGTTTATCCCGCGCTGATTGAGGCGGAGCGTGGGCGATTGGATCAAGCCAGGGCGATTGTCCTGGCTGCTGCTGATCCCACGGGTTCCGAGACAATCGACGTCATCTGGGCTTCGAGCATGTTGCGATTATTCGGTCAGGCCGCGGAGGCGGAATCGCTGTTATTCGACCATTCGCGGGGGCTCGAACTCCGCTCTACGATTGATCTTTCAGACTCAGAACTGTGGACCAGTGGCGTGTTCAGGTTCTGTCTTGAGGGAAAGGATTGGGAGTCTTTGGAGGCGTATGCCCGATCATCCGACACTCCATGGGCATGCCTTGGCGAGGCCCACTTCCACGCGGGCGTACTGAGTTTGGCGCACGGCGATCGTAAGAAAGCGTTGGAGCACTTCGGACGCGCTTACCGATCATACGACAATGAGGAAAGATACACGTTTCATGCAAAGATGATTCTTAACCGCATGAAGCAGAATCCGACCTGGCCTGAGTGGATCGAATCGGGTTACGCAGTTAGTGACGAGGGGGGGAATGCACAACCCCGCCACGAGTTGGCTCGTGGAGGTGAAGAGGTGTGATATGAGAAGTAAAGCAATAGTGAGGTTTGAAATTAAATTATCTATATCGCCCATCGCCCTCGGTGCGGTGTTTGCGCTCGCGTTTGCTGGGACAAGCCTGGCTACGCCACCCGTCGAACCGCTCGCCCCTCCCATCTACGCTTTCGACGCACAGTCACCCAGCGTGGATGGTCCCGACTTCGACTCCGGCGATTTTCTTGAGGTTATCGAAGGGCAGGCGGAGCTTTTTCTGCCGGGTGGAAACATCGGCATCGGGTTGCCTGGAGATGAACTTAATGCCATCTCTGTGGACTACAATGCCAACCTGATTGAAACTTTTGCCGTTTTGTTCTCTGTGGATCGAATGACCGTAGGGACATTGCCGACTGACCCGTATTTTGTAGAGCATGGTCGACCTTATAGTGTGATGGATCAGGCGATGCGCGGGCAGGGGGCTGGCGATCAGTTCATCATTATTGAGTTGTTTTCGCGCGGCGGGCCGGGTGGAGGTACTGAGGAACCGACCGCCGGGTCAAACCTGTTAGGGCGGAACAACTATGACGAAGGAGGCACCGATTTCGGTGCGACTCCACCAACCAGTGCAAAAGATGACGCTGTCGGAGAGGAACAGGACAACACGAACGCTACAACCGGTGGAAGCGGCACAGCGCCATTACGCTCAGGTAGCGGAAACGAGGGTGTGTACTTTACGCTTTCGGGGACTTCGCCGTCGTTACAAGTTTTGCCTGGCGGTCAGCAATCTCCCAGCGGGGCGAATCTGTACTA
>JANQHN010000091.1 GCA_028282665.1 Phycisphaerae bacterium | reverse complement strand
GGAGAGTTTCCGACGCACCTCCGAGACTAGCTTGATCAGATCCACTTCGATTCGGCCGCACGTCGGGCAGGCAATTAGTTCGGGCTCGTTGCGACTTCGCAGGTGCAGTGAACAAAGCAATTCTTTTGCGTCTTCCACTTCGTGGATCGGATCTGCCGCGTACGAGATCCGGATCGTGTCACCAATTCCCATCGCCATTAGCGCACCCAACGCTGCGATGGATCGAATGCGTCCCGTCTCCACGGGACCGGCATGCGTGACGCCCAAATGCAACGGTAGATCGAACCGTTCGCTGATCGCGCAATAAGCTTCCACTGCAAGCGCCGCGTCCACCGTCTTCGCGCTAAGCACGACGTCGTGAAAGTTGTTCGTATCAAAAATCCGCATGTAATCCTCAAGTTTCTCGACCATGAGCCTGACGGTGGTTGACCGCTGATCCGACGCCATCGCCTCCTTCTGCGAAGCGCGTACATCCTTGTTTCGACGTTCGATGATGCTGCCTTCGTTCACGCCAACGCGGATGGGAATACCCCGTTCGCGGCAAGCGGCGATGACACGGTCGACTTCCTTCCGGTCGCCAATGTTGCCCGGGTTTAGCCGGATCTTGTGTACGCCTGCCTCAATGGATTCGAGCGCCCGTTCAAAGTGAAAATGGACGTCGGCGACGATGGGCACCGGTGATTGGTTGAGGATTTCGGGTAAAGCGTCGGTGTCCTTTTTCTCGGGCACGGCGACGCGGACGATGTCGCACCCAGCTCGAGCCAGTTGTCGAATCTGAGCGACGGTCGCGTCGACGTCATTGGTGTAGGTACTTGTCATGGACTGGATGGCAATTGAGGCATCGCCGCCAACCGGTACGCTCCCCACTTGTACCCGACGCGTACGTTTGCGTTCTATCATTTCGTAAATCCGGAAAAGTACTTGGTTTGTGAAGGATTTTAGATTGCCCCGGGATTGCGCGTCAAACGACCGTTTTCGTCTTGACGGGATCGTCCCGGAGTGGTTTGCTATTCCTGGAATCCGTGAAACGTTCGCGATTGGTACGCGGCAGCAAGAGCGGAGGTTCAAATCCTTCGGGCGACGGTTCGCCCCTTCGATTCCCAAATGTACGGCTAGGAGGTACACGTTTCGATGTCTCGAATATTTATAATGCTGGTCGCCACATTAGCGGCGATGGTAATGGTCATTTCAACAGGCTGCGCACCCAAAGCGGTGGCGCGTGTGGATTTCAGCTACGTAGTCGACCCCGTCAAACAACTCCCACCCGGAATGCGTGTGATATCCATCGAGCCTGCAAAGGTCGGTCAAACCACTGATGCCAAATGGTCCGAACTGAGTGTCTCGATCATGAAAAATCTGATTAATGAGTCTGCGAGTGAGTTCAGCACGGACGTCGTGGTGACCGATCGTCGGGACACGCAGGTGACGTTTGATAACGCGGACATGCAGGCGGCGGGGATGGCCACGCCGACCGGCACACCGGGCGCCGGTGGACAGCTGCTCGGTGCGCAGGGCACGATCCTTAGTACGATCAACGTCAAAGAGGAGAAATATTACGGCCAGGATTCGACGGTGGATATTTCGGGTCTTTTCGGCGGCGGAGGTCGGGGTGTCGGTGGCGGTGGTGTGGATCTGGACACCCGACAGGTTCGGAATGTGACCCGTACCCTGACCGTCCAAACGGAATTCAAATTGTTGGATACGGCGAATAACCGTCAGTGGGATTACTATGCACCCGATCCCTACCGCGTGACGGATAGAACTCGAACCAGCCCGATCTTCGGTTCAGATTCCACGGAAGAGGATTTGCCGCCAACGGACAGGATCATTGGCGGGCAGGTAGCACGTGGTGCGAGGGCGTTTGTAAGTCGATTTATGCCGTGTCGAATTCGCGTGGATACGGAGATCGTTTCCAGTGGCAACAAGGACTGTGCGGATGGCGTGGGGCTGCTTCGGGCGAGGCTGTACGACTTGGCGTTGGGAGCGTTTCGTCGTGCGTTGGCGGTGGACGGTCGGGACGCAGCGGCGGCCTATGGAGCCGGGCTGGCGTGCGAGGCGATGAAGCAGACCTCGGAAGCCCTGCGTTATTACCGCCAGGCAGTAGCAAACGCACGAGATTACAACGATCCGATTACTCAGGAATACCGGTTCGCCATGGATCGGATGGAGACGTACGGTGATCGGGTGCGGGAATAGCGTGGGTTTTCGGCCCTGCCGAGGCAATTTTCACAGGCACTAACCCTCGCCGTTCTTTTGTGTCTACCAAAGCGAACGGCGAAGGAAACTGTTCCCTGCTAGGCGCGATAAAACAACCCCAAACAAAAGGACAATAAGCCGTTAGGCATTTACAGGAGAGAAGATGATGAATGGCGCGAAATTGAAAGTGACGTTGATGCTGGCGATGGCTGCGGTGAGCTTGCCCGCCGCCGCACAGACCACGACCGCCGCACAGAATAAACTGCTCGCCAAGCGCGCTGCAGAAGCGGATTGCTACCGCAAACTCGCCGAGACGGTCTATGGCGTGCAACTCAACTCCGAAACGTACGTCAAGGATTTCATAACCGAGAGTGATGAGATCAAGACTGCGGTGGATACCTTCGTGAAGGGTATCCGCTTGGGTAAGCCCCGCTGGTACGATGACGGTGTCTGTGAGGTGGATGCCGAAGTCACCGTCGCGAAGCTCGTCACCACCATCAAGGAAGTCCACTCCGCTCACTACAGGGGCAGGAGCGTGACGACCACGGATATCGAGCAGATTAAGCAACGTATCAAGAAAGATGTGATCCAAGTTACCGGTATGGGGGCACCCAGGCCTGAGCTTCCCCCAAACCTGCCGGAGGGGATCGAGGATGTGATCGAACCGCTTCCACCGCAGTACATCCCCCCGCGCATGCATGTTCCCGACATTTGGCGCCAGGTAACGCCACAAGCGAGACTGATGGCGATGCGGGCAGCCCGTGTCGATGCACAACGCAAACTGCTCGAACGCATTAAAGGATTGCGGCTTACCTCGGATACGCTCGTTCGGGATTTTATCACCGAATACGACGAAATCAGCACTAAAGCGTCAGGCTTGGTAATTGGAGCTTCAGAGGTTGAGACGTATCTCGACGATTATGACCTGATTGCCTACGTAACCATGGAGGTCCCCGTCGAACGCGTGATCTCGCAACTCAAGGAATTACACACTGCCCATTACAAGGGGCGGCGTGTGACCAGCACCGACATTACGCAGCTCAAGCAGCGTATCGAGCGTAGAGTCATCAGTGCGACCGGTACGGGCGTTCCCAGAGCGGATTTCATCAAGCAGGCGCAAAAAACCGCAAACTATGAGGCTCCGGATTGGATCACCTTCCCCATTAAGGTAATGGGTGAAGGCACGGACCCGGCAATCGAAACTGCTCAGGGCCGGCTCAAAGCAATCCGTGCCGCCGAGGTCGATGGTCTTCGTAAGCTGGCTGAACAGGTTTATGGCTTGCGGGTCAATAGTAATACTCTCGTTCGCGATTTCGTGACTGAGTACGACGAAATCAGCACGCAGGTGGATTCCATGATTGCCGGCGCGACTTACGGTACGCCGCAAGTCGAGATGGGCGTCGCTCGTGTCGAAGTGACGCTACTTGGTGCTGACGTGTGGCAAATCATCCATCGCAAGATGATGGTCGTCGAGCGTAAGTAGATGGCGGAACCCTGCTGTAAACGTACGCTCGAATAAACGGACAGGTCGTGATGGGGCGATAACACCCGGCCGAAACGAACGAATTGAACACCGCGGCGGGTCCGGAGAACGAAGGGCCCGCCTTTTTATGGGAGCTGATGCGATGAAAAAGCTATTGAACACAGCGGTTTGTCTTGGACTGATAAGCTCGGTTGCCTTGAGTTTGTCGACTGGCTGCGCACGCAAAGAGAAACACGTTTACCGCGAGCGACAAGTGACTTACGAATCCAACCCGAGCGGCAAGCAAAAACGGCCGAGCGGCGAATATGAGATGGTTTCGCCGGGCGAAATGCAGTCTGAAGGCGAAATGGTTGCCCCAGGTCAAATGATCGTCGACTAGATTCGTTGGCGGTGTTTGATTGTCGTACGAGCGAATTGCTGGAAGCAGTAGCACTGTGAATTTGAACAGCAGGGTGCAAACCCGCTGACAATAAACAATTTGGCCGTTGCCCGCGTGCCTGAACCGCACGCGGGCATGTGTTTGCGCCGATACAATGAGGTGACGATTCCCACATCCGCCACTCGCAACCGTGCGTGCGGTTGCGTGTAGAAGTGGGCATGATGGAAATGACCATGACCGACCAGACGCCCGCCGCAAGCGGCAAAATGATCGACCTGCTTCACCTCGCGGCGAAACGAGATGCGTCCGACGTGCATCTCGTGCCCGGATTTCCGGTGACCTTCCGTATCCACGGCCAGTTGGAGGTTGTCGACGAGGATTGTTTACTGGGCGATGAAGACGTGCGCGACATGGTCAGTGCCGTCGTCGCGGAAGGCACGCACAAGGCGATCGCCGAGAGAAAAAACGTTGACTTCTCCGTCGCCGTTCGGCACGAAGGCGTGCCCTGTCGCTTTCGCGGCAACGTCTTTTATGCGCAGGAGAAATTGTGCGCGTGCTTGCGTCACATCCCCAACGATATTCCCGATTGGGAATGGATGGGCTTCGCCAAAGCGCTCGGTGAGCGGCTTGTCTCTTACAACAACGGTCTGGTCATCATCACCGGTGTGACCGGCTCCGGTAAGTCGACCACGCTCGCCGCGATGGTCAATCTACTGAATCAACGTGGCGGGAGTCGCGTCATCACGGTCGAGGAGCCGATCGAATACGTCCACAAGCGTGTTTCGTCCAGCATGATTACGCAGCGTGAAGTCGGACGTGATGTGGATTCGTTCTACGACGGTCTGAAGTTCGGCCTGCGGCAGGATCCGGACGTATTGTTGATTGGTGAGATTCGTGACCGTGACACCGCTCGTATGGCCATCAGCGCCGCCGAGACCGGGCATTTGATTCTAACGACTCTGCACACCAAGGATGCGAAAGGTGCCATCACCCGCATGGTCGACCTTTTTCCCCACGAAGCCCAGGACGATGTTCGCACACAACTCGCGCTGAGTCTTCGGGCTGTAGTGAGTCAACATCTTCTGCCGTCAGCGAATTTTGGCGAAAAGCGTGTCCTCGCCAAGGAGATTATGATCGTGAATCACCCGGTGCGTATCGCGATCAAATTTGGCAAGATCGACTCGATCGAATCCGCCATCCAGACAGGCAGGCGTGACGGCATGCTCACCCTCGACGAAGACCTCGGCAGACTCGCCCGTGAAAATAAAATCACCATGGAGACTGCCCGTCGATTCGCCAAGGATCCGGATACGGTACACTGACTCGCCCTTCCCGCGGCGTAGTGCCACTGCTTCGAGCAGTGTGAGAGCGGCGGATTTTCCGATGCCCAAACCTTCGCAGTCCGACGTAACTCGGCATTGTCTCGAGTGCGGGTACATTCTGGAGATGCTGACTGATGAACGCTGTCCGGAGTGCGGGCAATCATTCGACTTCAACGATCCGGAGAGCTACGCAGTAGGTCCGCGACACGGGAGTATAGCCGTTTGGTTGGTGCCGGCGGAGGTCGTCGCGGTATTGATTGTTCTACGGGCTCCTTCAGACGTCATCACTTTTGCGGGCTTGTGCCTGCATGGGCTCGTTCTTTTTTTTTGTATACATTGTTATAGTCGTGAATCATCCACGATGCGTTTAGTCTGCCAGGTTTTGGCGCTCATCTCAACGCTCTTTTTTCTGGCCAGCGTTGCCGTGCCCGAACTGCACTAATTTTAAGACGAGTGCTGTTTTTGAACTGCAGTTCGCAAACTTCAACTTTTCATTGAAACAAAAACGCCCGATCCCAAAAGGGACCGGGCTTCACGAGATTGGCAGGAAAATTGCCGACGGTGACTAACCGCGACGGCGCAGCAGAGCGGCGCCGATGACCAGCGTTGCCAGCGAGGCCGGCTCGGGCGTAATCATGATGTTGTCGAAGTCGCCTTCGCTGCCCTCGTAGTTGTCAGACATGAAGATGGCCTGCTCGACCAGCGTGCCTGCGAAGAGGCTGGTGCTGTAGATCAAGCTGCCGTCGTAGTAATAATCCAGAGTATTGGTGCCGGGGTAGGCCTCGATGCTGGCTTCGCGGTATTCACCGGGTACGAAATCGGCCCCCGAATCCACGAATACGCCGCCGTCATTCACGAGAATATCGCCCGAGATGCTGTCACCGTCGAAGTCGGCCCAGAAGAACTGCATCTCACCAACGATCGAGCCCTCACTGATCGATTGCGCAACGATCTCATAGCTTGCGCCGCCCAAGCTGGAGACGTTCGCCAAAACCTTCAGTGCCGTATTGGCGCCTGCTGTGTGACCGACGGCGGGGCTGAACGCACCGACGGGATCGCCGAACTGCTGGTCGGCATCATAAGAAATACGCAGGTGTTGATCACCGGCGTAGGGGTTGGACGAGTCGATGTGGCCCTCCGTGGTACTGGTCACGAAACTCTGCCATCCATCCTGTCCGGCAATCCAACCGGTATTGAAATTGGGGGACTCGAAGCCGGTCGTCAACATGCCGGCCATCGCTGATGACACACCAAACATCATGACCATCGCAAATACGAACTTTTTCATTTCTTTTCTCCTTCTCAAGAAGGTGGTTTCAATAGGTATTAGACGTTTCTGATCCGCAACTATTCGATCGCCGCGGAATACAAAGCGAAATCTTCGAGATCGACATCTTTGTCGCCGTCCTGATCGGACGCGTCGAACTGTACGGGGCCGCAACTCTCCGCAGGCGTAGTACTATCCGGTCCGCCGAGGCAGGTGGCCATCACGAGCCAATCCGCCGGGTCGGCATCGTCATCGCCGTCCACATCGCCCGGTACAACCGCCACACCTGACCAGTCCAGGTGCAGTCGCCCGTCGAAAAAGATCAAACCCGAGTCCGCCAACTCGGTGGACCCGTTGCCCTCGATTTCGGGGAATACATTAGCCAGTGGCGCGGCTACGCCGTCGCGACCGAGTTCGAAGGAATTCTCCATCACCAGCGCCCGGTACGCTTTCGCGAGCAACAACGCACGCTCGGGTGTGGGTGCTACGAGCCAGAACAAATCCTGATCGCCTCCGACCGCTGCTCGCTGGACTTTTGCCTCATTGAGCTCGCCGTTTGGGAAAAAGCGGTTGAGGATTTCATCATTTGCCCTGAACTCATCCCCGGCCTGCACACGCTGAAAGTAGGTCAACGTTTCAGGCTGATTGTGACCAACCTGCGGAACGTCGGGAATTCCTCGAACGTCCTGAAAACGCCAACCGCGAAAACCGGGAACCTTGCGGGGAAATGCAAATGAGTGGTCCACGCTCACGCCGATCGCGCCATGACAACCCATGCAGAAACGAGTCTCCTCGTCGGTTTGCAAACGAAGTCTTCCCTGTTCATCCTCGATGAATGCTTGATAGCGCCAACCGAAATCGTTGCTTATGCCGGTCAGTGCATCTCCGGTGAACTGTGGAAGGACGCCGTTGTCGCGATTCTCCTGATCCTGCTCGTACGCGAATTGCACCGCCCAAAAATCCAGAAACAGAAACTTACGAGCGTATCGAACTTCCTTCATTCGTGCTGAGGCAAGATCGGTCTGTTGTGGATCCACATAACGGACCGTGTGCAAAAATTCGGTATCCTGTGGGTAAAGATTGCGGGCAACCTCCACATTGGACGCGCCACCCACGTAATGGCTGGGCAGGTTGATGATCCGGTGAATTGTGCCGCCAACTTGCCCATCGTCATTCAGATCCGTGCCGGCCAGCGACTCATCGATCGGCTCGACGACTCGGTTGATCGGTCCGATCATAAAAGCCGATTCGGAAGTCATGGCCGCCTCGAGGATGGCGAGATTCACCTTGTAGATTTCACGGGATTCGTTGCCTTGAGCGTCTTGACGGAAAGCTTCAGGCAGTCGAATCGCGACATCGTTTCGGTTGCCGTTGGTCGGCCAAAAAGTGCCGAGAAACGATTTGAACCGAATCGCCCGCCAATCGCTGCCATCGTAAGCGAATCCCTCATCGTCCCAACCGGCATAGAAATCCAGATCGGGGACGAATCCCGGATAATTCGGATTGCCAATCAGTGCTTCACGAAGCATCGTGTAGTTGTCTTGGCTGATGTAATCCTGGATTTGCTCGTCGGTGATCTGTCCGATGATGTTGGACCGATCTACGAAAAGGTTGTTCCAACGATTGACCAAGCCGAAATCACTGAAGGCGTATTCGACCTGTAGTTCCCAATCCAGCATGTAGTTCGGCTGAACGGGGATCGTGTGACAAGTCCAGCATGGGTTGGAGATGCCGTCCGTTTTCGTGTAGCACTGCGGGGGAATTGGAGCTTCGAGGTTGTTAACGACGCCCGCCGTCTCGATTGCCTTGGCCAGCGGATCGTACTCACCACCTCGCGGTGCAGCCGCGAACAGCGAAGCGACCAGTCCACAAAACACGAAAGACAGTGAGACAACCGTGTTTGCCCGTCGCCTCGGGCTGAAGATGGATATTGGTTTCCGAATCACGACAATCTCCTGAAATGGTGGGGCGAAACCCGCGCGACCGAGAGGTTCTCGACCACGCGTGGTTCGCACGCCAATCGGAACTTTGAAACAGCAGCGCTGCCTAGCGAGCGGGCCAGACGCTGGGCTCACCCTCACCAGGGTGCTGTACGTTGAAGAAAATGGTGTTCATATCCGGCGTGAACGCGGGACCGGTTGCTTCCGAGTCGCTCGGGCCGGCGATCAGACGCATCGCTTTACCGAAAGTCGGATTGACGATGTCCGGCTGACCGGCCTTATGCGCTGGGTTCAGATCGAGGTAATAAAGCGCATCCGCGGTACCGTTACGACCATAATTGCCGTCAGTGCCGAACCAAACGCCACCCATCGCGTCGATCATCGCGTTGTCGGGGTTTGCTACATCTAACGGGCCTGTACCCTCTGTACCCTTCCAGGCAGCCCAGAACGTAAACGTCAGCGAGTCGGCCGGATTCGTTGGATTGGCTTCCTCGACCGCGAATATGCTGCCGACCGGATCCGGACGACGCGGCGCGCCGAAGGGGACGTCCGGAGTTCCGTCGTCATCGATATCGCCGTCGCAGGGGTTGCCGTGGTTCGCGGGATCCACAAGCACGCCGTTTTCCTCCAAAGCGGTCGGACGACCGTTTTTGGTGAAGACGACGTACAGGCGTGGCGTGCCACTGGGATCCAGCGGGTTCCATTCGAGATCCTCGGGGCGATTGAGCTCCATCACGCCGATTTTGTTCGCGGCGGTAAACAGAGCTGTGCGAACCATGTTGTCGTTCGGAAAACCTCCTAGACTGTTCCAATTTACGTCCACAAGAGCGGAGCCGACAGTGCGACCGGGATCGCCTAGTCCGTCGGCGTTGGGGGCGAGTTGATGGTTGTTGTTGATGCTCATTTCGATCCATACGCCGGCGCCTCGGTTATCCTCGGTGGGCGTGGGGCCGTTGGCTTCACAACGCACACCGTCGGATAGCGTGTCGCCGGAATCGTTGTCCATATCCGCAAAGTGACCGTCGTAGAGTTTGCCGCTGTTTAGCAGGTCACGGAC
>JANQHN010000402.1 GCA_028282665.1 Phycisphaerae bacterium | reverse complement strand
TCGTGACTGACGTGGTGATTTGTGAAATGGCAGACGACCTGCAGGGTGAGCAGGATGAACGCCGGCCCGGCCGCGAAAGCGCTGGCGAGGAAGCGCGGTGCGATGATGGCGGAGTTCCAAAATGGTCTGCCGCCCAAGCCCACATAAAGGAAGGCGGTTACCGTGTGAATGCTGATAGCCCAGACAATCGCGATGAACACGAAGGGCACGTAAAATGCCTTCGACGGCGTTCGTTTGCAGTAGGCGGTGTATAACAAGTAGCCGCAGATGTGCAGGTTGAGCAGCAAATAGCCGTTCAGCGCGATGACATCCCAAGTGAGCATGGAGAGCGGAAAGTTGAAACGCCAGATCAGGTGCATGAATCGGTCAGGCCGGCCGAGGTCCACCATGACGAAGAGCAAGCACATGATGATGACCGCCACGGCGAGTAATTCACCGAAGATCACCACGTCGTTGAGGTGCATGTTGCGATAAACGTAAACCGGAATGACCAGCATTGCAGCCGCCGCAGCGAGCCCCACGAGGTAGGTGAAGTTGGCGATATATAAGCCCCACGACACTTGATCCGTCATGCCCGTGGTCACCAGCCCATAGACGAGTTGTTTGCAGTACGCGTTCAGTCCGATCAAGGCGACGATCGTGAGCAAGGTCATCCACGCGTAGTAACGCCAATCACCGACGAAGCTGATTCTCGCACACTGCCAAACGAAGGCTGCGTAGCGCTTCATGCTTCACCTCCTTGTTCGGCCTTGGCTGTAGGTTCGTGGTAGCGAGATCCACGTTCGTCGAAGTAGTAGAAGAATCGCGGCAAGGTGCCGACGGCCTCCTTGAAGATGAAGATACGTTTATGCCGCAGGATGTAGGCAACTTCGCTGTCGGGATCGAGGACATTGCCGAACTTGCGCGAGCCTGTTGGGCAGGCTTCGAGGCAGGCGGGCATGCGTCCTTCGCGCGTCCGCTGTAAACAGTAGGTGCACTTCTCCATGACGCCTTTGCGTCGAGGCCTGTTTGACAGGTAGGCCATGTTGGGATTGATGTTCTCAGGATCGATCGACGGCTCTTGGAAGTTGAATCGTCTTGCCCAGTAAGGGCAGGCGGCTTCGCAGTACCGACAGCCGATGCACCAGTCATAGTCGATCACGGTGAGGCCGTCGGGCTCCTGCCAGGTTGCCTCAACAGGGCAGACTTTGACGCAAGGCGGTTTGGCGCACTGGTGGCATTGCACGGGCATGTAGTAACTGTCGTGTTCGGGAACAGCGGGCGGGTTGTAATGATGATTGGCCTTTTCGACGTCCGTGCTGCCTTTTTGCATTTCCAGCACGCGGATGTACTGCACTTCCGGACTGCGCGATTGGTTGTTCTCTTTCACACAGGCGTGGACACAGCGCCGACAGCCGATGCACCGACTGATGTTCAATGCGTAGACAAACTCGACGCCGTCCATCGGCGCCGGATCGGCGATTGTGGTGCTGACGCCATGTCGCTTTTCAACCTCGTTGGCAATTCTGGCGAGGGTGCGGCTTTTGTCTTCCTGCGTCATCTCCTTGTAGTGCTTTTGGAGAAACTCCTCCATCGAGGGGAGGTCATCATCAGCTAGGTGTCGAAGCGGAGACATCGACGCGGCCAACGCAGCCACGCCTGCAGCACCTGCAGTACTTTTGGCAAGAAAGCCCCGCCGTGTCATCGACACACTGTTCCCGTTTTCGCTTGCAGAGGTCATCAGGGCGTGTTCCTTTCTGCGTCCGGCGTGGAGGCGTGTTGCGGTTCACCCTTTCGCCAAATCATGAGTGGATTGCGATTGGGTTTGTGGTTAGCGGGCTTATCGTGTTCGTGAGTTGTGGTTCGCAATGTGTTCGGGCCCGGCGCCGGTTTCAGTGAAGCGAAAGCGGGAGTATGCGGATCGTGACATTCAATGCACTTCAGCCTCCGTACAGGGCCGAATTGTGCATTCCAGTATCCGTCCGTTCGACCGTGTACGCCGTGCAACCAATCCTGATAGACTGGTCCGTGGCACTTGGCGCAAAGCAGTTGAGGTTTATCGAAAGGAATCGATTCTGTGCGATATCCCGCGAAAGCGTTGCGATCGGTTTGGTGATGGCAGTTGAAACAACGGTCGTTGATTCCATGCGCCAGCGTGATGTCCGTATGGAACGAAAGTCTCCGCCCCGAGGTGTCGGAGGAAGGGAACAAATCGTGACAATCGCTGCATTGGTACGTGAACGTCGCGTGAGTCAGGACTGGGGCGAGTTGCGGGGTACGAACAGGTTGCGTGCCACGCATCTTCGCTTCAACGTAAACGGCGGGCTTGGCGGGGCTTTTGAAACGTAGTGGATTCGCCCACAATACACACCCTACAGTTAGGAATACGAACCCGATGGTGTAGAACGCAACGGAGAGTGCGTCTACTTGCGGTTTTGATAAGGATGCGTCCGTCAATGCGGTGCTCCTTGATATGAGGGTGCTATCTTATCACCGATGCTAATTATGGCCGCGCGTGCAAAGATAGGAGTTGACGTATATCAACCCCCGGTCTTTTGCGGTCAGATTTCTTAGGAGAGTGTGAAAAATTGGCTTGCTCCCGCAGTAGTCGGATCGGCGCGTTGCACATTGCGCGACGCGACCACGGGACTAAAAAAGCCGTGCTGTATAGGATAAGTGATCAGTCAGTCCGATGACGTTGGAGCGTTTTGCAACTCGTCCGATCTGATGAGTCTGCGGCACCAACACGCTAGCGAAACGGATACTGCCAGAAGAATGGCGCCCGTGCCTTGATGTGCCGTAGTGATGAGCACCTCCCAGACAGGTATCTCCGTCATGGTGCGGTTTGCGTCTTGGCCTCCGAGTGTCGTGACGACCAGCGCGAATACGCCCAGCACTAACTGACAACCGATGATAATGAGCAAGGCAGTGCCGAGTCGGACCAGGAGTGGATACCTGGTGTACAAGCCCCACATGCGTACGCCGGTTGCAAGTCCCACCATCGTCACACCTGCAGCCATCGTGACGTGCAAGTGCAAGGCTCCTTGCACATGCCGGAGAACGGCACCGAGAATGAGCTGCAACATGAGAACGAGAACCAGAACAATCGTCAGGTTGTGATCAGTGGAAGCGGTTGGCTCGATGCTGCTGGCTTGCGGATTTTTGTATCGTGGTGCGGTGAAAGCAGTCAACGCTATCAGCATCCCGAAAAACACCTGCCCGGTAACGCCATGGATGATGGCGAGTGTGATGTTTGGAGTCATGTCCGTTTCGGAGGTGCTGAGCGTGAAAGAACCGGTGACGCGCAGGCCACCCATGATGCCCTGCATCACAACAAGTGCAAACGCACCCCAAACAAAATACTTCACCCAGGCGCGTCTTTCCACCATTGTTAGATGCACGGCGAGGACCAGGGTGGTCAAGCCCACCAAGGAACCGAGTAAGCGGTGGGCGTGTTCGTAAAAAATGCCGCCCGTCATGCGCGACAGCGGATAAAGGAACATGTTGTATCCGAAGGAGTTGGGCCAATCCGTCACAGCGAGTCCCGCTTCGTAACTAGTAACCAATCCGCCGGCCACGAGGAGCAGCAAGGTGGCTGCGGCAGCGATGAAGCAGAAGTGGTTCGTCCAATCTACGGCGGGGTAATCGCCATATTTCGCGAGATGCATCTGCGCGAAGGTAGCACCGAGCATTCCCAGCACCGCGTGGGCTAGCAGCGAACCGGGAATCCAAAGCAGTGCAGAGGGCACCACGCGGTTGGCTTCCTGGGCGGAGAGTAAGCTGCCTAAAATCAGGAGGTTAAGTACGGCTGAGAGCAAGCCCACCCAAAGTCCGCCCTTCCATGAACGGGGTGTCCAGCGTCCGATGACGTACCCTCCGTAGAGCAGGCACCCACACATCAAAATTAGTAGTACCCAAGGCGGTACGGTACCTTGCAGGCTGGGCATTCGACAAAGGTAACCCGCGAACCACATCGCAACCGTGGTCCCGAATCCCACGCATAAGACGTCAGAGATGGATGCGGCCGTAGGAGTTTCCTGCAAACCAATTTCAGCAGCATTGGTCAGGGCGGTTTGTTCGCTCATTGAATGAATCCGTCACAAGTAGACCCGAAAAACGGAAAGCGTAATCCGTGCGTGGTGAAGCTGCTAGACGTCGGATTGCACCACAGTAGGACCAGGCCCGTTCGTATATGGACTATCGTATTAGCCCCAGCCGAGGCCGCAAGCGCCCGCGTTTACGAACTCCAGGTGGCGCCCCGGTCACCCGCGGTTTCCGTCCAAACTGGCAAGTATCGGCCGATCTTACTACCATTTCCTGAAAGTGAGACGGGCCAACTTCCAGCGAACGCGAGTACTATATGCACACTCCATCGACAGGCGGACCGGAACGCAGATCGGACCAGCAGGCCGTGGCAAGCTCGCGGTCGGGCGTTTTTGCCGCATCCGCCGATACGAATTCCGTATCGACTCCCGGCCTGGTCAGTTTGTACATAGAGCTCACCAAGGCTAGGCTCAGCTCGCTGGTGCTGGTTACGGCGGCTGCCGGGTTTGCGGTTGCGAACGGTGGTTCTACGGATTGGGGCCTCTTTATTTGGACGATGCTCGGGACGGCATTCGCCGCGTTCGGAGCCAATGTCTGGAACCAATATCTCGAGATGCCCCGCGACGTCCTGATGAATCGGACTCGCAATCGTCCGCTTCCGTCTGGCAACCTAAGTCCCGCCCACGCGATGGGACTTGCGATGATGCTGTCAATAGCCGGTCCCGCGATTCTTGCGATCGCTGTCAATATGCTGACAGCTTGGCTTGGGCTCGCTGCCATTCTAATCTATGTCGCCGTCTACACGCCACTCAAAACACGCAGCACAATGAGTACGCTCGCCGGCGCTGTGTGTGGAGCGATTCCTCCGATGATGGGGTGGACTGCGGTGACGAATACGCTTTCGCCCGAGGCGTGGCTGCTGGGGGCAATTCTCTTTGTCTGGCAGATCCCGCATTTTATGGCGCTTGCCTGGCTTTACCGCGAAGACTATCAGCGGGGTGGATTTAAGATGCTTCCGCTTGTCGATCCCGAAGGAGAGATGACCTGTCGAGCAGTAATACTCTACTCACTCGCTTTGATTCCGTTAACGATTGCCGTGACGTTGTCCGGGTTGGCAGGCTACACATTCCTTTTGAGTTCGGTTGTACTCGGGACTTTGGTCACATGGGTTGGGCTTTTGCTCTACAAACAACGTAGCGACCGCAATGCCCGGCGTGTGTTCTTGGCGAGTGTGATTTACTTACCGTTGTTGCTGGCGGTTTTAGTGATGGATCAGGGGCCTGCGACGAACTCACCTCGCATTTTGGTTGGCGAACAGGTTCCTGCTGCGAAGGTTGCGAGTCTTTCGGACTAGCGCACGCTGTTACCTTTCTTTCCCCCGGGTTTGACCCGGCTCATGTCCCGCTGCATACTTCGCTTATGATGGTTCAAGGAAACCCCGATAACATTCATCCACAAAAGCCAACCATCTTCAGCCTCAGTGGCGGGGGGTGGGTTTTGTTAGTTGCGATGTTGATGGTGTGCGCAATCATTGCTTGGCGGCTTGTTTACATCATTCCGTCTTTGGGGACGCAAAAGTTTGGCGATGGAAAGGAGCCGCAAACATACGGGTTTGACCTGTCCAACGCGTTGATCGATCAGGCGTACCTGACCACCGTCGGTAGGCCTAAGGACGGGATTCCGGCATTGACCGATCCGCCGATGTTCACTGCGGCGGATGCCGATGCGATCAATGAGAATCAGCGAGGCAAGTACCTTGTCAGCGGTGACCGGGTTATCGGTGTGTCAATGGGTGATGAGGCGAGGGCGTATCCGTTACGCGTGATCAGTTGGCACGAAGTTATCAATGATACCATCGCGGGCATTCCGGTCGCGGTGACGTATAGTCCGACCTGCGATAGCGTGGTTGTCTTTGATCGGCGAGTTGATGGAGAAACTTTGGAATTCGGCGTTAGCGGGTTGGTTTACAATTCGAACTTGTTGATGTTCGATCGACGCGGCGATGTGGGGGAGAGCTTGTGGAGCCAACTCCACATGCGCGCTGTAGCCGGGCCGGCTGCAACACGAGGCGATAGGCTGACACAAATCCCCGCACAGGTGGTTCGATGGGATCATTGGCGTGAAGCGCACCCGGGCACGCTTGTTGTCGAGCCCCAATCGAAATTCGGCAAACGATACAAAAAAGAACCGTTTCAAAGTTACTTCGGTAGCTCAGGGCTTAAGTTTCCAGTTTCTCCTTTACCTTCTAGTGAAGAATTGCCATTAAAATCGCGCGTCTTGGCGGTGAAAACGGATACCGAGATGATCGTTTTTTCGCTGCCGTACTTAGCTGAAAAGGTGAACGAATCCGGTGACTGGCTGACGGCGATCGGTGGGCGAGAGGTACGGATGTCCTTTCGATCTAACCCCGCTACGGCAATGGTGCAAGCGACGGATGGTAAGCCGCTCAATACGATTCACGCACTTCATTTCGCGTTGCACGCCTTCTATCCCAACGCACCTCGTGTACCGACGGGAGCAGAGGATTAAAAAGTGATTGTTCGCGGAGGCTTCAATGTTGCGCGCGGCCGCTACCGCCCGTCGGTTTCGTAGTCTACTATTTTCTTGAGGCGGCGTTCGTGGCGTCCGGCTTCGTAGGTCGTTTTGAGCCAAGTTTCGATGACTCGGCGAGTGAGTTCGCCGCCAATCAAGTCGGCAGGCAGGCACAGTACGTTGGCGTCGTTATGCCGGCGTGACAATTCAGCTGTCAGTTCGTCGTGGCAGAGGGCGGCGCGGATGCCTTTGACTTTGTTGGCGGCAATGGACATGCCGATCCCCGTGCCACACATAAGTATGGCGCGTTCACATTCTCCGCGTGCGACTGCCTGAGCGCCCGCAATGCCCAAATCGGGGTAATCACAGCTTTCCGTCCCATCGCAGCCGAAGTCCACCACTTCATGCCCGAGCGATTCCATGAACCCTTTGATCTGTTCCTTCGCGGGGTACCCGCGGTGATCGCTTGCAATCGCCAGCTTCATAAATCGAGTTCTCCAACCAGAGCGATTAACGCCTCTTCAATCTCTTTCGCACACGCTTCGTACTCGGCTTCGCTTCCCCCGAACGGATCGGACAAGTCTTTGTCGCCCAGAAGGAGGGTGACGTGACCTTCGACATGCGGCAACGTACTCAGCACCGCCTGCCGATGCGATTGAGTCATGACAATGACTCGATCAGCGACATGCGCCAACTCCGGCGTAACAGGCTTTGCGATGTGCCCGCTGATATCGATACCGCGCTTTTTCATTACGGTTACCGCATGCCGACTGGCTGGGTTTGCGCTGCTGAACGTTCCCGCCGACTCGATGTGAACATTTCGCGCTGCCAGTTCATCCACGGCGCACCCGATTCTCTCGGCCACGAGCTTTCTGGCGAGTCCCTCAGCCATAGGGCTGCGACACGTGTTTCCGGTGCAGACAAATAGTAGCCGTAAACTCGCCATCCGATCGATTGTTCTTTTGTCGAGCACACCTTCACGCAAGATAGAATACGCATATTCGTTTGCACGCACGATGGTCGACGGTTGACCGTGCTGTGCGGGGCCCACATCGATCAACAAATCGATCTCGTTGTTCAAGGTTTTCAATACGTCCGGACCGGTCAAAGGGGGGGGGTGACCTGCCGGATTCGCACTCGAAGCCAGCACCGGCGCTTTGATACCGCCAAGAAGACGCCGTGCGACATTGTGGTTCGGACAGCGCAACCCGACGGTTCCGTCGCGAATCATGGCGTTTAGAGCTGATTCGTCAACCCCGGTGCGTTCTTGAATGTGTGCTGCTGTTGTGGGGAGCACAAGCGTCAGCGGGCCGGGGAATCCTTTCCTGGCTAATCGCATTGCGCAACCACTGAGATCGGGCACTAAATCGCTGACCGTTTCCTTCCTGCCGATATGGACCGTGAAGGGTTGGTCTCCAACTCGGCCTTTGACCTTTTGCAATGCTTTGAGCCCTTTGGCATTTCCTGCATATGCAGCCAAGCCGTAGACCGTCTCCGTGGGAAACGCGACAAGTCCGCCATTTTGGAGGACTTCGACACCACGCTGGATAGCAGCGTTGATCTCCTCCGTATTGATGACTGAAATCACTTCAGTGCTCATGAATACCTCCTCAACGCGATGCTACGGACAGTGCGCGGAAGGTGTCAAGCAGCACAGTTTTTCGCCGTGTGATTTACACGGATGTGCTATTGATGCTTGCTGGTACTTGAATCCTGGTGAATGGAAAGACCGGATCCGATTGGCGGGATTTATTGTTTCACAGTCGTGGCTGATTATCCCCCCATACAACAGTGAGTATTTTGGAAGGATTCACAGCATATGGTCAAAAATAGGCTTCGTTGACTTCGAGGCTTGTACCATCGACTGTTCGTACGCGCATTCGCTCGAGGTATGCTTCACAGTCCATCGGCCTGCGCGGCTCAGGGGGAGTTGTTCGTCCGGCGGGTTCGACGACCGGGCGGCTCAGTTCAGTTGGCGAGACTGACCATGGGAACGGAAACCCACTTGTGAAAGAGTCCAGCCTTTTGGTGTGTTGCATGATTTCCTGCTCCTCGGACATAGCTCGCTGCTCGCTTTCGGCACAGATGTAGTGCGATTGGTCGTAAATTCGTACCTTCTCGACCTAGACTCCGCTTTTTGTGCCTCTTTCCCAAGAGCAAGCCCACGAAGTAGGCGCTATCCAAAAATGTGGTAATGTTCAGGGTGTGCCAGATAGGACAGCGCAGATAACCCCGCGCTCATTTCCATTAAGCTGCGTTAAGTATACCACATTTTCGGACTCGGGGGTCAAGTTAGGGGATTTCACAGGGGTCTAATGATCGCGGATTTCGGTAAGGCACCCAATTTTCACAGGTATCTCGAGGTGCTCGGAGACATCAGCGTCAGACCGCCTGCCTTCTGTACCACTTTCCATACATCGACATTTCAACGGTTTAAGGCGCAATCTTTTTTATTTTCCGGAAGTGTGTGCTTTATAGTTTTAACCTATTTATTGGAATAGCTTTGAGAGTATAGATGGACCTGTGAAATATCCGGACATGGAAGTGTGTTCTTGGAC
Source organism: Phycisphaerae bacterium (assembly GCA_028282665.1). Lineage (GTDB taxonomy): Bacteria > Planctomycetota > Phycisphaerae > UBA1845 > UBA1845 > JANQHN01. Next base: position 5,521 of record JANQHN010000402.1, on the reverse strand, counting down.
TCGTGAGCTATGATGAAAAGCTGCAACAGTTGGTTTATTGGACGCTGACTGGGGCCTGCGTGTACAATACGGCCGACAATTCCATTCGTAACCTGCTATTGAGTAAGGGATTATGGCCGATTCACATCTTCGCAATAAACACCATGAATCTCGACTTGGCGGTAGGCAAGCGTCCGATTTCGAGTCTGAGGTAGCCATGGATGCCACTGAGCACAGCAGACGAACAGCGCTTTTTGTGGTTTTGGTGGTTGTATTGTTCGTGCTATTGTCGCGTTGGGCGATTCTAACTTCCTACGTGGCCGAACATCCGGCAGCCCGCGCTTTGCATAGTGATCCAGCCGTCTATTGGTTCGAGGCGGGTCGCGTTGCTTCAGGTGTTTTCGTTGATGATCAACCTTTTCATTACACGCCGCTTTATCCTTATTTTCTGGGATTTTTGCGCGCTTTGCGATTTCGAATCGACCAAGTGGCTATCGTCCAGTTGCTCTTGCACCTGGTCACCGTGCTGGTGATCGTACGTATCGCCTGGTCCAAATTTGGATCGTGGGCAGGTGTGATGGCTGGATTCTTGTTCGCGTTCAGCGCCGAACCGGCATGGTTGTTGACTAGACTCTTGCCGAGCACTGTCCAATTGCTGTTGGTGAGTCTTTTTTTACTGGTGTTGGAACGGCATCGCGTCGGGCAGTCACAAGTCTGTGCGTTGTTGATCGGGCTTACAGGCGGCGCTGTGACGTTAGCTTATCCACCAGCGGTATTGCTCGGTCCCATCATTGTGATCTGGTTACTCCAGCGGCGTAAGGTCGCGGTCGGGATGAGCGAAGATCGAGAAATGCAGTGTTCGTGTGATGAGTTGATTCCCACTGAACACCCCGAAGCTTCAAAACGAGTCGGATTTGTTATTGGTGGTTTTTGCGGCTTTGCCATGATGTTGGTTCTACCTATTGCGCATAACTGGCAGGCGTGCGGCGAATTCATTCCTTTGACAGCCCATGCGGGTATTACGCTTCGACAGGGGAATACAATTGAATCGACTGGCGTTTATACGCGTGTGGCTGGTGTTGACGTTCGGAAAGAACGCATGCATCAAGATGTTGCTAGGGTGGTAGCGACCGAACTCGGTTTGGATGCGCCGCCCTCCTATCGAACCATCGATCGATTCTTTGTGGAGGAGTGCGTATCGTTTTGGTTGGAACACCCTTTTTCTGCAGGAGTGTTAGCTCTGCGTAAGGCGTATTGGTTCTTTACGGGAACGCGGTTTGGTGACATCTATGGTTTGGCTTTGGAGCGAGAACAGGGGCTTGCTGATTGGACGAAGACAGCACCTATACAAACACCTTTGCTGATCGGGACGGCCATAGCGGGATTCGTGTTGCTGCGAAAACATGGTACCTTGACGTTGGCAGACGCGGCGATGTTTTTGGTTCCAGCCTTCGTAGTCGTACTTTTCTTTTATTCGCCACGATATAGGCTACCCATATTGCCCATCGCCTGCATCGCATCCGCCGGCTTGCTTTCTAATGCCATTGCTTGCCTTTTTAACGTCAAAAACAGGTCGATTCTCCGAGCACGATCCGAAATGAATCGCGTGGATCTCTCGCCGCGTGGGTTAATCTTTGCCGGAATTTGTTCCGTACTGGGCGTGCTGCTTCCTGCCCTGAACCCGTTGTGGGGTTTCGATCGGACTGAGGATTTTCGAGGCCAGTTTGCTGTGACTGTTGGTGAGCTGTATTTGCGGACTGGGGATGTGGAAACGGCACACGATTTATTCGTGGAGGCGGTCGAACTTGAATCGGAGAATTCGGACGCTTTGGCGGGTTTGTTGGATACCCTCACACAATTGGGATACGTCGATGAAGCAAGACCGATCGCGGATCGACTCGCTAAGACGGCATCGTCGAATCCCGATGCCTGGCTTAAATTGGGTGGATTTCATCTTCGGTTAAGTGAATGGGAGCAGGCGATACGGGCGTTCGAAGTGGGTTTGAAAGAAGACGCAGATCCTGGAAAGGCTCATTTGGGACTGAGTATAGCGTTGGGGGCGTTGGGGCAGGAGGATGCTGCTTGGCGTCATTTGACCGAGGCTGTCCGTTTGTCGCCAGAGGATAGATTAGTGTTGATTCAGTACGGTAGTGGGCTTGCGTCGATGGGGCGGATGGAGGAAGCGGAGGCCGTATTTCGAAAGATGCTTGTTTACGCGCCGGATGATGCAGAAATCCACTACCGCCTCGGCGCAGTGCTGCTGGAACTAGACAGACGTGATGAGGCGCGCAAGTCGATCGAGGAGGCACTGTTGTGCGATCCGTATCATGCTGGAGCTGACCGGTTGCTTCAGGTTCTGATTTTCGAAGATCAAGCGGAGTAGGGGATAAATAGGGTGGTTATCGATGGTGTGGGTTTTTGCGTCGGGGCTGCGGACCACTTTCCTGCATTAATCGTGGTTTCAAATTGATCGGCTGTCCTTCAATAGTGCGTGTCGTGCGTCCTGCTGGGTCTAGAGGTGCTTGCTACGACAAAAAAATTTATACTTTCGCAGGTAAATCACATATGCAACGTTAGATATTTGGTTATTTGGAGGTTCGCAACGGCGAATGTGAAGAAACGGCGCTTGACTGGGAGTAGAGGCATCGGGCCTGTCATCTACTGATTACGGTCGGCACAAAGGAGTCGAATATGAGACGAACGGCTTTGTTGATTTTGGCGATGGCGGTAATGGTTTCGGTGGCGTCTGTTGCGACGGCGGCGACGGGTGAGGCCCTCTTTAAGAAAGGCAACACTCTGCTCGAGGAGGGAGACCTTGAGGGTGCTTACAAGGCGTATGTGGAGGCAGTTCAAAACGACGAGGAGAATGAGGCATATCGCCAGCAGGCGACGATGCTGCGTCAGGTGATCCGGATGCGCAAGCAGCTGGCTCGCGAGACAGACAACGAGTTATACAGCCATTTTGCTCTTGCGCTTCGTTCATTTTACCACGAGCACGAAGTGTTTGGTGAGGCCCTTGCGTTGGACAAAGCTGCGTTTAAAAGACTGTCCACGCCCGAATCCGCTGCCAATCTTGCCGAAACACATCTTCTGATGAATGAAAACAAGGCGGCAATTGCGCTTATCGATGGGCTCAGTGACTCCCATCGGTCGATGCGCAGCCAAGTGTATCTTGCTACGGCGCTGGCGCGCACCGATCAAATGGAGCGTGCGAAGAGTGTCGCTGCTGCACTCGATTTTTCCGAAGAAGAAGATGCCGGTTTGCTGTTCGATGGAGCGTGCATGTTCGCACGACTGGGCAACACGGAAAAAGCTTGTGCGGCGCTAACCAAGTGTTTTAAGCAGACTCCGCCAAGCTTGCTGGACGGTGGGAAGAAATACGCGATGCAGTGCGCGGATTTTGCGTCGATCAAGGATGATGCACGTTTTAAAGGCGCGCTTGGGACGAAGTCGACGATCAAAGAATCAAAGTGCAGCGGCGGGTCTGGTTGCGGAAATTGCCCGTCACGCAGTTCGTGCAGTAAGAAAAAGTAACGGACGCCGTTAAGGCGATTATTGAGCGTTCCTCAGGTAAATCACTAAAAAATGGCTTTGTTGAGGAAGGGCACCCGGTGTTTCCAGCAGGACGATGAAGCACCGGGGTCTGATCCTCCGCACGAACCAAGAGCATACCTTATGTCGGCGAAGACACTCCGCAGGCTTGTACAGTTCTTTTTTGTTACACTTACGATTGTTGGCGTATTCGTGGTGCGCGGTAACGCCGAACGGTGGTGTCCGTTTGGTGGCGTAGAGGCGATTTACACGTACGCCAGCGAGGGCAACATGCTTTGTTCGTTGGGGGTGTCGAACTTCTACGTACTTGCAGCGGTGTTGTTGATTACGATTCTTTTGCGACGGGCGTTTTGCGGATACATGTGCCCGATTGGGGCGATTTCCGAATGGCTTCAAAGCGGTGCGAGGCGATTGGGGATCAAAGAATACAAAGTCGGGCATCGTCTGGATCGCGCTTTGGCTTCTTTGAAGTACGTGTTGCTTGTGGTCATTCTGGTGCTTACGTGGATAGAAGCAGAGTTGATTTTCCGTACGTTCGATCCTTGTTACGCGCTACTGAGCAGGCATGGTGAGGACATTACGTTTTGGGCGTACGTGGTTGCGGGCTCGATTGTGTTCGCGTCGCTTCTGATCATCATGCCTTTTTGTCGTTACTTCTGCCCGCTTGCGGCTGTGTTGAATCCGTTTTCGAGGTTCGGATTGACGAAAGTCCGCAAAGATGATGACGTTTGTACCGGGTGCGGTGAATGTGAGCAATCTTGCCCGATGGCGATTCCGGTGGGGCAGATGTCCACAGTGAATTCGGCACGCTGTATGTCTTGTTTTAATTGCGTCGAGGTTTGCAAAACGGACGCGACCACAGCATTGACGTGGGGGCCTGGAAGCAATGCCAAGCGAACTTGGCCTCAATATGCGTTGGTGGTTTTGCTGTTCATCTGTCTTTCCGGTGCGGTGACCGCTGCGTACGTCGTACCTCTTCCTTCTTTCGTAAAAGAACATGGAGAACCTCCTACCGAGACTGCCGTCGCGGAACTGGCTGTGCATAACCTTACCTGTCGTGGGAAGGCGAGTTTGTTTGATTATTTCGTAACGCGGGATGACTTGTACGCACTCGATGGGTACGTTCGGATGGAGGCTTGGCCTGGTCCCGGCGCGGTTAAAGTGCGCATCATCTACGATCCGAACAAGACGGACGTCGATGCGATCAAAGAGGCGATTACTGAGCCTTACTACGATCGTGACGGTGATCGCTGGCGCAATTCACCGTTCGAAATCGAGGGTTACGATCCACTCGCTTTGGATTGAGTTTGCCTGCGTCGAGCACTTCGTCGTTTCTTTGTCATATCGATGGGCAAAAATTTTATGTAACCGTCGAACCGTTAAGCGCGGTATCTGGCGGGATTGAGTGAGCCGTTTTTCGCAAAAGGCTCTATTCTCATTTCATGACTTGATGATACGGTTTCACTTAGAGTCGATCCGGATAGCCCGTGATTTGTCGATGTTTTGTTAAGTGTGAGTGATGTCATTAAGCGAAGAGGTTGGTTGCGAGGGATGGGCGGTTTCGGGACATGGGACGATGACGTTTGCCGGCAAAAGAGCTTGGGGCAAATGGCTTGGGTTTTGTGGGATATCTTGATAGGATAAAAGGGTGGTGGACGGTGATCTGCAATTTTGCGGGATCCGTTTGCCAAACGAGTTTCGCCCATCTGAGAGGTTTTTGCCTACGCTGGCGAGCATTGTTCTGTTTTTAGGAACTTCATCTTTAGCTCCCGGTTGGCGAGGGTTTAGATTCCATGCTGTTGAGCTGGATGGACATTTCAGGAGACCCGTCATGTATAGGTCGATGACTCACGTCTCGTCGTTTAGGAAGTTTGCGTTTACGCTGATCGAACTGTTGGTTGTGGTCGCGATCATCGCGCTGCTGATCTCGATTCTTTTGCCTTCTTTGGAGAAGGCCCGGCGTGCGGCGAAGCGATCTGCGTGTTTGTCT
>JANQHN010000373.1 GCA_028282665.1 Phycisphaerae bacterium | reverse complement strand
CTTTCACCAATTGACAAAACCCCTCGCTCAAAGCGCGCAATCGGATATGCCACGCTTCTTAACGGTTGACCTAAAACAAAAGCCCGCAGTCGATCCCGGGAGAATTCGAAACCATTCAACTAAGCTCCATCGTATACGAAATTACGCTCTCAAGTCAACATTATTTTAAGCTGAGCGTACTCCTGAAGTATTGCAAGGAAAACCTTGGCTTAGAATTGGTCCGTGATACAATGCACTCAACACAAAAGTAGCCTGCAAAATCTCCCAAAAGGGCATTACAGCCGATGAAAAACGCATCAATTTCGCCAGATTCACACGGCCCGACGACATCTGAAGTCGAATTGCTCATTTCAAAAGTAGGCAACCGACTGTCCAATGCCGTTTGCGGAATCCTCGATTCGCTGCCCGAACGCCCAAAACGTATAGGCGAATTAGCAAAACTACTCGGTTTGCGCCGCGACGTCACAAGTCGCGTCCTGAACGCGACACAAATGCAGGATCCTATAGCTGTGAGTGCCGCAATGCCGGGACCAGAAGCTTTGCAGATGCTCATCCGGGCAGCACGCCAACAAAATATTGATCAAAAACGAATTGAAGCGGCGGAGAATGCTGTGCGGGAGTTCGCTGATTTGTTAAGGGATCTCGGCGGGCGATCTGAACTCGATGCCATAATCAGCAAAAGCCTGCCCGAAACTCGACAACGGTTTGAACTCAGTCACAAACAGGCTGTTTTTAAAGGCATGTCTCACTTGAAAGGCATTTCGACGGACGTTGCCATTACCACGGTACTCGCTTATCCAACTGGCGATGGAACTCACTGGGACTCTTTATCGATTGTTGGTTCAGTCGGACTTCGGCGACTTCGCCCCGGCGCTCCCATTCATTTTTCGTCAGCCGTTCTCGGGCCAGAACGAAAAGGCATGGTCGACAGTACGCTTGACGGTCTCCCCGTCGACGCCGAACAAGCGTCCTTCCTGCTCACGAAATTCTGCACACAGCCAGTTCCATCATTAACCGCACAAATCACCGATGACATAGTCCGCTATACCGTCGACGGAGATTGTATCGGACCGCGATCATGTGTGACACTCTACTTGGCACAACTCAATCGTAAGCTGACTATCGGCAATCCGGGAAATACACCGCGGCGGAAAGGTGCTTCCGCTGAGGTGGAAGTTCCGGCAAGAGAGTTGGTGTTCGATCTGTTAATTCACCGCACCTTATGGCCAAGCCTGTCACCGGAGTTAATAATCTACGATACGACGATCCACGGAGCTGTCGACATGAATGATCGCAGTCGCGACATCGACACTTTGGATCTTGCTGAGTCTATCCAACCGCTTGGCGTGGGACTTGGCCAGATGCGCATCGCGGAAGTCGCCAATTATAGTGATATGCTGCGATACGTTTGTAAAGAGCTCGACTGGGATGACGCAGCATTCCGTGGCTATCGCTGCCGTGTGCGTTACCCTCCTTACGGCTCCCAATTTGCTATGGTCTTCGACGTGCCGCACACAATCCATTCCGTTATCCATTAAGAATTTTTTCACCGATCTTGACGATGCACTGTTCATCGATCAATAAAATTCATCCAGCACAGCCCCCATGCGAATTAATGAAAGATCAGGCTCGAACACGATCTGAAATTCGTAATATACAATGTGTCGTCGGGACTATCTGTTTCACTCTAATCGCATTGCTCATGGAGCAGCGCCTCGGCGCGTTCCCAGGTTGGATCCCGCGATTCATAGGCGGAAACCGGCAGATCCACAACAACGTCGGGAGCAATTCCCACGCCTTCAACGTGCGACCCGTCCGGCATCAAATCCACCCATCGCGAATACCACACGCTAATGGGCATATCCGGAATCTTAAACGGCTTAGGGTTGCCGCTCGCGCCGCGCGTTCGCATGCCTACCGTTGTGACATGAGGCAGGGAGGACATCATTTGTACGAGCGCCTCACCGCTGCTCATACACTTTCCACCAATCAAGCATACAATCGGTCTCGTGTACGCTTGCTCCTCGGCCGCCGGAAGAACGCGATTCCCTGGCTCACTCAACGCTGTATACGCCACTCCGATCCTGTGCTGATCCATCGCATAAACCACCTCTTTTCCGCAAAAATGGCGCGCTAATTGACGAGACAGTTGTTCATTTCCCCCCGTGCATCCACCCCTTAAGTCAACAATGAAACCCGGTACATCGCCTAACAATCTAAGTTGCTCAATGGCCTGCCGGATGGATGCTGGTTTGGCAGCACTTTGTTTGGATACAATCAATGCACCATACCCCGATTTCGTCTTCCCGACGATACAGAATCCGCCGCACTCATGCTTTTCAGCCAGTCGATCGAGGACTGCTTGCGGTGACCAATTTCGACGCCAAGATTTCTCCCAAGTTCCCACAACGCCTTGCGGGGTATCCAGCCAAACATGCAAGTCCTTTAAATGGGAAAGCATTTCCTTGAGAAGCGCAGTGAACTCATCAACCGTTGAACAGTCGCGCAGTTTAATCCGGTACTCATCGCGTAATGCAACCCAATCCACTCCCTTCAACGCGAAATAACTGTAGTGGCGATTCATGTTGGACCAAAGCGCATCGAAGGCATTTTCCAAAACCTGTGGCGTAAGTTCGACGGGGCTGAGAGTGAGCAACAGATCGCGCGTCCCCGCCTCGACCCGTGTGAGAACAATCGGTGGATCCAAAACACGGATTGTGTATACACCATCAGGAACCGTCAGCGAAAATTCGCCCCCCGGCTCGGTCATCGTCGATTGTTGAAAATCGCCGTTTTCTACAATAAGCCGATAACGGTTTGAACCAGCAGTCAAGCCCATGGATCGTTCCATCGCGCTAACCGTCCGCTCGACTCGACCGGCGAGCACCTTGCCGCGCAAGAGAACGAAATCCAACTCGAACTTCTCACCAAATGAAACGGACTTGCCTTCCGCCCAGTCTTTTTCAACGAAACCGGGCATTTCAACGCGAACGAGCGCAATGCCGAGTGATTCGCCTCCCGTCCACGCAACGGGGATGCTGTATTTCCCCTCACCATCGGTTGTCGCTCGCAAACCGTGAAAATCGACCGGCTTCGCGTCGATCGTTCGACCGATCGACACCACCGCCCCCTCCAGTGGTCGGCCTGCCCCATCCACAACCGTACCGGTCAGTCTGGCCGAATCTGACGCCGCATCTCCTGACTCTCCAATACACCCCGCACACACGACTACCGGTCCTATTGCCAATAGTCTCAATGTGGCCAACCAAACCGATTTCTCTTGAATACGTAGCATTCTGTCCGGTTCTTTCTTGCTAAAGCGTAACATCGCTTCTTTAGGTAAATACTTCATCAAATGCAATCGAGTGCGTTTTATTACTGCGGACGCTAAACGTTGGACAAGTCAAGCCCGTTTGAGCAGGAATACCTCGGCATAACGGAACTCGTGATGTTCAACCAATAGTGGCCTGAGTAGCAATCACTCCGCCGTTAAGACTCAAAAGACATTTGGAGATAAACAAAATCTTTCGCATCAACGTCTCCATCTCCATCGAGGTCACCGACTTTACAGTTAGCCTCAACGGGTAGGGAGGGACCGGTTATACAAGCACTCAATATTCCGAAGTCCGCCAAGTCCACATCCGCATCGTGATCCAAGTCCCCTGCGACGCCGGATCTCACTGCAAACGTGAATGAGACCCTCCCACCGGGCAGGCCGTCTCCACTGGGAAGCAATGGATCCCACAATCCTGTCGCGAGTTCACCATCCAATGCTAAACCTGCGACGACATCCGTCACGGCATCATCAAGAACGACATGATAAACGCCATGCGCAAGAGGTGCTTCAAACTCCAACGTCACGGTAAAATCCTGCCGGTCATAGGAAAATTCGAACGGAATCGTACCACCACCGTCGCGAAACACCTCGACATCAATGGGCTCAACAACAACGTCTTTATGCAATCCTATTTCAATAGCCTGCACGGTATCAGGCTGACACAAACTGTTTGGCTCCGGAACAAGAAAGACCACTTTAGGTGGACCTTCCACAAACTCGTTTTGCAAACCACTGCCAAGGTGCAAAAGCCACCAGTCAGGATCCAATACCGCGTTGCCAATCGGACCATCAATCGGAATGAGAATATGTTCCTCTGGTTCGTCATTGTAAAAAACGTACCGGCGATCGTTCGTCCAATCCCCAAATTCCACGGGACATTGAAAAGTGATATATGGAGCGGGTTGTACCTGCCGGACATAAATTTCCGCATACCATTGGTCACCAAGCTGCAGTTCCCTAAGCGAACACTCGTAGTCGGGAAATCCTTCCTCATAAAGCCATTGATCGAAGAACCAATCCAGATCCATGCCCGTCACATCTTCTGCCACCTCAACAAACTGACTCGTATCCGCACTGCGGTATGCATACCTGGTGCGGTATTCATGAAGGATGGCAAAGAACTTCTCTTCACCGACGACGTAGCGTAACATGTGCAAAACCCAAGCGCCTTTGCCATAAACGTTAACCGTGTACACATGATCCCAAAAGTTAATGTCCTCAGGATCCAAATATACCGTCCCATGCATATCAATTGGATGATGCGTGTACATACCCCATTTAAGCGCAAACGGCTGAGCATCCGGCTTGTGAGCGTCCCACAATACCTGACCGTATGTTGCAAATCCCTCACTTAACCACATGTCGCTCCACGTCGCGGGAGTAACCATATCGCCCCACCATTGATGGGCTAATTCGTGGGCCAACACATCCTCCATATTATGCGGATCAGGAGGAAAGGATTTGAAGCAAGTTAGCGTCTGATGTTCCAGCAGGTTGGAATACCCATACTGTGCCATTCCATACTTTTCTTCCTTAAAAGGATAAGGGCCAAACAACTCGCTGAAAACATCCAGCATTTGTAAATTGATCAGCAAGACCTCGCGATGTATAGGTGTATCATCTTCAGGCCAAATGTAAAACTGAACGGGCATGGTTCCCGTCTCATGCACCCAGTCGGCCGTGAAAACTATGTAATCGGTGGCACAGATTGTATAAAGTGAATCCACAGTGGGGTAGTTTGTCTCCCAAACATACCGAGTTTTTCCTTCTCCTACAGGTTCGCTAAGTGTAAGCAAACCATTCGATGCGACAATCAACGGATCCGGTACGGTCACGTCAATTCTCGCCACCGTCTTATCGCGATTGTCGTCAACGCCCGGTAACCAGTGGTAAGCAAGCCAGGGCTGATTGGCCGTGGAAATTGTATATTCAGATCGCGGAGGTGTATTTTGAAACCGCATCCCTCGACACCCGAAATCCAAACAGTCATTGCCCACGGGAGTGCCTTCGTAACAAATTTTAACCATGAATTGTTCACCAGCCTGATAAGATCTATCCAGCACAACTTCGACAACAGGTGATTCGAGACGTTGCCATGACACAGGCAGGTCATTAAGCAGAATGTCTGTGATAGTCAAAACATCATCCAAGCGAAAGTGAAACACGTCTACTTCTTCATTGCAGACCTCTACCGTAATCGTATTCGAGCCCTCGATCCACTGAGCCCCGGGATTGATGTCTAATACCAGATCATAATGCAAGGCATCGACGGGTAGAAGTCCGCCGGTTGCCGTAGCCATAGAAGCCAGCACATGAACAAAAACAATCGGCGATCGAGCAAATACTCTCGACCTTCCTGCCAGTAATCGTCGCACGCATCGATTTTTGAAGACACGACCTACCATGACTACACCTCCTCACTTATTCCCTTTCGATAGAAACGGCTTTGCCCAAATCGGCACGTACTCAGTCGACAAAGGAGCGCTTCGAAAAGGCCTGAAAAGCGGCTCTCTCGTTCAAGTGCGTTCGCAATCGCAAGAAACACCGGTTCTCCGCGTTTATGGACAAATTCTCCAAATACCATAGATCTGTATTACACACTTGGTTAAAAGACCTGGGGCTAAGTTAGACTTTGATTTCCAACTTGCCCCAGGCTGTGAGGATCCGCAGGCCTCTAAAGCAGAATTGAGAGACCCGCGGGGAAGCGCTTAGCAAGTTATTTTCAGTTTCCTCCGCTCCATCGGTTTGCGAAGCAACGACACAACACCGGTCAGCAAAAACAAACCGCTCGCCGGCTCCGGAATCGTAACGATCCACCCCTCGGTGTTCCCATCCGGGTTGGTTCCAATTCCTACAATCGTACGTCCGTCGTCCGACAAGCCCGTTGCCGAGCGCAAAAACCATCCGTCAAGGCTCAGCCCGTAATCGTCCACGAGAACATCGTGCAAATTTCGCATCCCGGAAGAGGAATCCCAAATCATCGCTACATCCGCGAAAGGATCGGAACCCATCTCTGTGTTGGCCTGTCCGACAACAATCGTGCCGTCGGCGGAAACCGCATTCGCGACACTGGCACGCAAGCCGCCCGGTAGGTCGCCCAAACCTATGATTGTGCCATCCAGTTTCGCAATGAAAGCCTCTGAACCTTCTTGCAAATAACAAAGACCCACAGCCGTGGTACCGTCAGCTGAAACATCGTGTGCAAAACTATGTCGAGTATTCGGCAAGACACCCAGACTTTGCATACCGTCAGCGCGCGTCCACGCGTAAGCCCGTTTGCCTACATCGGTAGACGCAATCCCAACGACCACGCGGCCATCTGCCGATACTGCCAACGCCTCGCTTGTCGACTCGCCGCCTGGAAGACTACCCAAGTCGGTCATACCATCTGCGGCCGTCCAAATGAAAGAAGTTCTGACGTAGGAAGGCGTATCAGCGAATCCAACAACAACCTCCCCATTTGCTGATACATCATTGGCACCGCTCGGTAACTGGCCATTCGAAAAGCCCCCCAATCCGACCATGCCCGTTGACTCGGTCCAGTGGACCGCTTCCTGTGTCAATTCATTCCAACCGTGGCCAACGATAACCTCGCCACCGAGCGATGCGGCAGCGGCACCGCTCCGATGGTTACCGCCGGGCAGATCTCCCAGGCTGAACATGCCTGTTGCGTGTGTCCAACAATACGCTTCTACCTGAAAAATTCCGTGCTGATATTCGCTCCAGCCTACCACGGCTTGTCCATCACCAGACACCCCGAACGCCGCGCTGGAAAATGCCCCACCAGGAAGATCCCCAATCCCCTGAAAACTCGCCCCACCAGCTGCGCTGGCAACACACACAATTCCTACAAGGCAAAAAGCCAAGACAATTCTATTTCTCATAGACATCCTCTTTTCCCTTTTTTGCACTGAACAGAAAAAACCACACAATACCGAACCGATCACAACCTAAAGCGTTGAATTTCGGGCTGGGAGCCCACGATTCGCCCAAAAACCGTCGACCCCAGCCCCTTGGAGGTAGAAATCGCACCAAACCGATACGATCTCGCGCCCGGTTCGTACTTTCTCGATGAGACATCCTCGAAGAAAGGCGATCCGGTTCTTCTAAAGCCAACGCGCACCTATAGCTGCCTCCGAAACAGCACCAGTGAACCAATTCCAAGTAGATATAGACACGCGGGTTCCGGCGTGAGTTCAGTGATATTCCCCGTTGCGTAAGCTGCGTCTCCATCAGGGAAGTGCACACTAACGCTAATTTCCGCGCTATCATCAAGATCCTGCATCAGATCCCAGTCGAGTTCGAGCGGTAGTTGGTCATTATTAAACCAAGCGGAACCCTGTTCGATCATACCCAAGCCGAAATACTGAATATCGATTTGATCAGGCGTCTCACCAACCCCCTCAACCACGATACGATCCCAAATGTCCCAAGGCCGATAAGGAACTGGTTCATCGTCGAAAATATGAATGACAACGGTCGATGTTTCGATCTGCGTTCCACCGAAGTTCATGTTCAAAAGAACACCACGGTATTCACCAATCGATGGATCGTTGTTCGAATCTGCGGTTTCCGAGTCGAACTCAAAACTACCGGTAAAATTCGTCGCGTGGTTGAAATGAAAACCCGGATCTTCAATGTTCGTCAATTCTCCAGCGAATTCGAACACCACATGACTCCCTTCAGTGCTGCAAACGCACAGCAAAACACATAGGATCGCGATCACGGACACGTTCCTGATCATCACAGATTCTCCCTTCTCTTGCAGTGCCCCTGGAATGATGCTGGTCTTTGAAAAGCCCGCCGAATGCAAACCTCCTCTCCCTCGTCTCACAGCAACAACATGCACGCACCGGCAGCGGCAGGGTGAAACCGGAGCGGAATCATATTGGCTGGCTAGCCAGCCAGTACAAACAACTCTAGAAGACAGAAAGGTGTCCATCAAGCGAAGTACTCAAAAATGCAGCACGAAATCCTCTACGCACGCTATAGCGTGGAGAATCATACACGTAAATCGCTTAAATGAATAAGGATATGTTCAATCAACAACAATCCGTCAGATGTTGTCGACGCAATCGATGCCTGCATTTTAGCCACGAGTATTCGGATGAAGTTATAGTGAATCAACAAAGACGTTCGCGCGATGCAAACAAGAATAACATCCGAACCTCCCGGCCATCCTAACTTGACCAAAATTATGATGAGCGCTTTGTACGCCACTTTCGCGGAGGTGGAGCCAAAAGCGCAGTCAAGCCCTGCTCCAATCGATCCCAAATCTGTTCGCCGATTTCCTCTTGCGTAAGGGTCGATAAAGCGAAACTTGTTCCGTCCAGCACACTTAAGAACAAAGTTGCGATCGTCTCAAGCGGCAAGGCAGGCGAAATCGTACCTCGCTCGGCCATCACTTCGAGTCCTTCAATAACGACCTCGCGAAACTCGCGGTACGTTCGACTTAGCGATTTACGAACCACCTTGCTTTGCCTCGCTGTACTGAATGCCTCACTGAATAGTGCAAAATAGGTTGGATCCGTCGCGTACGTGTTTGAAAACGTCTGCGCCATTTTCCGAGCGAGACCTCGAGCCGACTTCGCGTTTGCCAAAACCACCCGCATTTTCTCCGTTGAGCCATCGAGGTTGATGTCCAACACACGCGCGAAGAGTTGTTCTTTCGTCGAGAAGTGATAATGCAGTAAACCATGACTTACACCGGCATGCTTCGCTATCTTGGCAAACGTCGCCTGCGTATATCCATAACGTGCAATGGTTTGCCCCGCCGCCATCAATATTCGCTGTGTCGCGCCTTTCTCCACGCGTTTCCTCATCGTTTTCCAATCCTAACCGCTGTACAAATTGAGTCTCAGACAAACAGCACCATGCCAACCACCAAGGGCATTGAGGCTATCACGCCACAACACAGCCCTACAAGCCCCGCGCTCGAAAACCGGTCCGCCCGCAGTGAACTTCTCTGTTTCGGAAATTGCGTTGCTGCTTAAATGGGTCAGACTTCCGAGCGCTGCCGCAAGAACGACTCAATCTCCTCCCAAGAACCTTTGGGCGATGCTTGAAGGAGAAGATGAGGTCCATCTATAACGCGATACATACAATCTAGCTTGACTGACGTGATCAAATCGCCCGATCGACGACCGACTAGTCGATCACGTGTTGCGGCAAGATAAAGCATGGGAACGGTACACGATGATAACGCCGCGACGCAATCAACCTGGCAAATCGTACGAATTCGTTCCGCGAGCATTCGAGGAGAGATTTTGCCGATCAGTGAAGAAACTTTGGATACCAAGCTCTTATCCCGAGCGCCGTTTAATAGGAAAAAGCGGATAATTCGATTCGCACCACACAGCAAACGAACCAGCGGCGGCTTGGCGAAACTGCGAAACCACGTGGGAATCGGGCTTCGCACAAAACTTGCCGCTAAAATAACCGCCCGCACCTGTTTTTGATGGTCCGCCGCATACCGAATGGCAAGCGGCCCTGAAAACGATTCCGCGACCAGTACGACGGACCTCATCCCCTCAAGATGTTCTTCCACGAAGCTAAACAGCTCCTCATAGGTCTGTTCGCCATCTTCGGGATAACTCACCACATGGACAGCCCAATTTGGTGGAATCACCGCTCGCAATGGCGCAAACAACTCGCCCGTCCCATCCATCCCGGGCAACAATACAAGCGATTCCAGCATGAGTCAGGCATACACCATGTTTTAAAAAACCGAATTGTGTACAGACGCACACCGTTGTTGAGCACAAGCCATGCCATCGTCCCATGGAATGGAATCGGCCATTGTTTCGGCGGAATGATGGCATGGAAGAACTCCCCCTTCGCTGAAGATTTCACCTCTACCCGCCGGAGTTGTTTACATGCCTGACAAGCGCTAGTTCAATTTGTTCCCCCAGAAACTTCGTGAACCGCCCTTGGAATCGTGCTTCTGGACAATAACCATGCGAAAATGCAAAGGTCCCTAATCCACTCACTACTCTTTTGTAACCGTCGCGTCCTCGACGATGAGGTCATATTTGTAGCCGGCACCGAAGTCGCGATTCAGATTTAACGTGCCCGAAACGATCACAATATCGCCAACCTCAGCAGAAGTGCCAGCCGTTGTTACCGCAATGTCGTTGGTACCAGCCTCCCCCGTGCCGTCCTGAATATGCAGCCAATCTTTACCGAGTATCCTCCGATTGATCTTCACGACTTTGCCGCGGAACTTCACCGACTTCCCATCCAGTTCGCCCTGCTTTTTGAACAGGCCGGCCACCGTCTGACCGTCAGTCACAGGCTCAATGGAGCCTATCTCGACCTCTGCCGCGGCGGTATTTTTTTTCCCACCTGTCATCGACGCAATGTCCGGGTGGTTTGGCGGCATACCAGAAGCCATTCCTGCTGAACCCGCAGGCTGAGCGGTGCGACCGGGCCCTTTGCTCACCACACTCGCTTTCTCGACGAAAAGAATTTCATCGAATGTTCGATCAAGCGTCTTACTATAAAACTTGGCCATCTTCATGATGCCGGAGATCTCAACCTCATCTCCTACCGATACAACGAACTTAGGAGCAGCCGCCCAAGCATCACCCTGGTCCGAAGCCAAGCGTAAATAGGTGTAGATGGAAGCGTCCATCGTTTCAACAACCTTCGCGCGCATTGCATCGGCGGACTTGGTTACCGCAAACTCACCTTCGACGGTCTTATCATCCGCGGTTTTGGTTGTGGCCGACATGGTTGTTTCTTTTTTGGGTTTGACGTCCTCGCTCTTAGGACCATTGCATCCCATCAAGCCAACCATGATTCCAATGCAAGGTATACTCAGAAATATAGTGCGCACAGTATTTTCCTTCCTGCGATCCAGCTTGTTTACAAGTAACTTCGACTCCAAGCGCGCAACTGCACATGCATAATTGATGAAAAAAATTCAATGTTGACGGTGAAGATGCCGCACAAACAGGAACCCTAAATCGGCATCGTAACAGGTGCAGTCCTCCAAATCCAGTTCTACCGCCAAGGGCAAGAAGCGATCTGATTGTACCGCATTACCTGAATACACAGAGCGTGACGCGGACACTGTTTTGGGCGTAACCTTCTCCAGTCGCCATCGCCAAGCAAGGTTTTCGGAAGAATCGAACTCAAACTGAATCATGTCATGCGCACACCAGATGAGGCAGGATGCTTCGCGACGGTGAGTAACGAACTCGTTGATCAGCCAGTTTCCTGCTTCGAGCACATGCTGCGCGATAGCCCGCATCGCCGGATGTTCTCCTGTGCGGGAATAAACGTACGCGGTATATTTGCAGCTTCGAACCAAGAGGCCGTTGCGTCGGTCAATAATCCCGCCATACGTCTAGATGCTTACCGAACCTGTGAACGCTCAACGAAGGGATACACGCTCGCGTCAAATCGCCGTGCAGCAGCACATCCAATATCATCAGTCTCGCAGGATACTCTGCTCGATTCATGCTAACGCAAATGGGTACGTCACTTGTGCATGGGTGCGGAATTGGATCGACTGTACACCGGGCGACCGCGAAATCGAAAGGCGAAGAACGATGTAGCCCTTATTTCTTTGAGGCAGGTGCGCTGTTGGGTGGTCTAGAGCAATTGAGTTGGGCGGTTTGATGCTGCCCGCCGGCGACCATGTCGTCGCGGGCACCCACGACACCCAGATGTCGAATCCAATGCTCGACGCAGGCTGGATCCAGGGCACGGAAGATGGTCCCGTTGTGACTGGTTATAACCACGGCATGGATCAGGTCGGCCCGGGAGGGAGTCCCATGTCCATGCAGTTG
>JANQHN010000323.1 GCA_028282665.1 Phycisphaerae bacterium | reverse complement strand
CTAAGGTAAGCCATTGCAGCCTCCTCACGGGTATCCTGGTCGTCAAGATTTTCGCGGAGCAAATTGAGCGTTTTCATGTGCACGATTTTGCTCAATTTCGCGATGATTAACTTCTTTTCCTCGGTCCGACGAGCTGCAGACATCGCCCTCGTTGCTAAATCGAGTTTCTCTTCCGACTTCAAACTGTCCGAGCCTGCAAGCAATCGCACGAATGACCGCATCAGCAGTACATGCTGCCGCAAATCTCCCGTTTTCTCCGCGGCGAGGAGAATGTCGGTGCAGTTGCTCGAATCACGCCAAACAGCCAGCGCGTCGTAGCAGGCCTCACGGACAAGATCGGACCTGTGATTAAGGTTGGCCTTGATCTTGGCAAACGCCTGCGCTCCGCCGATCCGACCGAGAGCCCCGATGACAGTAGCCAAATCCTCGTCCTCGCCGGAAGCACCGGCCTGCATGAGCATCAAAACGCCAACGCTCGTATCGGGAAGTCGGAGAGTGATGTACGCTGCCGTCTCGGCAACCGCGTCTCGTAGTTCATCAGTGAGCGGACTATTCAGCAGATTGAGGACGTAGTAGAGAATCTTCTTGTTTGCGCCCAACTCGCCCAATGCAGCGATGGCTGCGAGTTGTACGTTCGGTCCGCCACGGGCCGCTTCGTCGCAAAGAACCGACAGTGCGCTTTCATCGCCGCGATTCACCATGACTTCGATCAAAGCGAGCTTCGTGTCATTGCTGGTGGTGGGAAGGATAAGCGCCAAGTCCTTCGCCACCTGCTCACCCTCCATCGAACTGAGCGAGGTAATAATAGTTTCGCGTTCAGGCGGAGCCGCACCGTCAATCGCCTTTACAAGTGGCGAAATCGCCTGCGTGCCGCCCAGCGCGGCCAAGCACCGTATCGCGGCGATCCGGACTCTTGCAACTTCAGCAGTAAGAAGACGCTTAGCTGGTTGGCGATAGCCGTCCTGGTTGCGAATGGCCCCGATGTCGAGGGCGGCCACGAGTGCATTCGAACCAGCCGTTCCGTCCCCAAGCAGATTGATGAGTGCAGCATCAACAGCCTCGTCGTCGATCGCGACAAGCATTCGAACCACCGGAACAGTGACTTCCGGATTGTCTTCGCTCAAAGCGGTGACCATCCGATCGAAACCTTTCCGAGGCCGTAACTTCGTAAATGTCCGCAATGCCGCCAAATAGGTATGCGTGTGTCCTGGGCTCACCGAGCCGAGTTCCAGCACAAATTGACAGGCGGTGACAAATGGTGCCTGAATGGATTCGTCATTACCTGTTCCAACGCGGTCGATGTAAGCGAGCAGCATCGCGATCGATTCGGAATGTTCGAACCAGGAGAAATCCCAGATCGCGTCATTAAGAATGATGTATGAATCCGCGTCGCCGATTCGCGCGAGTGTTTGACGTGCGGCACGGCGGACGGCAGGGTCGTTGTTTTGGATCGTCTCTATGATCGCAGAACTCGCGGCGGTATCCTGCATTTGACCGAGTGCGTCGATGACGGCGATCAGATCACGGCCTTTGAAACTCTTGAGTGAACCACGTAAGACCGTTCGAGCATGGTCGCCGCCAATTGCCTGCAAAGCGCTGATGGCGTGTTGACTGACGCCTTTCTCAAACATAACGGACGAGATCGCGGGCACCGCGTCTTCGTTGGCGAACAGCGCAAGTTGTTCCAGCAGAAACATGTTGATCGCCGGCGAGGTGTCGGGACTCAGTTTCGATGCCATTGCCCGCGTCGCTTCCATGCGAAGACGCTCGCTATCCGGCCCTCCCGCGCACAGAGCAATCGCGTGTATCGCTACTCGAAAACGGGAGTCGTCTCCATCACCCGGGACGGTGATTGAGTCACAGATAGCTTTTATGTCAGATTGCGACAAGTTGCGAATTGAAGCCTGCGTCGCAAAACGTTCGTCCGCATTAGTCGCAAGCGCACCGTCGATCCAAGACGGCTCGGCGCTCGCGGCGTTCGCTGGCCAGAGCGAAGCCAACAAGCTAACAACGATACAACTTTTAAAAGCGGACCGTCGATCAAACTTCATTCCTTACCTCCCTAATCCAGCGAAACCTGTCCCTCGTCCTTGGTCATCCGTTCACGTTGATCGATACATCGTTGATTTCCTTACAGATGCCAAGGCGCGCGCATGGGCTGGTTTACGAATCGATTCGCTTGCTCATCGTCCGGGAAGCGCTCTGACTCCGGATCCCACTTCAGTGTGCGACCGAGACGAATCGCAATGTTCGCGAGATTTACAAGTGTGCAGGAACGGTGCGCAGTGAATTCGTTTCCGCCTGCTTTTTCGCGAGTCTTGACCGCCGTGGTAAAATCGAACAGCGGGGCGGGCTCAGGAAGATCTCTGACCCGTTCAAATAGACCCGGTGGATCCGTTCGGTAGCTTGCGTATACCTTGCCAGTGGGACCTTCCATAAAGGGCATGCCATCAGGCTCCTCCTCGCCCCACTCACCGCTTTGCAGAATGATCGTGTCGCCGTCGGCGTAGCGGAAGGTGACCGTTCCCCACAAGCCCACCGCGTCGTGATGTTGAGGCCAGGGTGCTTCTGCGCTGATCCTAACCGGACCTGTTTCGTCCTTTCCGAGAAAATACTGAACGGGATCGAGGTAGTGCTGCCCCATGTCAGCCAACCCTCCGCCATCGTAGTCCCAGTATCCGCGGAAGCTGCCATGCACACGATGCGGGTGATAGGGCTTCTTCGGTGCGGGACCGAGCCACATGTCGTAGTCCAAGTGTGCGGGGATAGCTTGTGGATTCAAATTGGCCCGCCCACTCCACATCACGATCTTCCAGTTGAATCCCTGCTTGCGTGTGACGCGAACTGTCAACGGATTACCAAGCAATCCGCTGTCCACGAGCTTCTTGAGCATTTTGGATGCACCGAAGTGATAGTAGTTGCCGAAGCGCCCATGCGTGTTAATCTGGAGAATCCGACCGAACCGATTCACCGTATCCACATAAACACGCCCTTCGCCAATTGTGCGCGTGAAGGGTTTCTCTTCCATCACGTCGAAGCCCGCTTGCACGGCGGCAATACCAATCAATCCGTGCCAATGCGGTGGTGTCGCTATGTGTATCGTATCGATATCCTTCCGATCCAACACGCGACGCCAATCGGTGTATCCGTCGCACGCCCGCTCCGCTTTCTTCATCGCCGCCGCGAGATGTTCATAATCCACATCGCAAACTGCAAGTGTGACGGGCGGCTCGCCCTTTTTGTTCGTTGTCACGTGACCGGCCATGCCCATTCCACCAGTACCGATAACCGCACGGGTCACGACTTCGCTGGGAGGTGTGTACCCCGGACCTCCCAGTACGTGCCTAGGGACAATGGTGAAAGCCGCTACGGACGAGGCCGCCGCGCCGATGAATTTTCTTCGCGTAATCTTTTTGTCTGCGGTTTTGGACATGATGCACTTTCGCCAAAGGTTCAGGTTTCGCCAAAGCGCAATTTATGTTATCCGGCTAATGACGAGGCGGGAAGGGCCGAACGCGCCAATTAGACGATCACAATTCCCTTAGGACGTTAGGAAAATGGTCATCTCTCGGCCATACATGCAAAGCTCAACTCCTGAGTCGGTCTCTTCAAATACAATCGCAGTGAAATCGTCAGATGTGTCCACACAGGACCGAATCTCATCGGGCGTCATAAGCATAAATGCGGTTGAAAGCGCGTCTGCGAGAGTAGCCGACTCCGCAATCACCCACACCCCCCAAGCACGATCGGCCGGCTTGCCCGTGCTTGGATCTACGATATGCTCTCCTTGGCGTAGACGCCCGGAACCGCTAACGGCTTGATGATTAATGTGCAGTTCACCCAAGTATTTGTCGAAATCAAGCGGATGACGAATCTTGATGCGCCAAGGCTTGCCGCAAGGCGCCATCCCCAGCGCGTAGAGTGTGCTTTCTCCAGAATGCAGAAGTGCTGAATCAATGGACCAGTCCAGAATGATCGGAATGGCGGCGTCAATCGCATATCCTTTGCCGATGCCGCCCAAATCGAGGAATAGTCTATCGACGTTGGCCGTCACTGTTCGTCGCTCAAGATCGAAATGGATGGGATTGTCACGTCCGATGCTTTCACGCCGCTCAGTGCCCCGACTGTCCGAACCACGCTCTCTGCGTTTGTAAAACACATCGAACGCGCCGGCACTACGTCTACCGGCTTCCAGGGCTGCCTGCAGGCATCGAAGCGTATCCATGCCCACAATGGTCGACTCGCCGCATTTCAGTGTGTTGATTCGAGAGACGTCACTCGTGGAATGATGCGCACTCAATTCGCATTCGATGCGATCAACGTCTTCAAAGACAGCTTGCGCTACATCTCGACCGTAGGACCGTTCAGCGCATGCTATATACAGACCCCAATCGCAGGCCATCGCCTCGTGCCTATAGCGATGCATGGCTTCTTCTTGGGGTACCGCTTCCGTGGTAAGCAGCGTCGTCTTTTTGTCAATGGCCATAATAGGCCCTGATCCCGTTAAAAATGGAGTGAACTCAGTTGTGAGATTGGTTAGACCGATTCGCAAAATTCTCCCAAAGTTGTTCATCGACAAACACGGCCAGTTGCTTGCCAGGCCTTAAACCATAGGAACTGCTAACCATGTTAGGCTGTAACGCAAGCTTTTCCAACTGTATATCAGTGATTGAACCGTCAATAATGAAGACAGCGACCGGTTCATGAACTTCCTGTTGAAGTGTGTCAAGCGTTTTATAGTGGGCTCCTTTAAGACGTCTAGTGTACCAGGGAAGAGGCCAGGAGTCCTCACAATAAACAGCGATGGGCATCTGATCACCCATAAGGTGTGATTCGGAGAGCTGTTCCAGGAATAACCACAAATCCTCAATACTCCGCAGAGTGTGTGCGTAGGCATAGGGATTGCGCGCATCGGCCGAGAATCGGGAACTGGCCAAGCGGTTCTGTACGACAAGATCACTTGCGGCAAGCAGCATAACCACAATGATGGCAAGCCGTACCCATAAGGTTTTCGAGAAAGCAACAAGTCGCCAGGAAGCAATGCCGGCAAGAACAATGAGTGGATAGTGGAACTGAATCGCACACCACGGCGTCTTGTAGGGAATCACTGCGTAGGCAATCCACGAAAACAAGGCATACAAAGCGATAAATGTTGTGAAACGCAGTCTTAACACATCGTTAGAAACAGCGCATTTACTCTTGTGGCTAATACGATTTCTCTTAACGTAAGCCAAAAACACACCTACTAACGCAAATAACAAAATCATCGCTTCGGTAAACACCGGCGCGGGCGCATAGTGCGTCCAGTACAGCGTGCGCAGATGAAAATACCAAGGATGAGAATGAATGCCCTCGGTGGCTCGTTGCGTGTACGTGAAGACGGAGTCCAAAGAGTCGATCGCCCCCTCGATCCGCGTAAATAGAACAGAGTAACAACAGACGGAAACACTCGTCGCAACGATGAGAATCATCCCTACCTTCAAGAGCATCCTATGCTGCGACACGGTATCTTGAGTTTGGGCTGGTTTTTGATCAGTTAGGATCAGTGCGGTTTGACTGCACCGATGCACGATGCAAGTAAGCCAAATGGCAGCCGCCATCGCCGCGAACGATATGAGCGATGTCTCCTTGGTCGCGTACATGAATCCAACGCTCATCCCCACCACCATCGCCCAACGCCAGCTTTTCGTAACGATGAATCGATAACCGGCAATGATCAGTGCAAGCGTAAAGAAAAGCAGTAGAGATTCCTGAATGTAATAACGGCTGTAGTAAGTGAGGGCAGTCGAAATGGCAGCCAGGAGAGCGGCACACACTGATTCACCTCGCCCGATAGCCGGAGCAAGTCCTGCAGTCAGCGCGATGAGCGACAGACCGAAGATGACCGGCACAATGCGGTACGTGGACTTTGCCGTTCCGGAAATATCCTTAGTCCCCGACAACCAGAGAATAGGAAGCGTCGCGTAATAGAGTGTCGGGCCGTGGAAATCGTGCGGATCATAGATGTATTCGCCGCGCTGCCAAAGATCATCGAGTTTAAACGCATGCACCGCCTCATCCGCATGCATCGGACGTTCATTCAGTCCCGGTAACCGCAGGAAAAACCCGATCCCAATCGCAGCAACCGTCCCAAGCACAAATGCCCATCGTCCGGTCATTTCGCTTCGACCGCGTATACCGCTACCTCCGTGTAGTGATTCATGTCGTCTTCGGTGCTTCCCTTGCTGTACAAACGAACAAACCGACCTTTTGCACCCTTCGCATCGATCAGCCTTCCTTCGTACGTTTCCCAGTAACCCTTGTCTTTACCCACACCCAGACCTGAAGAGTTATCGTGGTCATTGTTGAAAATGGTTTTGACATCAAGGATGAAGTCCTTGTCGCCCGCAACCTGCACAACCACGTCACGATAAACGCGTGCGCTCGCGTGATAATGCCAAACGATAATTGCAAGTATCTCGTAGCTTTTCTTTAGATCGATTTGTACGTATTGCGTACCCGGACCGAATTCGACATAGCTACCCGCGTTGGCTTCCTTGTCACCGTCGGTGATTAGACTAGGTTCGCCAATGATCGGTTCGCTGTCACTGGCTTTGACGGGCTTGCCCTTTGCAACATTGGCTGTACCTTTAGGCGCGTGAAATGGAGGGCGTGGTCCTTTGCGATCGGGTTCAAGGTTTGTCCCAGGCGGAACGTGCTTGGGCGTCCCTTTAAATGCGGGACGCGGCAGCTTGATCTTCAATGCCTCATAGCCGTCAGGAATTTTCTTATTGGATTTTTCTTTCGAGGATTTAGCAGTATCGACCTTCTTTTCAACGGCATCCCCCCCGGGGGCTGTATCGCTTGATTTGCACGCAGCAGTATCCGCAGCCGCTTGCGAAGCGAGCATAATTCCAAAGACGCAGATCAGCACGATCGCAAAACGTGACAATTTCTTCAAATTCATTTCGGACCTCCACGCCCCCGCATTGTAATCGGCAGTGCCAGCAAGTGGATGAGAGCAACCGCAAGTAACAGTGTGCCACTCCATTTATGAATTTCGTAGAGTGCCTCAATACTATCTTGCCCCATCCGTCCGTTCATACTTGCCAGCATGGAACCGATCAAGGTGATGCTAAGTATGACGAACAACCAGAATAACCGTTTCTGGAACGGATGAAATCCCCTAGTTGCGGAACACGCACCGTTTAGGTCATAAGATGAAAAGCAAGACCACGATCGTTCAGCCAATCGCACGGCCAGGAGCATGACTCCCGGGGTGAGCAATATCGCCCCAAGTCCGTGCAGTACGAGATTCATACCTCTGACTCCATTATAGAACCAGTCCGCAGCAAGCCCCGAATACGCTTGCACCACCAATCCGCATGCGGTCACCAGGTAGGCGATCCAGTCCCAGAAGCGGAATGCCGATCCTGCCTGGTTTGGGGTGTTTTCGGGCTGTCCTTCTTTACGGTCTGCTGGAATGTTAGACATGCCGCAACCTGCTTGCGCGAAAGCTATTCCAACAAGCAGAATCCAAGCGAATAGGATGATTGTCAGCGTAAGCACTATCTACCTCATCGAATCCTGCGCGTGATAGAATCCAATCCGCGCAGGCCATACACCAGAAAAATCGCAACAAGCACCGCCAAGCACAGCCCCGTGAACCATTTCCCAAGGTCGCGGTATGGAAACATGGCTGACCACAACTTGGCCAATTTAGGATCGACATTGTTGCCAGGCAGTTGGTGCATCAGAGTAATCGGGTATTCGCGCGGATCGCCAATGGCGGCGATTTTTCCGAAAAAAACGGCGCCCGTGTCCGAATGACAATCCTCACAACCGTTTGCGCCGAGCGATTGCGCGGCGGGCCTTACGTCGTGAGCGAGAGGCCATAGATGCGGACCGGCGAAGTCGGATTCATTTTTCTCACGCACCAACTCGCCATCGCCGTTGAGATAATGAACGAATCCATCACGTACGTAGCATCGCAGGTGCGCGAGGACGGCCTTGATCTGGTCGTCGGTAAGCGGCGAAGTTCGATGTTCCTCCCCGCTCCCTCCCCCTAAACCTGCCGCCTCGAAAGCTCGCTCGACGGCCTGCAGTTTAGCAGGCCTCACGTCGCTTTCCGGTTTGTCAATACTCCAGAAACTTGGCCAAAATCCGCGATGCGGTGCGATACTCGGCGAGCTTGCCGATCGAGCAAACAACGGCTCGACAACATGCGGTAGCGTCTCAAAAGAGCGTTTTCTACTGGCAATTCCCAATTTATGGGCTCTGCTGGTCTGCACCTCGTACGGAAACTGGCTCGGAAGGGAACCACTGTGACATGCAGTACAGGTCAGAATCTCGAAATGCAGAGGGGGGAATCCCCGGTGTTCGGGACGTGGCGCACCGTAATGCCCGAATGACTCCACATCGAGTCTTTGATCAATGGCTCCCACCGAATTGTTAGTTCCAAGATGACACCCGCTGCAACTGTATTTAGCCCTCATATTTCCGCCGAGAAACGCCCACTCCATGGCGTACCCACGTGTGATGTGATGATCGATGCCGTTGCGATGACAATCAGTACAGACCATCCCCGCTGCAAGGTGTACATCCCCCGTAGAATTCGGTCTTCGGTGATCGGATGGATAATTCGGCTCACTCTCGCTGTCACGCAACGAAAGCACACTAGCGGTGTGACAAAAATAGCAATTTTCAACCGGCGGGTTGCGCGTCACGTCGAAGATAACTCGATCGTCCGGATCGAACTTACTTTTGTCATAGATCACTCCCGGCGCGCGTTGTTCTGGAAAATCAGGATTGGGTGGCGCATAGGGATCGAAATCATCAGGGACATTCTTCATGTCACCGCGAATCACGGCGAGGCCTAACGCTGCAGTTGCCGCGTACTTGACGTTTTCGCGGGCGATTTGCCGCTCTACCTCAGCGGAATCGTAGGCGCCGCTCTTACTATGGCACATCATGCAATCCACTTCCAACACGCCGGAAAGATCCCAGCGGATAAATTCATCGGATGCATCGATTGTCTTTCGATCCGGCGCCGCTAATCCCCCGCCTGGAAGATGCCTGCCGAACTCTTTGAGGAACTGCCAATGCGAAAGGCCAACGTCATCCAACGTATAAGCAACGTCGAACATTCGCTCGCTAACGGGCAACGCGACCCCGTACTGCGGGCGAACCAAAATCCACGGCTCGCCTTTACCTCCTTTGTGCGTGTCGAAAACAAGTCCCCCGAAATGCCAGCCGTCGGCAATGGTATCAACCGGATGACACTTCCCGCACGTCATCGCCGGGGAGTAGGGTTGCGCAGGCATGTCGTCTGGACTGATGGCAACGCCATCGTGGTCATACAGGGTAATGCGGTGAAAGTATGGCGAACGGCTGTCGGACTTGAGCTGTTCGACCGCTTCCTTTTTCTGAGCGTGCGCAAATTCGCTCCCGCCAAACCCAACGGCACATGCCAACAAGATGCTCACCATATGAGTTGCGTGTGACCACATAAGCGCCTTGTTGCGTGACAATCGGTGCATGCTATGCCTTGAATTCTACGGAATCGAACTTGAGCGTCGTACCCGATTCGACCGCGTCGTTCGCCTTCAGCACCGAGACGGCCGTTTCGTATGCCAATTCGGCGGGGCAAGTTAACGGTGTACCACTGCGAATCGCGTTGAAAAAATTCTCCAGATGCAAAAGATGGGCTGGCTTTTTGCTCATCTCAAGCAATGCCTGTCCTTTGGGATCTTTCGAGCCATCGGGAGCGAGCGTCTCGCCGATCTTGAGTTCGATGGCATCTTTCCCCATTGTCGTCACCTTCTCCGCCTCGTCCTCCCATTCGCGTCGTTTCGCAGTCATTTCGCGGAAGAGAAATCCTTTGCGCGGGTCTTCAGAAATCACCATCGAACCCTCACGACCCATGAACGTCTCAAAGAATCCTCCGTGGCTTGTTGTGTTGAGTACCTGATAGAATCCACGCACCGGTCCGTCCACGGTCTTGTATTCATAAATGCTCATCACATTGTCGTACCACTCGCGGCCTTCCTTCTGGTAGAAGTCCAACCCACCGCTCGCCTGAACCGTCGACGGATTAGCCTCGAGGAACCAATTGAATACATCCACCTGGTGCGAACCGAGATCCGCCATCGCGCCGCCCGAATACTTGCGATACCATCGCCAATTGCGAAAGCGATCCATTGTGTCATAACCGTACCGCTTAAGTGCGTCTGTCGACAGGTCCTTGCCCTTAGGCCAACCGAACTCGTAGAGCTGCGCACGGTTCCATTGGCCGAATACGTGGCAGATTTGGCCGAGCACTTTGTCTTTTTTAATGAGCTTAAGAGCATGCCAGTAACGCGGATTGCTACGCCGCTGATGCCCGATTTGAAGAAGCTTTCCAGTTTCACGGGCTGCAAGCACCATACGCTTGGCACCATCGAGGTTGTTCGCCATCTCCTTCTCGCAATAAACGTGCACACCCGTTTTCAAACAATCAACGGTTTGTTCGGCGTGCATCCAGTCCGGCGTAGCGATGATCACTGCATCGAGGCTGCTCTCTTTGGCGAGCATTTCTCGGTAATCTTCATAGACGTTAACCGGCTGATCGTACTTCTTGAGGATATTCGCAGCGTATTTCTGGTGATACGGCCAAATGTCGCAAACGGCGATGAACCGAATTCCCGGGATTTTGAGGCATTGGAGAAGTAAATTCCTTCCCTGACTACCCGAACCGATGATACCGACAGCGAATTCTTCAACCTTTTCCTCGGGTTCGGATGGGACGGGCAGGTCGACAAGTGGTGTCTGGGCTAAGGAAGATCCTCCAAGCACTACGCCGGCTCCGGTCGTCGCTGCCGCCTGGACAAATTCCCGCCTCGTAAACTCACCTTTTTCCGCTTGTCGCGTCGCATCGCCCATATCGCACCTCAAGATTGCAGAATAACGAAATGCCGCTTCGCGTAACCAAGCCTCACAACAACGTCGCCGAAGCGTACTTATGCCACACTGTAGCCAGTCGTAAAGCGGAGTGTCAAACCGGCTTCTGCTATATGTTGGAAACGCGGTCATTTCACAGGATAATGAATCGATGGAATGTTTTGCAGGCGGAAAATAAGTTAGTGCTGCAAATGGTCAGGAGGCCTTCTTTGAACAGTTCTGCCTACCAAACGATGCAATCGTCGACCAATGCGAATAGTTCCCTGCAGGAATCATCGCCTGTTGAAAAGTCGATCACAATTGTCGTCCCAGCATACAACGAAGCACATCGAATCGCAGACACACTCAGACGGATTGATGAATACTGCGAGCCACGATTCGTCAACACTGAAATTATCGTTGTCGATGACGGCAGCACCGACGGCACACCGCATGAGGTTCAGGCGACCCAACTTCAGGCTTCCACGCTCTTATTGCTTGACTTTCCCCAGAATCACGGGAAAGGGTTCGCATTGCGAGAAGGGCTGCAGCGGGCGAGCACCAAACTGATATTGATGACCGACGCCGATCTTTCCACGCCGATCACCGAACTGGATAAGCTCCTGTCGGCAATTAAAAAAGGTGTTGATGTAGCGATCGGATCCCGCGACGTCCCCGGTGCGGTGCTCAACCCGCCTCAGCCGAAGATGCGTCGCAGATTGGCCAATCGATTCCGCTGGATCAGGGCGCATCTGCTCCTACCACAGATTAAGGACACACAATGTGGATTCAAACTCTTTCGCATCGAGGCGGCGAAAGCGATCTTGCCACATCTTGCGATAGACGGTTGGCTCATCGATTGTGAAATGCTGGCCGTCGCGGATCGACTGGGTTTTCGTATCGAGGAAATCGGCGTTCATTGGAGCAATGCCCCGGACACCAAGGTAAGCCCACTCGCGGAAATCCCTCGATCTTTATGGGATTTGTTCGCCATTCGAACCCGCGTACGGCACATTGAACGAGCACCGTTAAGTCGTTAGCACCCACCAACGAAATTGACCAAGGATCTCACGCACTTGGTCGCCGACTGAGCCACACCATCGTTCGATTCACTCGGAAACAGAAACTTCTCGCTGCTTGCCCTTTGCTGCATAGATTGCTTCTGCCATGACCTATAGATAGTCAATCATCGCGCCCAATGATTGTACGGTGATGATAGTACGGGTCCAATGCCTACCCTACTGCGAGTTTAAATTCAAAGTTTCACGATTGTTAGCTATTCTCTTTCCCTTGATGACAACAGCCATTATGTTTCCACGGATGAAGCGCAATCAGAAGCGAACAATCCGCGTCACCTGCGAATCGGGCCTGCTCCCTTATTTGACGGATGAGGTTGAAGCACTCGGACACACCCCCGATTCCACCAGACCGACAGGCTTGGAATTCGTCTGCACACCTGATGAAGCGATGCGACTGAACTTGCATCTCCACACCGCACAGAACGTCCTCATGCTGCTCGAAAACTTCTCGTGCGATGACCCGGAAGAGTTGTATGCAAAGACAAAGGTTATCCCGTGGGAGGAAATGATTTCACCTGAGGAGTACCTCAGTGTGGTCTCCAGCGTAAACACACCGACCATCCGAGATTGGCGATTCGCCAGCCTAAAAGTGAAAGACGCGATTGTGGATCGCGTTATGGACGCCAAAGGCAAACGACCCAACGCTGGTCCTCAGCGCGAACATTTCGTGGTGCATCTGTATTGGCACAAAAAAAATGCATCGCTCTTCTTCAATATGTCTGGGCGGAAGCTCGCGGATCGCGGCTATCGCAAGATCCCTCACAAAGCCCCAATGCGTGAAACACTGGCAGCAGGCGTAGTGATGGCGACGGGGTATGATGGCACCCAACCTTTCGTAAATCCGATGTGTGGAAGTGGCACGCTGGCGATTGAAGCAGCCTTAATCGCAACCGGCCGGGCGCCGGGCTTGTTGCGAACGAATTTCGGTTTCCTGCATCAAAATTTCTTCGACACCTCAGCCTGGGAACAGATCCGCAGGGATGCCAACGCCCAGAAGAACAAAGCAACTCCGCCGCCTATCGTTGCAACGGACATCGATGACAATGCCATATGGGCCGCGAAGAAGAACGCGCAAACTGCGGGAGTAGAACACCTTATCCAGTTTGGTGTTTGCGATTTTGTTGACACGCCCCTTCCCGATGCTCCAGGCATAATCGTCATCAACCCGGAATATGGCGAACGCCTGGGTGAAGTGCAGAAACTCGCAGAGACGTACGGACGCATCGGCGACTTCTTCAAACAAAAATGTCCAGGCTGCACGGGTTACATTTTCACCGGGAACCGCGAACTCGCCAAAAAAGTAGGACTACGAGCGAGTCGACGCATGGAATTCTTCAACGCCAAAATAGAATGCAGGCTGCTCAAGTACGAACTCTACAAGGGTTCACGCGAAAAAACCGATAATTGATCAACCGTTTGCAGATTTCAACACGCCATTTTGCACGAAATAGGAAAGCTGGGCGCTTGGCAGTATACTGCTTTCAAGCACGCAGCGCGGAACTTGCGTAACCATTTGTGGTCGTTGACCATGTTCTGTTCGATCGCTCATTCGAACGCTACCGGCCATCCCAAAACCATCCGTTCTGTAAGTTTTGTTAAACGGCGCCGTTTCATCTGCAAACTCAACTTGTTAAACTAAAATCCAATCAGTATCGCGTGGCGCCTTCTCGCGTCACGTATGTAAGAATCGCCCGTCTTTCAGTTCGCATTGAAATCATTGAAGGAGGAGAGCTATGCGCAGGATGAGTGTTTTTGCAGTATTGCTTGGTTTGTGCCTGTCACCCGCCGCCATGGCAGCGGAGGACTGGCTCGTGATCAGCACCGTGGGTGCTCCCGATACCATTGATGCCTTTGATCTGAATGTCTTGGCACCTGTCTTCGTCGGGAACGTAGATGGCAATTTCAATCGCGGCATGGACTGCGATTCGCCCAACTCGTTCTATTATCTGGTTTCGACTGACACGTTAAACGATCCCGGAGACCGCGGCCTGTGGTACTGGGACAACGGCGTCAACACTCAACTGTTCGAACTGCCGTTTAGCGATTCAGGCGATGGCGATGCCGCCCTGTCCAACGACGGCTCTACGTTTTACGTCACCATCCAGGATGATGACGCCATCGGTGGTGATTCACTTTACAAATTCGAAAACCTCAATGGTGCGGTTACGTTTACCGAGGTCGGCGAAACCGGCTTGTCGCAGATCATCGGTCTTGCCATGGAACCTGGCACCGGCCAGCTTTTTGGCTACGACGCTGACACTGAAGGGCTCTACAAGATCAGTTCGGTCGACGGAAGCGTCGAACTGATCGGCTTCAGTGGTGAGAGCCTGGGTGCTATCGGCGGTATGGATTTCAGCGAAGATGGAACGACGCTGCTTCTTTCGCAAGGTGGCGAAATGTATGACGTCGACCGCATCACTGGCGCACTCAATTTTAAGGGCGACTTGGGCGTAAACGTCAGCGCGCTCAGCTATCGCATCTCTGGCATCGTGCCTTGTCCGTTCGATCTCGACAACAACGGCGCGGTTGGTCCGGGTGATGTCGGTGTTGTAAAGAACAGCTTTGGCTGTGACATCAATTTGCCCGAATGCGCTGCCCTTGATTTCGACAGTAACGGCGCCGTCGGTCCCGGCGATGTTGGAGCAGTGAAAAATAATTTTGGCCCTTGTCCGTAAGTACCTTGAAAGTTTGATTTTCTTAACCATTCCGAGGGGTGGCTCGCTTTGCGAACCACCCCTCCATTGTTTTTGTGTACTTGATTGGCAATTGATTACTTTCAAATTCCTCCCCACTAGAGCAAGCTCTAGCCAGGCGTAGCGTCCAGCACCGTGTTTTGTATTGCCGGAAAATCGACATTGAATGCTACGTTTGAATTGAAACTGCTATAGCTGTCGACTCGTCGATTTGCCAGCCCCTCTCGTTCTTTGCAGCCCCAGTAGTTGAGCTTTCGAGTTTTTCACTCTATAGTCGTTATTCGGGTCCATTCGCCAACACAAACAAACAGCCGCGCTGTCTACATCACAGGAGCCGCCCGATGAAAGACCGAGGATTTGATACACTTTCCATCCACGCAGGTCATGAAGGCTTCGAGCCCGACTCGATGTCCACGCCAATCTACCAATCCGTCGCTTTCCCCTACGCCGATGCGAAGGAAGCGGCCGAGATCTTTCGTGGGGAAAAACCCGGTTACACATACGGCCGATGGGACAACCCGACCGTTCAAGTATTCGAAAAGCGAATGGCCGCCCTGGAAGGCGCGCAGAGCGCGATCGCAACCGGCTCGGGTATGTCCGCCATCATGATGCTCGCTCATCAGCTTTGCGATGAGGGGGATGAGTTCGTTTCGTCGAACCGCGTGTACGGCGGAACGTTCGGCCTGTTCGGCGAAGGCTTCCGCAAAATGGGTATCAAGGTTAATTGGGTTACTGAACCCGAATCGTTGGATGAATGGAAGGCCGCAATCACTCCCAAGACGAAGTTCCTCTTCGTCGAGAGTCCGAGCAATCCAGGATTGTTCATCGGTGACATCGCAGCACTCTCGGCGCTGGCGAAAGAACACGGCTTGCCATTGATTGCCGACAACACCATCACTACACCCGCCCTCCAGCAACCGATCTCGCTGGGCGCGGACACAGTCGTCCATTCCACGACAAAGTTCATTTGCGGCAACGCATCGAGCTTGGGCGGCATTATCTGCGGCACGGAGGAAGTCATCGAAGGTATTCGCCAGGGTTGTATGCGATACCTGGGGCCCGCGATGGCGCCGTTCAACGCTTGGCTCAACCTCTTGGGTCTGGAAACTCTGTCATTGCGTATGGCGAAACATTGCTCGAACGCACTCGCTATTGCCGAATTCCTTGAGAAACACCCGCTGGTCGAATCCGTAAACTATCCCGGCCTATCCTCGAACCCGTACCACGCAATCGGCAACAAGCAGATGAAAGGATTCAGCTCGCTGATGTCGTTCATTATCAAAGGCACGTACGACGACGCGACCACAATCATCGATAGCCTGGACCTAATGATCCACGCTACGCACCTGGGTACGGCGAAGACAATCGTTACCCATCCCGCCAGCACTACCCACTCCGCCATGGGCGAGGAAGAAATGAAGAAGGCCGGCATCCCGGCGACACTGATTCGTCTTTCGATAGGCTTGGAGGAAGAAGCGGATTTGATCGCGGACATCGAGCAGGCGCTCGCGAACGTCAAAAGTGCTGTCGCGGTGTAAAACAATTAGCGCAAGATCTCATTATCTGAACTTCCGTTTCTTTCCAAAGTGATTGCCTTATTGCAACCGAGCGTGCTTGTGACCAGTAAATGAAACCGCAGAATTCAAAAACAAAGACAGTCTGATGAAATACATCGTGAAGCAAACCGGACAAAAAGGCCTTGGTATTTACGCTTCGCAGAAAATCGCTGCATACGAGGTTATCGCAAAAGTCGATTACGCTCGCGAAGTGACTCCGGACCAACCATTGCATGAAGGAGAAAGCTATGACCATCAGATGTACTTACCTGACGGAAGAGTGTTTCTAGTAGCGGAACCCATTTGTTACTTTAATCATTCTTGCGGATCAAACGCGTTTCTGTATTCAGCCGATCAACAATATTACATCATTTCGAAACACACCATTCCTGCCGATAAGGAAATTACAATTGACTACGAGCTCTCAGCTGTCAATGGCGACACATGGGAATGCAAGTGCGGGTCGAAGAACTGCCGGGGGCTACATACGTGGGATTTCTTTTCTCTACCAAAGCGCATTATTCTCGAGTCCCTACCGTATCTTGATCCGTGGTTTGCGCAAGTCCACGGTAATCGCATCAAGCATGTGCTGAATCAATAGAATTAAAATTCGCAAGCTGATCTTACTGCCTTCACAAACTGGAACAACGTAAAGCACCCCTTGCCTCTCTCAAACATTTCGCTCCATTGAAGCACCACTAGCTTGATATCGAGAAGAGTCGCCAACAGTCGAAAATTGGAGGAAGGAAGCCACAGCATCACCCCGAAAATGCATTTTCAATTTATTAAGTAAATCTATAGTGTCGAGCTCTTTCTGATCCACATGTTCTTTGCGGTGAGCACAATGGCTCAGATTATTTTTTGCTGCCTCACGATTGACAACAAGTTGTCAACATGGTAACATGTTGCCATGAAAACAGGGCAGGCACTAGCACTGGAATGTACAGGAGTACAGCTTACACAACTAATGTTGGCCACTTTTCAACTTCATGGACAACTGGTTGCTGCCGGTGATCGCCTGACTAAACCATTGGGTTTATCAAGCGCTTTGTGGAAAGTGCTTGGTGCAATCGATAATGAATCACAGCCTATGTCGCATATCGCCAGAAAAATGGGGTTAACCCGACAAGGTGTTCGGCGGTCTGTCAACGCCTTAAAACACAAAGGCTTCATTGAATTGCAGGAAAATCCCAATAGCAAGCGTGCACCGCTTGTCGTTCTCACGCCTGAGGGACGTAACGTGCTCGACCAAATCACGCAACGGCACACCCAATGGGTCAACCGGATAGCAAAAGAATTCCAAACAACGGAACTGGAATCGGCGACCCAAACAATAAAATCATTGATTAATCGACTATAGAAAATCCTAATTGCATGAGGAGGAGTGCAGATGCAGCCCGATGCAAATAAACTATTGCAAGCCACCGGCATTACAACGCCTCTTATCGGCTTTTACGATACTCCCGACATAGCCCCTTTCGCGCCCTTCGTGGAAGCCAAGGGCTGCTTCTTTTCCGCCTATGATGACTGGTTGCAAGGGCGCAGCGTGATTCTCTCTGAAGAGAGTTTTACTTGTATGGGGTCCGGCTATTGGTTATGCGGCGTCGAGTCAATCCCTCGCGACAAATTCGTCGCTTTTCTTGCAAAGAAAGAAGGCCTTAAAGCCTCATCCGAACTTATCGAGCAATGGTTGGACAATCAAAAACCCTATCTAAAAGAAAATCAATACGTAGTCGTTGGTCCGTTAAAAGAAGAACAGTATGAATACCTCAAAACAATTACATTTTATGTAAATCCCGATCAATTAAGCCTGTTGATAACTGGAGCTGGATATGACAACTCATTGGTCAATGGATTTCCGGTGATTGCCCGATTTGGTTCGGGGTGTTCGCAATTGTCAGCGTCTTTCGACAACCTGAAAGCTCCACTGGCAATCATCGGAGCCATGGATGCCGCCATGCGGCAACATCTGCCTCCTGAAATACTTGCTGTTACTGTCACCACAACGATGTTTGAGCAACTTTGCACGTTGGATGAAAACAGCTTTCTTCACAAAGCTTTTTGGAAAAAACTCAAACGAGCAAGAGCGGGGATTCATCAGACTTAGTCCCTTACTTGAAGACGTAGCCGAGGATTCCTATAGTTTCGTCCACTTTATCTCCGACTGGCTATTTTCGACTGTCTTCTCAATGAAGCGAACACCTTGTGCGCCGGCGCAGAGGTCAGGGTAGTCATATTTATCGCCACTGTCGAATCCGGCGCCGTCGCGCATGGCGCTGCATGCAGCATTGTAGACATTGGCGAAAGCCTCTATGAATGCTTCCGGATGACCGGGTGGGATACGTGTGTTTTTTTTAGCTTCTTCGCACAAGTTGTTATTGCCGCGTCGGAAAGTCTGTTCAGGTTCGCCAAGCGGTGTAAAACTTAGACTGTTCGGCTCCTCCTGATGCCATTCGAGTCCTCCTTTCGTTCCCCAAACGCGAATCCGCAAATCGTTTTCCTTCCCCACGCAAACTTGCGACGCGCACAACAGCCCCTTCGCCCCACCCTCGAAACGCAGCAGCAGGTTCGCGTCATCATCGAGTTGGCGTTCCGGCACAAAAGTGGTCAGGTCGGCACAAAGGCTTTCCATTCTTAGGCCTGTAATGTAGGCAGCGAGCTGCTCAGCGTGCGAACCGATATCGCCAATCGCCCCGCCGATGCCACTCCGCGCAGGGTCGGTTCGCCAGTCCGCCTGCTTTTGCCCTGTTTTTTCGAGGCGTTCAGCAAGCCAGCCTTGGTTGTACTCGACGATGATTTTGCGAATCTCGCCCAACTGTCCGCTTCGCGCCACATGACGCGCTTGCTTGACCATCGGATAGCCGGAGTAGTTGTACGTCACAGCGAAGACAGCGTCACACTTCTTCGAAAGCTCAATCAACTCGTTCGCTTCCGCGACCGTATGCACCAACGGTTTGTCACAGACGACGTTGATCCCCGCATTAAGCATCGCCCTCGCAACAGGAAAATGCATGTGGTTAGGAGTCACGATACTGACGAAGTCTACTCTTTCACCTTCGGGTAGTTTGCTTTCTCCGTCGATCATGGTTTCATACGTAGTATAATTGCGCGCGTCATCCAGCCCCAAATCCTTCCCCGAAGCGATGGCCTTGCCTGGCGTGGAGGATAATGCGCCGGCAACGAATTCCACGTCCCCATCCAGGCACGCGGCTGTACGATGAACCGCACCAATAAACGCGTCCCGTCCGCCGCCGACCATTCCCATTTTGAGCTTTCGTGGATTCGCCATGCTGCATCTCCTGTACGATTCACCGGATAGGAACTTAACACCACGACTGACTTTCCGAAAAGTAACAACCCAACCACTGCATCGCAAGAAATGGCTCATTGGTGTTTTGCAGATCGCTCGGGCATGTTAGTCTTTGCGGAAGTCATGTCTACGACAAACAGGACTGCTTGGTGAACACCTGAAAGGGAGCGATGAGCGCATGTCGAACCATCGAACCGTTACCCGTCGTTCTGTGTTGAAAGCCAGTGCCGCTGCACTGGCTTTTCCATATTTTGTACCCGACTCCGCCTTGGGCAAAGGCTCGCGGGCTGCTCCGGGCAATCGCATAGCATTAGGCATGATCGGAGTGGGCAACATGGGCGGGGCTCACCTGAACTACTTCCTCAACCACAGCGAAGCCCAAATCATCGCCATTTGTGATGTCAACGGCGAGAAGCGCGAATCAGCCAAATCTCAAGTCGATGAACGTTACACGGCATCTAGTAGCGGTTTTGCTGCCGGCTGTCACACTTACAACGATTTCGAAGACCTGCTCGCACGAGACGACATTGACGCAGTCTGCATTGCCGTCCCAGATCATTGGCACGCTATCATTGCCATCGCCGCCTGTCGCGCTGGCAAAGACGTGTATTGTGAAAAACCTCTCTCACTAACCATTCACGAAGCGTGGGAAATGGTCCGCGCAGCCCGCCGTTATGGAACGGTTTTCCAAACGGGCAGCCAGCAGCGTAGCTCGGACAACTTCCGATTCGCGTGCGAGCTGGTTCGCAACGGGTGTATTGGAAAATTGTTAAGGATCAACGTGAGCATCGGCGAACCTTCCAAAGAGGCATACTTGCCAGAGGAACCGATTCCAGCGGGCTTCGATTGGCAGCGCTGGCTCGGTCCCGCTCCGTGGCAGCCTTATAGCAACGAGCGGAGCAGCGGCAATTACAGCGGAGGGTGGCGTATGATCCGTGACTATTCGGGTGGTATGACCACGGACTGGGGCGCGCATCATTTCGACATCGCGCAATGGGGCATGGGGCGGGACGGGAGCGGACCGATCGAAATCCATCCACCTAGCGGCAAAGCACGCGAGAATCTCCGTTTCGTCTATGACGACGGAGTGGAAATGGTGCGCGGCGGCGCGAATGGCGTACTGTTCACCGGTACGGACGGAAAAGTGGAAGTCAATCGAGGTCATCTCCAGACTTGGCCTGACCAACTCAAAAACCAAAGAATCGGTCCCAACGATATTCACCTCTATGAAAGTCCTGGTCAGCAGCAGGATTGGTTCAATTGCATCCGAACACGGAGCAGGCCCATTTGCGATGTGGAAATTGGCGCGAGTTCGGCCACCGTCTGCCACCTGGGCAACATCGCGTATTGGTTGAATCGATCGATCAAATGGGATCCCAAGCGACGCACGATCATCGATGACCCCAACGCTGCCCGCTGGATCGATCGACCGAAGCGTGCACCGTGGCGGCTGTACGTTTGACGACGAGGACCGAATTCGTGATGAAGGAGAAAACGATGCGAAGACGAAAATCACGAACAATTGCGTTGTTGCTGAAGCCCTCGATGTTGCTTGGCACGACTTTGCCGCTGGGCATGTGCGCGATCGCTTGTATACCGAAGACCAACGTTTCACTGGCAGATTTGCAAAGACAGCTCTCTGGCGAAGCCGAAATGCCCATCCAGCACGAAACGGATTTGAGAAATACTTACGCACGGGTTCTTAGCGAACTCTGGGCGGGCATGAACCAGGAGAGAATCGAGGAGCGCGAAAAAGCCCAGCAAACCTGGGAGCGGATTTGTTTCCATGCCAGCAGGCCCGGCGCTGATAGAGAACGGCGGATGCTTTGCGATGTCATGTTGCGTTTTGTTAATGAGCGAAAAGAATCGCCGGGGCGTGTTTGGCTTACGAGGCAACTGGAACGTGCAAGCGAAGAGGAATCGATTGACGGTCTGGCGCGATTACTGCGCGATGCCGATGAGCATGTTGCGGAAACCGCACGTCGAGCGTTAGTAAATATTCCGACCGATCACGCTGGCGCAGTGCTGCGACAAGCCCTCTATCGCGAGCGCGACGCATCCCGCCAAATCGCGTATTTGAATGCCTTAGCTGACCGGCAGTCATCGAAAGGGGTCGCTTTCGTCCGATCACTGATTGACTCGCAGGATCACGAAGTGACGGCTGCCGCAATAGCTGCTCTTTCACGAATGCGCAGTCCACTGGTCATAAATGCCCTGCTTAGGGCTTTTCGTTCCGACGATGCGTTCAAGATGTTAAAGGCCGGTGAAGCGTTGCTGCGCGTCGCTGATAAGCAACTCGCAAACGGCATGCGCGATGAAGCGGCATCGATTTTTGAGACCGTGTACACGGCAGACGTCCCGGTCCGTCTGCGTACGGCCGCACTTCGAGGTTATGCGCAAGCCGCCGGCGCAGATGCTTTACCCCTGCTCGCCTCGGTCATCCGAGGTGAACATGATGAGTTTCTAAGTGACGAGGCCGTGCGTTTTACCGCTTCGACCAACCATCCCGCAGCAACCACATTGCTGGTGGAGATTGGCGATGCATTTCTGGAAACAGCGAACGTCGATGCCGCGTTGCTTAACAGCGCTCACAATTCGAAACAACACGAGTTTCATCAAGAGAAGTCACGGCGGACGTTGATCATCCTGCTTGATGCCCTTGCGGCCAAGGACATCACTGCGGCACAATCTTTGGTGCGCCAAGCTGTCCTTTCGAATGATACCGAGATTCAAGTCGCGGCTCTTCGTCTCACCAGACAAACTGGAAACGCCAACGACGTTCTTTTGCTGACTCAAGTGGCCGCAGAATCTCGCGGCGAGGTACGTAAAGTTGCTTATGCAGCCCTCGAAAGCCTTCCTGGATTGAACGTTGACGAAACACTCCGCACCGCGTTGGCTGACGTATCCGATTCCAATCAACGGACAGTGATCGTCCGCGCTATCGGTCGTCGAAACGTCAACGGATCGGAACCATACATTCTTCAGGCGCTGTCCGACAGCGCATCCAATGTACGTCGCGCCGCGTACGAGGCCGCCGGACTCGTTCTGAAGGGCGAATCGTTCTATGCATTGATCGCGCACCTCATCACAGAGGAATATGAGGAGATTCGCGAAGCTGGCGAAGATGCCGCTATTCGCGTGTTCAATCGGCTTGACGATCCCAAGGAAGCCGTCGAGCAGTTAATCAACATCTATCGCACCAAGCGTGGACCGATTCGCATTTCCATGTTGCGTCTGCTGGGGCAGCTTCAGGGACCACGTGCATTTGAAACAATCATGACAGGCCTGTCCGATAAAAATGATTCTGTTCGTGAGATGGCAGTTCGAGCACTTTCGGAGTGGAACGAACCATCAGTCATCGATGAATTGCTCGACCTAGCGGCCTCTTCCGAAAAACCGCTGCATCGCATATTGGCCGCACGGGGTGTGACGCGACTTGCACGGCAGCTCGCGCAGGAAGATCCACAGCGCGCTTTCGAAACGCTTCAAGCTGCAATGACCTTGGTTCACAGGCCGGAAGAACGCAAACTAGTGCTTGCAGCCTTGGGGGACGTAGCGCACATCGAAGCCATGCATCTCGCTCTTTCGTGCATTCCAGACGAAGCGGTCGCCATTGAGGCCGCAACAGCCACTCTTTCGGTGGCGAAGCGTTTAAGCGTAAGCGAACCAGAGCAAGCCCTTGACGCAGTGCACACGGTGTTTGAATACGACTTAGGGGAAGCGATCTCGACACAGGCTAGACAAGCGCAAGCATTCATTGATGAACATCGTGGATGCATTCTGTATTGGCAATCCGCGGGTCCATTT
>JANQHN010000287.1 GCA_028282665.1 Phycisphaerae bacterium | reverse complement strand
TCACGTCGGTACTGGCTGAGTTGGAGGGTGTAAGTCAATCCTTGGGCAAAGCTCGCCGAATCAAGCAAATTCACTGGGGTGGTGGAACACCAACATTCCTGTCTTGTGGTCGGCTCCGCCGAATCCATGAGGCTATCGAAAAGCACTTTGAAATCGCAGACGACGCCGAAATCGCCATCGAACTTGATCCGCGCGTCACCGGTAAAGAAATGCTGGTTACTTTGCGGGAGCTTGGTTTTAACCGTGTATCGCTGGGTATTCAAGACTTTGACGAAGGCGTACAAAGACACGTCGGACGCATTCAGCCGTTCGAGATGATCGACACGATGGTAAAGCGCGTTCGCGAGCTAGGTTTCGCCAGCATCAACTTCGACCTGATCTACGGGTTGCCTCGACAGACAATCGCGACCATCGAGCGTACCATCGAGGACACGCTGAAACTATCGCCCGACCGCATTGCGTACTATCAATTTGCACAAATCCCGGACAAGATTGCGGTCCAACGAGGATTGGACTACAACGCCTTGCCGGACAGTGAAACGAAGCTCGAGATGTTCTTGCGCGGTATCAATCTGTTCACGGCCGGTGGATACGCATTCATCGGATTGGATCATTTCGCAAAACCCAACGAACCGCTCGCAAAGGCATACCGCGATGGCACTTTGCAGCGGAATTTTCAAGGTATGACCACGGGCGGCGGGCTTGATCTGATCGGCATCGGCGCGTCGAGCATCAGTCACCTTTCGCGACTCGGTTTTTTGCAGAACGTCCGCGAACTCAAAGAGTACAACGCCCGACTGCAAAATGGCGGTTATCCGATTTATCGCGGTAAGCGTTTCACCGAGGATGATGTGATTCGGCAGAAAGTACTCTCCGACTTGTACTGCCAGGGGCGGGTGGTGCCAGGTAAGATCGAGGCGGACTTCGGCATTACGTTCGCGGATTACTTCGAAAGAGAAATCGGAATCATAAATGAACTCGCGGCGGACGGTCTGGTCGAGTTGAAAGACGACGGCACGATCATCACCACCTTGCCGCTGGGACGCGTACTCATTCGAACAATCGGGGCCGTGTTTGACGCCTACCTCGCCCCGGACGCCTATCGTGTCGGCGACCGCCAATACTTCTCCACTAACGCCTAACCGCAAGGAACGACGCTTGAGCAAACCCCTTAAAAACGATCTTTTGCTCCGTGCAGCCCGGCGTGAACGAACCGAGCGAACGCCCGTGTGGATGATGCGTCAAGCCGGGCGGTTCGATCCAGAATACTGCGCGGTGCGCGACCGAGCGAATCTTCCGCTGGAAATCGCTTTCTCGACCCCGGACCTCGCTGCGGAAATTTCGCTGCTCCCGAAACGTTTTGGTGTGGATGCGATTATCTACTATCAGGACATTCTCACGCCGTTAACTCCTATGGGAACCCCTTTCGTCTTCAGACCCGGGCCGATACTGGCTGACCCGATCCGCACCGCCAACGATGTAGCTAAGCTCACCCCGTATGACCCGACCGAGAAGCTCCCTTTTATCCAGAAAGAACTGAACTTGGTACGTAACGAGCTGGACGGGGACCTACCGCTTCTTGGTTTTGCGGGCGCGCCGGTAACGCTCGCGTTCTTTATGATCGAAGGCAAGAGTCCCGGCCGCGACCCACAGCATTCGCGGCAGCTTATGGCGGATGATCCCAAGCTGATGCACGACCTGTTGACCAAACTGGCGGAGATAACCGCGCAGTATCTCGCTTATCAAATTGAGTCGGGAGCGGACGCAATACAACTCTTCGAGTCGGTGGGCGACTTGCTAACGAAGGAAGAGTACACAACGTTCGCTCATCCTTACCATACGATGGTCTTCGAGAAACTCGCGGCAAAAGTACCCACGATTTTGTTTGTCAAAGAACAACCGTTCGTCGAGTTAATGGCAGAAACAGGCGCTGATGTATTGAGTGTGGGAAGTTGCGTGGACATCGCAGACGCGAAACGCCGAGTCGGTAAACGAGTAGCGCTGCAGGGCAACATCGACAACCAGATGCTGGTGACCGGTGGTTTCGAACGGATTGATGCCGCCGTGGAAGCGTGCGTTCGTGCCGGCAGGCACGAAGGGCACATACTCAACCTAAACCACGGATTACTTAAAGAAACGCCGTTCGAGAACGGATGCAGGGTGGTTGAAACATGCAAGAGAATACGGCTACGCACAGCCGGAACACAAGTGCAGACGAGATGAACCAACCGAGGGAACGATTCGACGCAATCGTTGTCGGTGCGGGCATTGCAGGGTTGACAGCCGCATGGCACCTCAAGCGAACGGG
This sequence comes from Phycisphaerae bacterium, assembly GCA_028282665.1. Taxonomy (GTDB): domain Bacteria; phylum Planctomycetota; class Phycisphaerae; order UBA1845; family UBA1845; genus JANQHN01. The sequence continues at coordinate 5,129 of JANQHN010000287.1, read as the reverse complement.
CGTAAACGTCGCACTCATTGAATCCCGCGACAAGGTCGGCGGTTCGATTGATACGGAACACCGCGATGGCTTCCTGCTCGAAAAAGGTCCGTTCAATGTGATGGTGCGCGACCCGGCCTTCGAAGAACTCCTGACCGGACTTGCGGATCGGGTAAAGGTTGTCACGGCAAGCAGCCGAGCCAGGAATCGATACATCTATCGGCACGGAAAGCTAAACGCCGTCCCCACGGGCCCCATCAAGTTTCTCTGCTCACCACTGGTCAGTTTCAAAGCGCGGCTTCGCGCGGTACGCGGATTGTTTTTTAGCGCACGCGGAAAAAAAGAAGAAACCACGATCGAGGAATTCGCCGCGCGGCGATTCGGACAAGAAGTTGCGGACGCCATTGTCAGTGCCGCCATCGCCGGAATTCTTGCTGGCGACATTCGCAAACTCAGCGCCTATGCATGCTTCCCGGTTCTTCGAGATTTCGACACGAAGTCGTTCAGTCCGATGGGAAGAACGGTTCGACGTGTTCCATCAATAATGACAAGAAGCCGCAACCCGAAGAAACGTCGCCAGTGGAAAGGTCTGGTTAGTATCGATCGCGGCCTGGGTGGGCTGTGCGATGCGATTGCGGAGGAAATAGGCCCGAATGTACGAACGAATACGAAAGTGGAAGCGATTCAGCGCGATCGCAATGTATACATGCTGCGCGCCATCGGCGGTGATGGTCCGGCAACGTTCGCATGCGACGAGCTGATTCTTGCTACCCCCGTCCAGGCAGCAGCCAATCTGCTTGAGCCGCACTTAGTGCAAGCAAGTTCAACGATGCGAACCATCGAAAGCGCATCGCTCACCGTCTTGAATCTGGCGTTCAAAAAAGAAGATGTTGCTCACCCGCTCGATGGATTCGGCTTTCTCGTCCCACAGATTGAAAGCGAATTTCCGCTAATGGGAACCTTGTTTGCGAACAGCGCCTTCCCTCATCACGCGCCGAGCGAGTATCAGTTACTCAGAGTTTTCTTCGGAGGAACCCGTACTCCAGACGTCATCGAAAGAGATGATGAAGAATTGATCGAAACCGCAAGAAAGTCGCTGTACGATTTGTTGGGTGCAAAGGGCGAGCCCGTTTTGGTTGACGTATGCCCTTACCCCGATGCGATTCCCCAGTATTATCTGGATCATATCCACAAGGTCGAGAAAATCTACGATGGCGTCAAACAACTTAAAGGCCTCCATTTGACGGGGAATTATCTCGAAGGCGTGTCGATCAACGATTGCATTAAGCTGTCGAAGAAAGTAGCGCTTATCGTCGCGGAGCGTTGCAAATCACAAAAATGATGTCCGATAGGACGGAGAGTCCCCGCCCTATTTCGTTGGAGACGAAAGCATGGATACTTCGAATCTGCCTCGCCCCATCCGCAGGCCTCGCCGTCTGCGGCGTACCGCTGCCATTCGAGGGCTCGTGCGGGAGACGCATCTAACACCGCAACGCCTGGTCCTGCCGCTGTTTCTGACCGGCGGCACGAACGTTTCCATCCCTATCGACGCAATGCCCGGCCATGCCCGCTTGTCGGTCGACAAGGCAATCGATCTGGCAAAAAAAGCGTGCGAATTGGGCGTTAAGTCGTTCGACCTATTCCCCGCTATCGATCCGAAAAAGAAGACCGACGACGCAAAGGAGGCAGTGAATCCTGACAACTTACTGTGTGAGGCGGTACGCGGACTGCGCGAGGCTGTTCCGCAAGCCTGTTTGATCACCGACATCGCACTCGATCCGTACAGCAGTATGGGCCATGACGGTTTGATCAGTGAAAAGGGCGAAATCCTGAACGACGAAACGGTGAACATGCTCGCCGAAATGGCCGTGATTCACGCGCAGGCTGGTACGGATATCGTTTCGCCGTCTGATATGATGGACGGTCGAGTGGAAGCTCTTCGTGACGCTTTGGACGAGGCGAATCACCACAATGTCGCCATCCTTAGTTACACTGCGAAGTACGCTTCGGCATTTTACGGACCATTCCGGGAAGCCCTCGATTCTGCTCCGGTCGACGCACCGAACGTTCCCAAAGATAAAGCGACGTATCAGATGGATCCGGCCAATGCACGGGAAGCGATTGTTGAAGCGTTATTGGATGAGGCGGAGGCAGCGGATATCATGATGGTCAAACCCGCCCTGCCCTATCTGGACGTCATCGCGCGGTTGCGATCGATATCGAGCCTGCCCATCGCCGCTTATCACGTCAGCGGCGAATACGCGATGATCAAGGCGGCGGCGAAGCTGGGCTGGCTTGAGGAAGAACGGTGCATGATCGAGACCTTAACCTCAATCGCACGGGCTGGCGCGGACATCATCTTTACCTACGCAGCCCTTGATTACGCAAAGTGGTATCGAGCGAACGGCGTATAATGGAGCACAGGGGAAAACGAAACCCACCGCAGCATTACCGGCGAAGGTATTCCGCAATTGCCTCAGCTAAATTCTCGAAAGTGGGATAATCCGGTTGAACGATCGGCTTTTTGCCAAATGATTCGATCGCCTTGGTCGTCGCTCGTCCGATGCTTGCCGTCGGAATGTCGATTTCGGCGATGGCTCTGGCAGCGGATGGACTGGCCACAGCAGCAATGTCCGCGCGATCCGCCGCAGATCGATCGAACGACTTCGGCACCGAATCGTACAAGACAGGCGAATTCAACGTCACGTCAGACCAGGCTTCAGGCGGCTGCGCTTTCGCACTTCGAGGATAAAAAACCACACCGGACGTCACTCGCTCACGCAGCATCGCAAACAGCGTATCACCATGCCCATCTTCACCGACAAGTTCAACCCGAAGACCTGCGGCTCGCGCCTTTCCCGCAGACGAATTCCCGACCACAGCAACGTTAGGCACCCTGGCCGCAGCTTCACCTGCCACCACGTCGATTGAGAAAGGGCTCGTCAAAACAAGCCAATCGGAGGGACCAAGATTCATCAACAGCGATGCAGGACTCGCCATTAGCCGCCGCTCAATAACCGGTTCCAGAATAACTTCCACGCCTCGCGCTCGAAGCGCCGCCGATAGCGGGCCGTCTTCCGGTTCTTCGCGTGTGACCCAGACCGTTCCCATGATTATCCTCTGAGCCGCGCGACGAGTTGATCCGCTAGCGCATCGCCCACAGCGGCAGGGTCGTCGCCTTCCAGCGTCCCCTCCACCATGGCTTTGTAATCATCGGTGAACAATTTTGCATGCAGAGAAATGCAATCGCCATTCACAGACGCGAGCGCCCCTACCGGCGTATGACAACCCGCGTTGATTCGACTGAGCACGCCTCTTTCGGCGGTCACCGCTTTACGGACGGCATCGTCATTGAGCACGCGACACACTTCGTACGCGAGGTCGTCGATCCGTGTCTGAATCGCAAGAGCACCTTGAGCAGGTGCGGGCACAAAGCGATTCGTCGGCAGGTCGACACGATACGGATACTCGATACCGAGGCGCTTGAGCCCTGCAGCGGCCAGCACGACCGCGTGCAGATTCTCGCGTTCGATTTTCGCGACGCGTGTTGGGACATTGCCGCGAATCGGTACAATTTCCACTTCGCCCAATTGCAGGAGCTGGGCAGCGCGCCGAGGACTGTTTGTACCGATGCGGGCTCCTTTGGGAAGTGAGTCGAGCGCCATCCGCTCACGAGTGAGCAGAACATCGTGCACAACCTCGCGAACCGGAGTTGCGGCGATGGATAACCCCTCGGTCTTAGCCGTTTGCATATCTTTGAATGAATGCACCGCAAAGTCGATGCGTTCCTCGAGCAACGCGCTTTCCAACGCACTCACGAACGCCCCAACGGGCCAATCGCGGCCGAAATTCTTGTCAGTGACGGCATCGCCATGTGTCTTGATGATAATCTGCTCGATCTCGAGGTCGTGGTGAGCCGCCTTGAGTCGCTCGCAAACCCAATTGGTCTGCCAAAGCGCAAGATCGCTCCCTCTTGTGCCAACGCGTAAACGAGTCATGCTCGCGCCGCCTTCATGCTATCCGCTGCCGCAGAGACGACCGCATCCACATCTGCTTCGGTGTGTGCTGCGGAAACGAACATCGCCTCGTAACCCGACGGCGGAAGCCACACACCCCGATCCAACATCTCGCGGAAAAACGCGGCGTATAGCTTGTGATTACCGCTTTGCGCATCATCGAAATTTCTGATCGGTTTGCCCGAGAATGCAAACCCCAGCATACCGCCCAGCGCTCCACCGGTCACCGAAACGCCCGTATCCCGGCCTGCCTGTTTCACACCATCAACCAACCGCGTACCAAGTACTTGCAATTTGTCATAGAAACCATCCTCACGGCAGATGCGAAGGGTTTCGAGGCCCGCCGTCATCCCTAGGGGATTGCCGCTTAACGTGCCGGCCTGATACGCGGGGCCGAGCGGACTCAAATTCGACATCAATTCGCGCGATCCGCCATACGCGGCGACGGGCATACCGCCACCGATGACTTTGCCCATACAGGTCAAATCCGGTTTCACGCAACATAAATTCTGGTAACCACCCCATGCCACGCGGAAGCCGGTCATCACTTCATCAAAAACCAACAAACTCCCATGCTTGTCACAAAGTTGTCGCAATCCGGAAAGAAATCCTTCATCGGGCATCACAAAGCCCATGTTGCCCGCGACGGGTTCTACCATGATCGCTGCGACGTCCTGACCATGCTCAGCGAGGATCCTCTCAACGGCAGGCAAATCGCTGTACGGAGCGAGCAGCGTCAGGTTGGCGAATGATTCAGGCACACCGGCTGAATCGGGCTCACCGAACGTCGCCGCCCCGCTGCCCGCCGCGACAAGCATGGCATCAACGTGACCGTGATAGCAGCCCAGGAATTTGATAACCTTATTCCGTCCCGTCGCCGCTCGAGCCAGTCGCATCGCGCTCATGCAGGCTTCTGTCCCGCTGTTGACGAACCGGACCATCTCAACACCGGGAAGGGCTTCGATGACTAACTCGGCCAGTTCCGCCTCGGCAGCACAGCAGGCACCGAAACTGAGCCCCTTTTCCGCCGTGTTCTTGACGGCATCGACGACCCTCGGATGCGCGTGGCCAACAATGGCCGGCCCCCACGTACCCACTAGATCGATATATTTATTTTTATCAACGTCGTAAACG
>JANQHN010000127.1 GCA_028282665.1 Phycisphaerae bacterium | reverse complement strand
TCCAGCCAGACCTGACGTCATTTTCCGTGTTGGCAGTGACACTTGGCGCGTGTGGTCTGAGAATTCGGGGGACCCGTCGGCGCTGGGTGATTTGACATGCCCGTATGCAGACAATTTTACTATTGCTGTAATGAACAGCAGTGGTGGAGTGGGTGCGACGAGCGTCGAGTCGATCATTCTCGATCCGACTAACGACGTCAATTATTCGTCCCTCGGCGGAGCGAACATTACGGGTAATGTCAATGGTGGAATTTCCCTCCAAAAGTCCTCAGGAGGAAATGGAGGATCGGTTACCGGGACGACCACTATTTCGGGAATGGTTAACGGTGACATTGCGATTCCAAGGGCTGCGGCCATATTTATCATCACTGGCAACTATTCCGACACGGCAACCTTTGATGTGATTGACGGAGGAACCGTTTACATGTCTGGAACCTTACAGCCTGGTGCGACGATCAGGGTGAAGGGTTTTGCCAATTCGGGGAGGGCGACCATGGGGGCGATTGAGGGGACGCTGATGTTAGACGACGGTGTGCCTCTTGGTTGCACGGTAACAACGGGGGCTGTTCGTTCTACCGGTATCGTCGATATGTTATATGCTGACGTTGCCGGTACGTTCGATTTGAACGATGGTGGAACGGGCGAGATTCGGAAAGTTGGTGATATTAGCGGCACATTCTGGCTGGATTCGACGGTTTCGTATTTGGATTTCGAAGGCGATTTGTATGTCAATTCAATTTCAGGCCAGTTGTACGACGTCAGCAATGCCCTCCATCCGTTCAAGGGTAAAATCAATGTGGCTCAAGGCGTTTCGGGTACGATCCATTTTCTCAACTCGGCTCCCGCTCCGGGTGGTGGATTCGATGGGACAATTGCCATTTCGGGTGATTTGAGTGGTACGATTGAGACGGACGGCGAATTGGATGGCGCAATTGAGATCTTAGGAGACATGACGAGTTCGGCGAATATTCGCGTCGAAGGCAGTTCTTCCGGTGCAATCCGAGTAGACGGAAATATGAAAGGAAACATGTACTTTGACGAAAGCAGTAATGTCAGTGTTACCTTGAACTCGAACTCCAGTGGATCGTTAGTGTTTAATGATGATCTTGACGGTTATGTGGCGGTCAGTGGTTTTATGACCGGTGACGTCGATATTGGGGGTGATCTCGGTGGAACAGGGAACGTTACGGTCAACGATGGCTTACGGAGCTATGGGCGGATTCTCATTGGCGGCATCTCATACGGTGACATTACGGTCCATGACAAGATGTCAAGTAGTTCACTGATAGCCGTCCACGGCGGAATTGGGCGTTCATGCGATATCCTCATTTCTCTAATCGATAATGGTGTTGCCAGCGGCGATATTCTCATTGGCGATGCCAATCCCCCTGCGGCGGTTGTCTACGATGGATCGATCAAGATTACCGACGGTAACGGCGGCGGAGGCATGTCTGGCGATATCGTCGTAACCGGTTGCCATGATACGGGCCACGATCTGGATCTGTGCATTTGCGGTACACTGACCGGCAGTGCGGCCATCAATCAGTCGGGTTGTCCGGAGCAGGTTGCGTTTTATTGCATGACCGGTTGCCCGTAATTCACATGTGTCGTGGTGAAATCAAAAGTCCGTCCGGTTACGTGTTCAACAGGCGTGCAAGCGAAGAATATTCTCTTCGGGCAGGGAACTGAATTGCCCCGAATTTGGTCTTTCATGTAGAAAACGTCTGGTTCTAATTGATCGGTCAAAATAGTACACTCATCTAAACGCAGGCGAAGAGCAGTTTCACGTTTCTCCATGTGTGAATGGGGTGGCCGTCTTCTTCGAAGGTGACAATACACTACCGAGATGTTTGACCGCATTGCCGGCATGATACGCCAGTGTCGAGTTAGCCGCAGCTGTCAATGTGAGGCCACCTTTTGAAGCAGGTCTGTCAACTGAACAGCTCATCGTGTTCGAGTCAAACCTGAGACTCAAGGCCGGATCCAGCGTTGCCATGAAAGAGCCCTGATGTTCTCTATTGGCTTTGCAGTTTTCCAACTGGTTCCGAATATTATTCCACTGCTTGGTCCGAGTACACGGGCAGCGGTCAAATCAATGACCTGTTATTTCTGGAATAGTGTTTGCTCGGCTTGATAATAAGGGCCGATGTGCGAAGTGCTGCGTTGTGTTTGATGACTCAAACGCAACGACACGAAAGCCGATATTCAGGGTAGTTCGCAATATCTCCAGTGTATCGTCTAGTTAAAATGGCGGATGTCTGAGTAACAGTCTCAAAGATACCGTTTTGTTCCATCGTGATTCAGCGACGGGTTTAAACGACGCGGTGCTGTTGCTGTGGCGGCTATCAAGGCAATTGTACGCCGATAAAATCAGGTGGAGAAGCAGGGCAGTGGGTCATTCCCTGGTGCCGTGCGTTTAGTTTTTAGCGCTTGAGGGCACAAATTAATGGACGTTCGATACATCAACCCGTTTATTGCGGCAGTGAAACTCGTTTTCAAACGTATGTTGTCGACCGACGTACTCGTTAGCAAGCCCGCAGTCGAACGAGCTAAAGATCGGGTATCGGACGTGTCGGCGATTATCGGTTATTCGGGCGATGTTACCGGTAACGTGTCGCTTTGTTTTACACGAAGTTCCGCAAGATCCATATCTTCGAAATTTGCCGGTATGCAACTCGACGAAGAGAGCGCCGATTTTGCAGACGCACTTGGGGAACTGGCGAACATGGTTGCAGGTCAGGCGAAATCAAAGATGGACGGGTTGAACATCTCGGTTTCGCTGCCGAAAGTGATTTCGGGCAAAAACCACCAGGTATTGAAAACCAACAGGCCGGTACTCATTTTACCCTGTGATTCGGAGCTAGGTCGTTTTACGATCGAAGTCATTATGATCGTAAATAGTGGTCCTAAGGGGCGAACAAACACCTCTCCCGCCCCTGTTACCGCAGCAAACTAGTTTGATGCACGACGCATGACTGGAAAAAGCGCGTGATTACAGGACGTTCGGATCACTCGCCTCGAATATGCCTCCTTGTTAGAATAACATTTCGTTCGGGCTTGTTACGCGGACGCTTCAGTTCTTGCCGCGCTCGCTTCGGTTGATGCAAATAAGTATGGGAACATGTGGGAGTGGTTTAAGTGGCGTACGATCCGCCGGTAAGGCCGTTTGAACAGGACCAGTCCGTCGATGCTCTGCGCGAAAGTGAAGAGCGTTTTCGGCGAATTTTGCGAACGACGGAGGCTGGCTACTTCTGCATCGACTGTGGGGGGCATTACCTCGATGTGAACGACGCATTTCTCCGGCTGCACAAGTTTTCCTCGCGTGACGATGTGATTGGCAAGCACTTCGTCATTACGCTTCCAGAATCGGAGGTGGAGATTGCGAACGAGGGGGTTGCGCGCGTGCTTGCGGGCGAATCGATTCCGACTGGTGAGATTTCGCGGCGGTGTGCTGATGGTTCTATCGGTTATCATACATTTTCCGCACAACCGGTTTTCCAAGGTGGAGAAATTGTTGGCTTGGATGGCTTTATCATTGATACAACAGAACGCCATCGAGCCGAAGCGAAATTACGCGATTCGCAACGATTACTCCAAAGTACCCTCGCGGCGTTACGCGACGCAGTTTTCATTATCGATGACGCGACGCGTAACATCATCGATTGCAATCCCGCAGCGAATGCCATGTTCGGCTATCAGCAGGAAGACATGATCGGCCAATCCGCTGCGATGTTGCACACTGACTTGGATTCCCGCGATACCTTTCGACGGCTGCTCAGCGAGCAGGTCGAGGCGCAGGGATATTTGCATGTTCCAGAATTTTCAATGCGCCGTAAGGATGGGTCGGTGTTTCCTTCCGAGCACACGGTGGTTCCATTGCGTAACGAGGCCGGGCTGCGTAGTGGGTGGGTTAGCGCGATTCGCGATATCACCGATCGTGTCCGTCTGGCCGAGGCGCACGCGCGTCTTCAGGATCAATTGCACCAATCGCAAAAAATGGACGCTTTGGGGCAATTGGCGGGCGGGATTGCGCACGATTTTGCGAATTTGCTCAAAGCGATCTTTGGTCACACGGCAGTGGCGCGTTCCCATCTGCACGAGAATCACCCAGCGGCTGCCTCGCTGAGTTTAGTCGAAGAGGCTGCCCGTCAGGCAGGCGGAGTGACAAACGCGCTATTGACATTCAGTCGCAGAATGCCTGCGACGAAGAAAGCTGTGGAGCTCTGCTCGCACACTCAAAAAGTGATGAGTTTGATCGGGCGGATGTTGCCAAGTTCGATTGAAGTTGTTATGCAGCCCCGCTGCCATCACAACGCTTGGATTCGTGGTGACGATACGCAAATTCAGCAAGTAATATTGAACCTTGCATTAAACGCCAGAGATGCCATGCCGCAAGGGGGGGCGCTTACGATTAGCGTTGCGCTTGAAGAATCCAGTGCTGTGGCATCAGGTCGCGTGGTTTCGCTATCCGTGAAGGACACGGGAGTTGGGATGTCGAAGGAGTTGTGCGAACGCGCTTTCGAACCGTTTTTCACAACTAAGCCACAAGGTCAGGGTACCGGTTTAGGCCTTGCAATCATCCACGGCATCGTCACTGATCATGCGGGTGAAATCAGTATTAGTTCCGTACCTGATGAAGGGACAACGGTGTGTGTGACATTCCCCGGATTGACCGACGAGGAAATCCCCAAGCTACCGCGTCACCGAGGGGCAGGATTAGTCCTTTTAGCGGAGTCGAATCGTCACGTCAGTAGCATTATAACTTCATCCTTACGATCGTCTGGATATGAGGTTGATCACGTTTCTGACTTGGATTCACTTATCGACGCCGCGTGCACGGCGAGGCCGCTTGCGAAGTTGTGTGTGGTGGATCTGGGCGATGAATCGACAAAGGAAACTAAATGGCTTGCCGCTCTTCGTGAAGCGGATTTGCGGATGCCCGTGATCATTATCGCAAGCGAATTGAATGATTCCCTTGCTGATTTATCTGATGAAGATGCACTGGTCCTGCAAAAGCCCTTCCAAATTGCCGAGTTTAGCGCTCTTGTGAAGAGCGCAGTCATTGATACGACGGGGCAACAGGAGGCGTTATGAGCACAAGTATCAAAGTGTTGCTCGTGGACGACCATGCGATGATTCGTGAAATGCTTGAGGACCGGCTCAAGCGCCATCCGGATATCGAGGTAATGGGCGCCGCCAACGACGCGGAAGAGGCGGTGGGATTAGCGATTAAAGGATGTCCGCACATTGTGCTCATGGACATCGACATGCCAGGGCTACACTGCTTTGATGCGGCGAAGACCATTCAAGCACAGTGCGACAACACCCGAATAATCTTCCTTAGCGCTTTCTCACACGATCGATACATCGAGCAGGCCCTCGCGGTGGAAGCGGCAGGTTATCTAACAAAATCCGCCCCGAGCGAATCACTCATCGCCGCTATTCAGGCTGTCGCCGATGGCGGGAGTTATTACTCGCCGGAGATTCAAGCACGCATCGTAGTTGAGGATAGTGGAACCAGACTCGCCAACGCCGGACGTTCGCGTACGTCGCTTCTTACCCCCCGAGAGCTGGAAGTGTTGCGTTACATCGCTCGAGGCTTATCCCAAAAAGAAATCGCGGCGATCATGCACCTAAGTGCCAAGACGGTACATTGTCATTCAGGCAACCTCATGAAAAAGCTCGACATTCATGACCGCGTTGACCTTGCGCGATTTGCGATTCGAGAAGGGCTTGCTGAGGCATAGCTTGGCTTGTGTATGCTTTACCGATTAACCCAAACTGATGATACTATGACGTTTATGCTTTACCGTGTCTGCGTACCGTTGCTCGGAGTTTGACCAGCCGTCATCGCTACGTTCGTGGAACGACACGGCGTTTGATTATCGTTTGATTTGGGTTCTTGCGTGCTTGCTGTTTTAACTTCTGGTCAAGTAGTAAGCGCAGGGTTTCGCATATTGCTTACCGTGATTACGGGCTGGATGACTGTTCTTTTTTAACCGGGAGATCGAAAGCGTACTGCACCTGCGATCCAAAGATGGGGTATTCGACCCGCGTGCGATAGCCTCTGAGGTTATCCGGATTCCGGTTCATTTTGCTGCACACGTGATCAGGTAATTCGATGTACTTGGGAATTTCTGCAGCGCAATAACGGTCTTTCCTTTTCCCAGGGAATCAACGCGTTCAACGACGTCGAGCACTTTTCATGAAGCCGGTTGCGCGCGGGAACGCCCACGCTATGGTCGGGGTTATCGTGACTCCGAGGTCAGTGCGCGGATCAATCCTTGTTCCGCTTTACGAAGTCGTTCGATAGACTCGGCCAATTCATCGCGCAATCGCAAAAGATCCGGATCGTCGGGGGGCAGGTTTTCGCCTTCGCGTTCCATCAGGGCTCTCATTCTCATCGAAGCGTCATCCAAACTCGCTGCGGCGTCGGAGAATTCACGGGCTGCTTCGAGAATGTTCAATTCCCGCCGTTCATTCTCATTCGGCTTGAACAACAGCTTCCACGGATGGCGCTTGAGGTCCTTGATTGCCTGCTTGGTGTGTTCACTGGCTTCGGTCAGGTTTTCGACGAATTCGTCAACCCGATCTCGGTTCTTTGAGACCATGCCGCTGGCGTCGTCGGACAGCGTTTCGATGTTGGTGAGCGATGCTTCCAATTTGTCAATTGACGTGTGCACCTTGGCGAGGATGCTGCGGTCAGGTTGTTCGTCGCCCAGTTCGAGTTCGCGCGCGAGGACATCGGCGACGCGTTCGTCAAACGTCGTGAGTGCATTATCGAGCGAGGCGACGGCGTGGTTGATGATGGGATGGTTTTCCTTCATGAGTTCCGCTGTTTCCTCGAGTACTTCGTTTAGTCTATCGAGGGCCTGGTCGAGGCGGGCGATGGCTGCGGCGTTGTCGGTACGATCGAGTTCGGATGCAAGTCCCTCAGCAAGAGTGTTTAATTGGTCCATCGCGTTGTGGAGTTTCGCAAGTACTGTCTGGTGGGCTGTCCGGTCGAGTTCAGTCGCGAGCACTTCGGTGATGTCGTTGAGGTCGCTAACCGACGTATGGATTTTTGCAAGTAACGAATCGCGTTCTTTCGCGTTCAGTTCATATTTGACGGCGTAGAGCAAGCCATCCGCGTTTTCCGGATCAACCTCACTTGAGATGCGGCTTATCACCGAATCAAGTCCGCTGACTGAGCCATACACAACGCTCGATTCACTGATGACATCGCCCGTTTTACCGGGGTGAATGACCTCGATTGCGCCCTTGCCGCCAAGCGGAGGGTTGGAGGCGATGTACCGCCCGTCAGTGCGCAGGCTTAATCCTTCGCGTACGGAGGCATGCACTTTCAGATAGGGGGGTGAAAAGTTGCTGGAGTTTTCTCGTGTGTCGATGATTTCCGCGTCAATGACGCTGCCGATTTTTTGTCCGAGGTACAATACCGGCGAGCCTTTGGCGATAGGGGGTAGAGGATTGCCTGCGCTGAATCTCAGTACAAGTATTTCGCGCTTTGCGGTGGAAAACGTACCGCTGCTTATGGAAATAACCAGCACAAGCAATAAGGCCGCCATGATCAATACAGCCAGTCCGAGCTTGAATGTATCGCGCGTTTTTTTCGCCATCAGCTTGGTTTGTTCCTTTTTGTCAAGGGGCGACGATAAGTCGTTCGAATTCGCTGATACCCTCCGCGTCCGTCAATGGTCCTTCGCCGAACCCGTTGAGAAATTGGTTCATCAGGCGATCACTGGGGTTGGTCAGAGAATTCGGGTCCGCGTCTCGAAGAGCCTCGAACGACGCTCGATTGCCCATCTTAAGAACCATTCCTTTGTCGAGCAGAATCATTCGGTCGGCAATGCGGAAGGCGGAGTCCATTTCGTGCGTCACGACGACCGACGTGACGTTCAGTTTGTCGGACAAATCCATGATGAGCTGATCGATTGCGGTGGAGGTGACGGGGTCGAGTCCAGCGCTGGGTTCGTCGTAGAAGAGCATTTCGGGATCCAGGGCGATTGCCCGGGCCAACCCACCCCGTTTCTTCTGTCCTCCCGAAAGCTGCGAAGGAAACTTGTCACGGTGGGGCAGCATTTTTACTTGCTGTAGTTTTAGAGCCACCATAATGTCAATGATGCGTTCATCCAGCCGGGAGTGCTCCCTCAAGGGGAGTGCGACGTTCTCCGCCAGCGTCATTGAATTGAACAGCGCGCCGCTTTGAAAAAGGATGCCGAATCGCTTGCGAACGGCATCAAGTGTATCATTGGGCACTTGGCAAATATCGACGGGGTCGTTGATTGTACTGATTCGGTACTGCACGCTGCCGCGATCAATTGGAAGTTCGCCTATCATGCAGTTGAGCAGCGTGCTCTTGCCACACCCGCTACCGCCCATGATCACGATCGTTTCGCCCTTGTGAACGTCAAAAGTGATTGAATCCAGCACGACGCTTCGTTCGCCCTCCGCGTTTACGAAGCTCTTTTTTAAACCGCGAACCGAAATCACTATGTCATCTTTTTCCGGGGGGGCGTTGGCGACGATGCTGTTTGTGATGTCAGGTGCGTCACTCATGACTTGCTACAATCCAAAAGCGAAGAAGATCGCCGTGATAATCGCATCGGTGCCGATGATGGCAACGATCGACTTGACGACCGTCGATGTTGTCGCGTTACCTACACCCACTGCGCCGCCAGATACGGTCAGTCCCTCGTAGCAGGCGATCATCGATATCAGCATGCCGAAGATGCCCGCTTTGACAAGTCCCGTGGTAAGGTCGGAGAGGACGAGAGCAGCCTTGGTTGATTCGATGTACACCTCCGGGTCAACATTCAGCACAAGCCACGAGGTGAAGTACCCACCGGCGATGCCCACGACATTCGCGATTACCGTCAGGCCTACAATCATCAGTACAGTTGCAAGAAAACGCGGTACGACGAGAAACTGAATAGGATCAAGTGCGTGGGCGCGGAGTGCTTTGATTTCTTCGGACTCGACCATAGCACCAAGTTCCGCGGCGATGGATGCACCCGCGAAACCGCTGAGCACGATCGCTGTGATCATGGGACCTAGTTCACGGATTACGCCGATGGCAATCACATCTGCGATTCGTTCAAGCTGTCCGTAGCGTTCCAGCGTTGGAGCGAGTTGCAGCGAGAGGATGCAACCGATGAACGCCTGCACCAGTACGATAATGCCAATGCTGTTCACGCCGACGCGAACCATTTGGGTGACGAGCGTGGCGAGGCGGAAGCGGACTTTCGGCATAAAGAGGCTTCGTAGCGTCCATGTGACCGTATCGAAAAGAAGCCCAGTCATCCCTCCGACATCTTCCACGAAATTCCTGCCCTTGCGCAGACCGTCGAGTGTGGCCGAGCCCATCTCGCGGATTGCGCGATTGGCCACGCTGGGGTTTGCACTTTTTCCTGCGGGATGTTTCGGGGCATCCGTCACGAACCGAGCGCCTCCTCGCGTGAGTCGTAAATGGAGAATATCTGGTTCATTTTGGTGACCTCAAAAACGCCGCGCACCTGATCGCGGGGATTGATCAGGGAGAGGCGGTGGCCTGCACGCTTAAGTCTGCCCATGATCTCCAAAAGTGTGCTTACTCCTGAGGAATCGATGAAGGCAACTTGGCTCAAATCAACAACCAGATGATCCACATCCTCTTCCGTCAATTGGACGAGGCGGGTATGCAGATCGGGAGAGGATTCAAAGTTCATCTCGCCGGCGATGCAGACAATGAGGTTGGTTTCGTTTTGTTCGATGCTTTGAATGAGTTCGCTCATGATACTGTCACGCAGCGCTGATGACGCTTGGGATGGTATTTTGCAGGTACGGATGCTGCCGCTCAAACGGCGGTCCTGTCAGTCGAATCCTCGCCAGCACTACTCCGAGTCGGAAGGTAGGGGATTGAAATTCAGTTTTTCCGGCTCCACTCGATGGTCTGCCATGTAGTTCCTCCAGGCTTTAACCGCCTCCCGACGATTGGCTCGTGGTGCTGCGTAATCATAATCCAATCGTTTGCCGGTCAACTTCTCTAGGGTCAGGATGGCCAGGAGTCGGACCGCAGCATCTTCGTCATCCAAACAGTCAACCAAGTTTGACAGATAAGTCGCATCGGTCGATTCGTATACGCGGATGATCGCACGGGCGCGCGTGGCTGGGGCTTCGTCGGTAAACGCATCCGGTAGCCGCGGCACGCGAGTGGCACAACTTGGCGTGGCTACGGAATTTACGATCATGCAAAGCCCCATGAGCAGCCCTACAAACTTTGCGGAATAGGATGACATACCGGGAGTCTACCGCGTTTATGGTCCATGACAACATGATAATGAGGCGGCTGAAATCGGGGATGTAGCCTTTCGTTGTTCTCGTCAAGATTGGCGATTCAGGCAACTTGCACGGATGGGGGCGTGAGCAAGGCAAGGATTTGCTAAGATCTAGTAAGGATTTCCAGAAAGTGGTACGGGAGTAGCTCAGTTAATTGTGTGTAGTTTCTTATGGCCGAGAAGCCAAATTGTGAAAAGACGACATCAGTAACTGGTGCGAAGCGGCGAGCTAGCACTCGCTTACCCGTTTTGCCGCTCGACCACAAGCCGCGCGGCCGAGTGAGTGGTTCGCGTATGGGATGGTGGCGTGCGGGAGTGCTTATCGGGGTCCACGTATTCATCCTGCTGCACGTTTTGCACTGGCTTTATGCGGGTGAAACCATCTCGCCCATCGAACCCTCGGAAGCGATGCACACAATCCGGGATGGCGCCATCAACGCGGGTTTCATTTTCTTCGGTTTGGTGATTCTCTCGACGTTGATTTTCGGCCGGTTCTTCTGCGGGTGGGGCTGTCATGTGGTTGCCTTGCAGGACTTGTGTGCGTGGGTGCTAAAGAAGATGGGAATCAGGCCTCGACCTTTCAGGGCTCGACTCTTGATGTTCGTTCCACTTGGGGCGGCGTTGTACATGTTTGTTTGGCCGGCAGTCTACCGCGTGGTGATGATACCCAGCGATCCGTTCCCCCAACTGTCCTGGCACCTAACCAAGACGGAATTTTGGGACACGTTTCCGGGAGTTGCGGTTGCTGTGCCGTTTTTGTTTGTCTGCGGATTTGCGACGGTCTATTTCCTGGGCATGAAGGGGTATTGCACCTACGGCTGTCCTTACGGCGGATTCTTCGCACTGGCGGACAAGGTGGCTTCAGGTTCGATCCGCGTCAATGGCAATTGCGAAAGCTGCGGGCATTGCACTGCGCTGTGTACTTCCAACGTCAAGGTGCATGCCGAAGTGCGTGATTACGGGATGGTTGTTGATCCGGGTTGTATGAAGTGTTTGGATTGCGTCAGTGCCTGCCCGAAGGAAGCGCTGTATTTCGGGTTCGGGAAGTCGACCATTGCGACTCGAGTTCGCGTAAAAAAAGCTGAGAAGCCGCGTTGTGACCTCACGCTTGCAGAAGAAGTTCTTGCGCTCGTCGTGTTCGCGGTAACTTTGCTATCTGTGCGTGGAATCTATCAAGTTATCCCATTCTTGATGGCGTTGGGGATTGCTTCCATTACGGCGTTCCTCTCGATCGTATCGCTTAGGATGTTCACGAAGAGTGCGGTGGCCTTGCAGAATCTCAGGTTGAAGGTCGGCGGGCGCATCCGACTGCAGGGAGGGATCTTTCTGCTAGCGACTGCCGGTTTTGCAACTCTCATTTTGCATAGTGGTTTCATCCAGTATCACTTGTTTGTGGGGGATCGTCATTACCAACAGGCAGCCAAACAGGGGGCGAACCTGCTCGACGAGGAAGTCCTGTTCACTTATGGTCCGGGCGTTGTTGCACAGGATAACATTCGACTGGGGGCGGCCGAGGCGGGATACGTTCATTTGAACCTTTCGGTGACATACGGCTTGGCGGATTCAGGCAGCGTGCGGATGAAGCTTGCTTGGCTCGAGTTGTTACAAGACCGCGTAGATGGCGCACTGGAACAATTGACCGTTGCGAGGTCACTATTCGACGACACGAGCACGGTTGAGTATTACATTGGCAGCATCCATTCCATGCGGGGGGCATTTGCCAAAGCGATCCCGCATTACCACGCTGCGCTGTCGCAATCCTCCGATTTGGTTCTCGCTCGTTTTAAACTGGGAAACGCACTTGCGGCGACGGGGAGACTGGAAGAGGCCATCATAGAATGGCGGATCTTGCTGGAATCGCACCCCGAACATGTGTTCGCTCGCCAAAATCTTGCGGGCGCATTCCGAGCGGTAAGCCGATTTGATGAGGCGATTGAACATTATCGAATTGCGCTGGCCTGCGATCCGCAAAACGCGGAATTGCATTTTCAACTTGGTGTGACGCTAAGCGCCGCGGGAAAGGGGCGCGAAGCTTCTGATGCATTCTCTAGGGCGGTTGTTATCGATTCGCGCTACGAGGCATATCTGGACATTGGGGACTAGGTGCGCCGTTCGCCCACTTTCCGCTGAATAGGCATTCAGCTCATGAAATGTCTAATTTAGGACAATAATGTCTTTCTAGTGGCAAATTTATTCATCTTGGCCATATCATTCGCTTGAGGGAACTGTCACGGCTCCGCTTCGATTTCCCAGTGCACTGTATCGGGCACAAAGGGAAGTTGTTTCACTTTTTCATCTTACACTAGAGTCAAGGGTGTTGCGCACTCGCTTCCGTTGGGTGTGTGATTTTTGCGTTTAGCTGTTGCAGTCGACAGTTCATAAGCATTGGCCTGACGCGCTTTCAATTCGCTTGCGGTCATTTTGAGGAAGGTGGCCGGTTCGGGTTTATTCGGTTTCATACAGGAGCAGAGGGGTTATCGCATGGGAAAAAAAAGAGTTTTCGGTGCATTGGCGTGTTGGTGCGTGTGTATGGCATCTCCGCTGATAGCTGACGCCGACACCGTTTGGGAAGTCAAATCTGGTTCGACCAGCTTTTCGTTTGAGTCTGCCGTGCTGGAGGAATTCAGGATCGCGTCGACGGAAATCCTTCAGCGAGAAGAAGATGCCACCAAACCAATCTGGCAGGGTCGCGTTGAAGCGGTGATCACAAACGATTCCACTTTGACGATGATTACCAGGGAAGGGGGCCCGGCAGAATTTCTTGGCGGTACGCTTGAGCACAACAAGGGGCTTTCGTTTGTTTCCCGCAATGGAGCGATTCGCAGTGATAGGCTAACCATCGCTCACTTTGGCTCGCCGTTCGAGCCGGCATTGGCAATTCAGTTCGAGACGCCAAACGGTGTGATGACAGGGCTTATTCTTAGCAACCTAAAAATCGGCTTTGATCCGACTGCGGGCGTGTTTTTGGTAGAGGCGGGGTCGCTTGTCGCCACACCCGAACTGGCCGACGCATTGGGCAAGCATGAACTCTCCGATCGTTCGATTGGCTCCATGTATTTTCGTACTGAGCTCGAGTGGGTAGGTGGTGATCAGCCGCAAAGCAATGACATTGATCACCCCAGCGATTCTTCGGCGACCGGCGGTATTGGTCCAGACGTTATTGTCGGCTTTATCTACGATGAGCGCAATTGGGGTAGTGAGAACGGTATAGCCGCGTTCTCTATCGGAACCACATCATGCAATTTGGGTGACGAAGATCTCTTGTGGATTCGCGATACGAATGAACACCCGGTCATCGGGCAAAACATGTATCGCCTCAAGGATAGTAAGTTTGAGCATATTGGCCAAAGCTGGCTTAAGCACGGCTTCACCTCTGTCAACGGCGATGAATGCGGGCTTGGTTGCGATGATCCCAATACGGGATCGAGGCTCGGACCTGGTTGCAGCGACCCTTACAGCGCGTGGCTAAACGGCTCTCAGCACAGGCTCGGACCGAAGTTTCAGGTGAACGCTTACACCGGCTATTACCCGTATCCGTTTTTTGATCCTTCCTATTCAGGCGAGATTGCGCGTCGTTTGCAGGTTCACCACTCTGACCTGGATCCAAACCAAAACGGTGGGGGGGAGTATTTCGTAGAAGCCCAGTACATTGCGGCGGATGATGCTGCAGCAGGGAATGGCGTGAATAATGCCTCATACAGACCGATTAATGTTTCCGGCGGCGGTAACAGTTGGAGCATAGCCTTGCAGGGATCGACACAGCAGCGCTCGGCGGGTATCTACGCGTGGTCCGAAGCGGATCCGGGCGTATCGACGAGGGTCGCCCCGGTACCGGATGAGGGGATCTTCATCGTCGGTGTCAAAGTTACTGACAACGGCAACGGCACCTGGAATTACGAGTATGCGGTTCAGAACCTTAACTCCGACCGCGGTGCCGGTTTCTTTTCCGTTCCCGTTCCTAATGGGGCGAACATTACAAACATTGGCTTTCACGATGTCGACTACCACAGCGGTGAGCCGTTTGACGGAACGGATTGGAGCGCGCAGATTGTCGGTGGCCAACTCGTTTGGAGCACCGAGTCCTACGATACGAATCCTGATGCCAATGCACTTCGGTGGGGCACGTTGTACAATTTCCGTTTCGATGCAGATGCGGCGCCCGATACGTCGAACGTGACGATTGGATTGTTCAAACCCGGATCGCCTGACTCGGTTGTAGTACAGGTGCAAGGCCCGGCGTTCGGCCTGATAGATTGCAACGAAAACGGCGTTGCCGACGACGAGGACATCGCCAACGGAACCAGCTTTGATTGCAACGGCAATGGTGTTCCCGATGAATGCGAATTCTTCGTGGAAGAAGACATTGCTGCGCAACTTGTGGCATCCGGCTTTAGCCAACCCGTCGGCCTTTACGCAGTGCCGGGCGATCTGAACCGCCTGTTTATTGTTGAGCAAAACGGTCGCATCAAAATTATCGAGAACGGTTCGACTCTACCCACGCCTTTTTTGAACATTGCGAGCAAGATCAGTACGGGTGGTGAGCGTGGTCTGCTGGGCCTTGCGTTTCATCCTGACTACGGCAACAACGGCTATTTTTACGTCAACTACACCAACACATCCGGCAATACGGTCATCGAGCGATACAGCGTATCGGGCGATCCCAACATTGCGGATTCCAGCAGCAATCTGATTCTCAAAACGATCAATCAGGATTTCGGCAACCACAATGGTGGTCAGCTTGCGTTCGGTCCTGATGGGATGCTCTACGTGGGGATGGGTGACGGCGGTAGTGGCGGCGATCCACTGGATCGTTCTCAGAATCCGCAATCGTTGCTGGGCAAAATGCTCAGGCTGGATGTCGAGAATCCGCCTAGTTATGTAGCGGTGGACAATCCGTTTGTTGACGACAATACAACGCGTGATGAAATCTGGGCGCTGGGTGTGCGTAATCCGTGGCGATTCAGCTTCGACCGCCTGACTGGTGATATGTACATCGGTGACGTTGGACAGAATGCTCACGAAGAAATTGACTTCGAGCCGGCTAACTCTGGCGGCGGATTAAACTATGGTTGGCGCTGCTACGAGGGTGACTTCCCCTACAACACTTCGGGTTGCGGACCGGCTGGTGATTACGTGTTCCCGATCGTCGATGTGCCGCATAGCAGCGGTGTTTGCTCGATTACGGGCGGTTTCGTGTATCGTGGCTGCGAGTTGCCCGGACTTTCCGGCACCTACTTCTATGCCGACTGGTGTGCGGATTGGATTCGTAGTTTCCGTTATGTCGACGGTCAGGTTACGGATCAGCAGGATCGTACCGCCCAACTTGGTCAATACACCGGCACGATCACGAGCATCGTGTCGTTCGGCGAGGACGCTGCGGGAGAGTTGTATATCGTCAGCGCCGGCGGATCGATTTACAAGATCGTCGAAGATGCCGGCGGTGAGGCAGTTTGCGGCAACGGTATCGTTGAGCCGGGCGAGGAATGCGATCCTCCGGATGGCGTAACCTGCGATGAGAATTGCATGTTTATCGACAACGATGAGTGCGTAAACGCCGCGCCGGTTTTTGATGGCGAAACGCCGTTTAGCAATAGCGGCGCGACGACCGACGGCCCGGATGAGCCCGGCGTCTGTTC
This sequence comes from Phycisphaerae bacterium, assembly GCA_028282665.1. Lineage (GTDB taxonomy): Bacteria > Planctomycetota > Phycisphaerae > UBA1845 > UBA1845 > JANQHN01. The sequence goes on along the minus strand of JANQHN010000127.1, from coordinate 25,636 downwards.
GGCGTTCGGTTACACGCATGTCGAGTCTGATATCTGGTATTGCTACACCGCGTCCTGCACGGGCGATACGACGGTAAGCTTGTGTGGTAGCGGATACGACACAAAGGTCGCAGTCTACGAAGGCTGTGAGTGTCCGATCGGTCCTTCGGCGATCGTGTGTAATGACGACTCGTGCGACGGGACCACACAATCGGAAGTTAACTTCGGCACTATTGCAGGTCAGCGGTATCTGATTCGTATCGGTGGTTACAACGGTGCTCAAGGCAACGGTACGCTGAACATCAGTTGCGACGGCGTGCCATTGCGGGACTGCAACGATAACGGCGTTGATGACTCGATCGACATTTCGAACGGTGACAGTAACGATTGCAACAGCAACGACACCCCCGACGAATGCGACGTTACCGACGGTACGAGCGATGACTGTACCGGTGGCGTGTTGGGTTCGCCCGACGGCGGCGAGTTGCTGATCGGTACCTATTGCTTCGGTTGTCACGGTCCGGATGGTGCCGGTGGTCCGGATCTGCCCGGTCCGAACCTGCGCGGTAAGAGTCGTGTTCAGTTGTGGAACAAGCTGACCCCACCTACGGATCACCCCGGCGGTGGTTTTCCAGGCTTTACCGAGCAAGATTTTGCGGACATCGAGTCATTTCTGTCCGACACGGGCAGCGGCGCTCGACCGGATTTGATTCCGGATGAGTGCCAACAGTGGACGGATTGCAACAATAACAATGAGGACGACGCCTGCGACTTAGCCAACGCGCTGGATACGGACTACGACTTCGATGGCATCCTGGACGGATGCGAGTTGGATGGCGACTGCGACAACAGCGGCGTGGTTCAGCCAACCGACCTCGCCAACTGGGCGGAATGTGCGACGGGTCCGAGTCCGGATCAGTCATTGTACTACGGTTGTGTTTGTCTGGATATGGACGGCGACGGCGATATAGACATGCACGATTTCTACTTGTTCCAACAGGCGTATCCGCAGTAACTTTGTTCGCTTAAATTCTGAACATGCCGCAGTAATGCGTGCGATGCGGACTTACAACAAGCGGAGAGCCTCGATCTGGTGCGATCGGGGTTCTCCGTTCTTTTTTCACAGCAAGGCCTATCGACGTTTTGTTTGTGGAACTTCCACGGTTGTTGTTGTTTGGGAGTGAACGCACGCGAGTGGTCTGCAGTTGGTTGACATGGCCCGAATGCGTACCTAATTTAAGGCTTTCTTCACGCGGTGTGAGGCTCGGGCACTAACTTGCAAAGCCGCACCGCCTTACTCTTTCCGGGATGTGAGTCATGGCAGACGAGTCGTTGAAAAAGACGCCGATCTACGACGTCCATGTGGAATGGGGCGCCAAAATGGTCGAGTTCGCGGGCTGGTCCATGCCCGTGCAGTACGCTGGCATCGTTGAGGAACACGTCCACACACGTACTCAGGCCAGTGTGTTCGACGTTTCGCACATGGGCAGACTGCGCATTCGCGGAGCAAAAAGCGAAGCATTCTTGAACCGCCTTTGCACCCGCAAACTCCTTCCCGAGCCCGGGCGGTGTTTCTACGGACACATCTGTCAGGACGACGGAGGAATCCTGGACGACGTTATCGTGACCTGCTTCGAAGAAGAGGACTGGGGCGTTGTTTGCAACGCCTCCAACCGCGACAAGATTGCCGCGTGGCTCGCGAATCACCAGGGCGAATTTGAAGTTATTTTGCATGACGAGACCAGTGATACGGCGATGATTGCGGTGCAAGGGCCCAAGACGGTGGAACTCGCCGAGTCGATGGTGGGTGCAGATCTCACTTCGATCAAGCGGTACCGTTTCAAAAAATTCGAGATGATGGGCCTATCGCTTTACGTTTACCGTACGGGATACACGGGCGAGGATGGGTTCGAAGTGGTACTGCCTGCAGGCATAGCGAAAATGTTAATGCCTCGTTTGCTAGGCACGCCGACCGATCCACATCCCCTAGTCAAACCGGCAGGGTTGGGCGCTCGGGATACTTTGCGGCTTGAGGCGGGCATGCCGCTATACGGTCATGAGATGAACGAAGGCATTGATTCTCTTACTGCCGGTCAGGCGTGGGCGGTCGACTTGAGTAAGGATTTTATTGGTGTCGAGCCAATGCGGGAACGCAATCAAAACGGCCTTAAACGCAAGATCGTGGGTTTGGAATTGGAAGGCAAGCGGATTGCTAGACAGCATCATGAGGTTTTTGGGGCAGGAGGCCGGATTGGCGAGATTACCAGCGGAACGTTCAGTCCTACGCTGGGGAAGAGCATCGCGATGGCCTTGATCGATGCCGCTTGCAGCGAAGTCGGTACTGAAGTCGAGATCGAATTGGGGCGCAAACGCGTCGCCGCAAGCGTTGTTGCACTGCCATTCTACAAAAGACCAAAAAAGTAACACATTGTTGAAAAATGGGTTCTTGACATGTACGGGGACGTGTTGTAGTCAAAACCCTCGCGCGGCGCGATGTCGAGTTCGATCAACCGCGAATGGAATGGAAAATCGGCTTGGATCAGGAATGGTTCTACCAATTGGAAGTACATTCAACGATCTGACGCCGGTAAAAGAACGAACGAGAGCAAGCAAGACGATCCATAGCACGGAAGGGCTAGATGATGGGTTTCCCGACCGACCGAAAGTACTCCGAGTCGCATGAATGGTTTTTGGTGGAAGGCGAGTTCGTCACCATGGGCATTACTCAACACGCCGCTGACGAACTGACCGACATTACGTTCGTGGATGTTCCCGAAGTGGGTTCCGCAGTTAACGCGGGCGACGTGGTGGGTGAAGTCGAGTCGGTCAAAGCTACTTCCGAGATTTTCACTGCCGTGGGCGGCGAGGTGGCGGAGGTAAACGCCGCGCTCGTCGATCACCCTGAATTGATCAACGACGATGCGCACGAAGAGGGTTGGATTCTCAAGATCAAATCAGATTCGATCGCACCCATCAAGGCGCTGATGGACGCGAAGGAATACGAGGTATTTCTTAAGCAGAGCTAAGTTCGTTGGTCTTCGAGCAGTCAATCGCGCGGGGAGTTGCAGCGACTGGCGGCGAAGCTGTCAGGAAATGCTCTGTTCGCGGAGCGTTTGCATTACGCCAAGCACTATCATTGCCAGAATGAGCAGGATAATTGCAATCCACGTTGCTCGGATTCCCATTACTCGGGGGACGTGCTCTTCCCGGGGTGCGGAGCTGGCTTTTTTGACGGCATAGGTTAATTTTTCCCATTCGCGAGTCTGTTGGTTCTCCGCGGGCACAGCCGGTTGTTCAGTTTCAATTGCGGTTTGTGCTGATTCTTGCAGTTCACGTTCTGCGTCACGAACCGCTTGTTCTTCCTCATCCTCTGAGATGAACGTTGCCGGAGATTCAATACGCCGACCTTCGTGCGCCGAATCCTCCGATGCCGTGTCGGTGTTTTGTGCTGAGGCGGCGATTCCTTCGGTTGCGCCCGGACGAATGCCGAAACCCAACGGGACGCCACACTCGGAGCAGTGAGATTCTTCAAGTTCGACGCTTTGGTGGCAACGCCAACACTTGCCGAAAAATCGACACAGACCCGGCGTCTCCACTGCAAAACGCCATTGGTGGTTCGTTTCCGGTCCTCGGACGATGGATGTCTCCTCAATCACGCCTCGACGAATTTGACGAACGATTCGCTCCAACGTTACGCCTGGAAAAGGCCTGACGTGTTCGAGGACATACCACGGTCCCGCGTGAGCCCGCATTTTCCTCAGCATGTCGTCGCCCAGGTTCTGGTCGCAGTAATGACAAATCGTGGCGTTGCGTTTGACTAACTGACCGCAGGAGACACACGGTCGTGCCTGTCCATGCCATACCTCAGCCCTCAGGGGGCTTAAAGGTCCGAGTCCGGCTCGAGCGGCGATTTCCAGGGCGTGGTCACCGGGTGGCGGTTCGTAATTAGGATCGAGGTTTCGGTTGGCATCCGGCGAGGCCGGTATGGGCACATCGTTCACGTCAAAACTCCTCGCGTGAAGATTTTAGCCACACAAATGGCGGGAAACAACAGCAGAAGCGATGTTGCGACCGAATCCGACAACACCGGCGGGCATGTGAACACAAATGGTGCGTGCATGGCGATGCGAGAGGGCGAGATTGGCAACTGTCTCGACGGTGACGTGGGTACGCACTGTAATGATGTTTCCCGCAGTGGATTTGTTATGAGGCTCATAGGTATAGCTGTGCTTTGGTTTGCGTATCGTCAACGCCCTGCTAGACTCATCCGGATTGTCCACAAGCAGTAATTGACGGTTTTTGCGTATTCGAGAGGCAACTCAAGCGATGTCTGGTACCGAGCGAATTGAGAAGCGCGGACGCTACAACTTCACCGAAATTGAAGCCAAATGGCAGCGTTATTGGCAGGAACACGAGACGTTCAAAGTTCTAAACCCCAGCGATTGTGGAGCGGACACGAGCAAGCCCAAGTACTACGTGCTCGACATGTTCCCTTACCCCAGCGGGGCCGGGCTTCATGTGGGGCACCCGCTTGGTTATTGCGCGACGGACATCATCTGCCGTTACAAACGGATGCGCGGATTTAACGTGCTGCATCCGATGGGATTCGACGCCTTCGGTCTGCCCGCGGAGCAATATGCCATCGAGCACAATGTTCACCCCGCCGATACGACGCGCGCGAATATCGAAACTTACCGTCGTCAGCTCAAGATGTTCGGCTTCAGCTACGACTGGAGCCGCGAAGTCGCCACATGCGAACCTGATTACTACAAACATACGCAGTGGATCTTCCTCCAGATGTTCAAAAGCTGGTATGACGATCAACTCGAATGGACCGATCCACAGGGCAACCAAACCATTGGCAGAGCCACGCCAATCGAAGAGCTGGTTGCCCAGTTTAAATCCGGTGCATGGGGCGTGGATGCTGACCTTGAGCTCGTGCGTGACAAAGAAACGCCACGACGCGAGTGGGTGGATCTTTCGAAAGCCGAACGACGCCAAGCAGTCAACAATCAGCGTCTTGCCTTCATTGATGAAGTGGCAGTGAATTGGTGCCCGGCATTGGGGACGGTCCTCGCGAATGAAGAGGTTACAAATGACGGTCGAAGCGAGCGTGGTAATCACCCGGTTTATCGGCGGCCGTTGCGGCAATGGATGCTGCGCATTACGCGCTATGGCGATCGGTTGCTCAATGATTTGGATGATTTGGATTGGCCCGAGCCGATTAAACTCATGCAGCGCAACTGGGTCGGACGCAGCACCGGTGCGGAAGTGATCTTCCCGCTGGCGAAAGATTGGGCGGTCGAAGGAGGCGAGTGGAAGTGCCTGTGCGGTTCATGCGCGGACCAGCCGGTGTTCTCTGACTTCCCGCGTTCAATTAAGGTCTACACGACTCGGCCAGATACGCTGTTCGGCGCGACGTACATGGTGCTTGCGCCCGAGCATCCGCTTGTTGGGGAAATCATCACCGATGAGCGCAAGGGCGAGGTGGAGACTTACGTCGCACAGGCGCGGAACAAGTCTGAATTGGACCGCACAGCCGACACCAAGGAGAAGACCGGCGTCTTCACCGGTGCGTACGCGATCAATCCGGTCAATGGCAAGGAGATTCCCATTTGGATCGCCGATTACGTATTGATGGGATACGGAACGGGGGCGATCATGGCGGTGCCGGGGCATGACACGCGCGATTGCGAATTTGCGAAGGCGTTTGATCTGCGGATCATACCTGTGGTGATGCCTACGGATGAATGGCTCGCCCAAGAGGAGATTCGACCTGCGGATTTGCAAGACGTTGACGTACTTAGCGAAGCCAGCATGCGGGATCTTCGTGATGCTTACCGTAAGTCGCCTGAGTCTTTCGTCGAGGTGTTTGTGGATCAGGGGGTAGCCATAAATTCGCAGCAGTTCGATGGCATGTCCACCGCAGAGTGTAAAACGAAGATTACCAAATGGCTCGAATCTCGCTGCGTGGGACGGACGGCGGTTAATTACAAACTTCGCGAGTGGATCTTCAGCAGGCAAAAGTACTGGGGCGAACCTTTCCCGGTCCTGCACGGCGAGGATGGCGAGACGATCGGGCTGGATGAGTCGGAACTGCCCGTTGAATTGCCGCCGATGGACAATTTCAAACCGACTCCCGTGGAGGGTGATTCGGACTCAGTGCCCGAACCGCCGTTGGGGCGCGCAAAAGCGTGGGCTACTGTCGAGCGAGATGGAAAAGACTGGCGGCGCGATTTAAACACCATGCCGCAGTGGGCGGGTTCGTGTTGGTATTACCTGCGATTCATCGATCCACACAATAGCGATATCTTTTGCGCGAGCGAGGCAGAGCGGTACTGGATGCCGATCGACCTGTATGTCGGCGGAGCCGAGCACGCGGTATTGCACCTGCTGTATGCGCGGTTCTGGCATAAAGTGCTGTTCGATCTGGGGCATGTCTCGACGCGTGAACCGTTTCAGCGGTTATTCAATCAGGGTATGATCCAGAGCTTCGCTGCGCGAACGTCGCGCGGTACGGTGGTCGCTCCCAAGCAATTGGGCTTGCAGGAGGCGGACGGTTCGATCACGCCGCTTACTGATGATCAGTGTATGCACTTTGTCAATGACGATTTACCCGAGGAGGATGTGAAGCGCCTCGTCGAGCAGGAAGGCGGCGAGCCAGTCGCCCGCGTTGTCGCAAAGATGAGCAAGTCGTTAAAGAATGTGGTAAACCCCGATTCGATCATCGCGGAGTATGGGGCAGATACCTTTCGCATGTACGAGATGTACATGGGACCGCTGGACGCCGCCAAGCCGTGGAACACGCAGGATGTCCCCGGACTTTTCCGGTTGAACCAACGAATCTGGCGGTTGGTCGTCGACGAATTTACGGGTGAAAATTCCGTAGATCTTGTCGATGTTGAGCCGAGCGATGAGGCGCTTCGTCTGCTGCATGGTACGATCAAACGTGTAACGGAAGAACTGGAACAGCTCAAGCTAAACACCGCTATCGCAGCTTTGTTCGACTTTGTGAACGGTATGACCAAATTGGGCAAGAGGCCTCGCAAGGTGATCGAACCGTTTGTGCTGCTGGTTTCACCTTTCGCGCCGCATCTTGCGGAGGAGCTTTGGGCACGTTTGGGGCATGGCAAAACGTTAGCTTACGAACCCTGGCCTGTGCACGATGAAACGCTCGCGAAAGATGACGAGGTGGAAGTCGCAGTGCAGATTATGGGCAAGGTGAAAGCGCGAATCACCGTGCATGTAGATGCTGACGAAAAGACGCTCGAAAAAGTAGCGATGGCGGACGCAAAAATACAAAGCCTGTTGCAGGGTAAGACGGTGCGGAAGGTTATCGTCGTGAAGGGCAGGCTCGTTAATATCGTTGCTAACTGATGGGGCGATGGCCCGTAGCGTGGCGTCAGTCCATGCACAGCACACGTGTTTTTGCGTTGGATTCGACATATTCGCGAAATTGCGGTTTTCAATGCTGCGATTTTCCATCGTGACGTTCGAAGGCGGGCATTTCATGTGCTACGAGATCGAGGCAAAACTCCACGTCAGTGATCATGAAGTGATCCGGCGAAGATTGCGGGATGCAGGCGGCATGTTCGTTCGGCGGGGGATCGAACGCAACATCATCTATGATCGTCGAGACGGTGCCCTGCATCGTTTGGGGATCGGGTTGCGCATTCGCACGGTGGATGTTGAGGAAGGCGAGCCAGTGCAGGCTACCATGACCGTTAAAGGGCAGATTGCAGCAAGCACTTTTAAGTCGCGTGAGGAGCGCGAAATCGCGGTGGACGATGCTGAGAATGCACAACACATATTGCGCATGCTCGATTTCGTGTCTGTGATGGCCTATGAGAAAAGGCGGGAAAGTTGGCATTTTCAACGCTGTCAGGTGGAGTTGGACGTTGCGCCGATGATTGGCCGGTTTGTTGAAATCGAAGGTACGGATGAGCACGCCGTGTTTCAGGTTCAAAAAGAGCTGGGTCTGGAAGGTGAGTCCCACATTCCCGAATCATACATCCAACTATTGCTCGAATACTGTTATGCACACGGTATCGAAGACCGTGATTTGCGCCTCTGATTGTCGTGGTTTTGCACGGTCGCGTTGCGGTTCAGTTGGTGCTTGATCGGGTGATTGTATGATCGCTATTGATGGCTGTAATTGTATTTCAATTCGCTTGACGATCCCTCATGGCATGGCATAATCGCCTTTCACCTAAACAGGTACAAGTCGTCACAAAGTGTCAAGGAAGACTCTCATCGGAAAGGATTTCGATGTTCCGCAGAATTGCCCTGACCGTTTGTCTTGTCATCGCGTGCATCTGGTGTTTGGCTATTGTCGCGGAAGCTGAGGGTGTAAACTTCAGACCGGTTAGCCTCCCGATCGCTTTGCCCGGTTGATCTTTCATAACGATCGCTTGCTTGAACGCTGTTCGTCGTTGTAGCTGAAAGCGTGTGGATCAAGCAATGTTGAAGTCGATCGTATGCGAAGGCGGGTGACGCGCGCGGGAGGGGAGGCGCGTCACCCGCGATTTGGGAGCGCACTAGGCAAGCTCTAGTCAGGTGTAGCGTTCAGTATCGTTTTTGTACTGCCGGAAAGTCGACATTCGACGCTACGTTTGGATTGAAACTGCTATAGGTTAGGCTTTGTTCCAGAAGCGTTGCAGCCCATGCTTTTACCGGCGATACTGACGGGCATGAGCGCATCTGAATCCACATCGAAAAAAGCTGAGGAGCTGTTCCGGTGGGGTGATTGGTATCACCGCTCCATTGATTGGGACGCTAGGCTTGCGCGCGAAATTCCCGTACTTGCCGAAGCTTTGGGCCAGCCCGGCGATGGCGGAATCATCGACGCGGGGTGCGGTCCAGCCCGGCAAGCCTGCCAGCTTGCTCAGCGAGGTTATCGCGTCATAGCGGCTGATCCTAGTGAGGAAATGCTTTCTATCGGTCGGGCATTGGCAGAGGGTTTGTCCGTTTCACTTGATTTTCGCCAGGCTACTTACGAGCAACTGCCCGGTGTGCTCGATGGTCTTGTTGATGGCATCTACTGCATAGGTAATTCACTCGCGGCGAGTGGGAACAAAGCGGTTGCCCGCGATGCCATCGCGTCATTCGGCGAATGCCTTCGTCCCGGCGGACGGTTATTCATTCAGATTGTCAACTTTGCACGCATGAAAGCGCAAGCGCCATTCGTACGTGGGCCGAAACTGCTCGACGTAGACGGTGTGGAGTATTTGTTCCTTCGTGAATTTCAGTTCCACGGCGATTTGTGTTACGTGACGCACTTCACGCTTTTTCAGGATGACGGATGGAAGAAGCGCGTTCGGGCGAGCGTGTTGTATCCGATGGTCCAGTCCGAGCTTGCTTCGTGGTGTGAAGTGGGAGGGTTACACGTGGACGAGTGGTGGGGCGATTACAGCCAAAGTGGGTTTGCGGTCGACGATTCGGAAGATTTGATCCTGCTAGCCACCAAACTTTAGTCGGGGAAAGCAACAAGCATGAATTACACGACACTGATCACAGTCGAACAGCTGGCTGCCGTCCTCGATCAACCGGACCTCGCGGTTATCGACTGTCGGTATGTAATGGGTGATCCGGACGGCGGGAAGCGTGCATACATTCAAAGCCACATACCCGGCGCGGTGTACGCACATTTGGATGTGGATCTAGCTGCTCAGGTAGAACCTGGAAAAACAGGGCGACACCCGCTGCCTTCGGTAGAGGAATTTGCAGCCTCTTGCTCGCAGTGGGGGATTGATGAACGTGTGCAAGTTGTGGCCTACGACGATGCGGGTGGGGCCTATGCGTCGCGACTTTGGTGGCTGTTGCGTTGGGTCGGGCATGAGAAGGTGGCCGTGCTGGACGGCGGATTTGCCAAGTGGGTGGCTGAGGATCGCCCTGGGGAGACCGGGGAACAACCATCTTCCGCGCATTCATTCCATGCGGACGTTGCGTCGCCTTTAACGGTTGATGCGGCGTTTGTCGAAGCCCACCTTTCCGGCAGTGAATGCGTGCTGATCGACTCGCGAGCGGCGGAACGTTTTCGCGGCGATGAAGAGCCATTGGATTCCGTGGCGGGTCACATTCCCGGTGCGAAAAACCTGCCGCATAAGGGCGTGCTAAACGATAGCGGGGAGTTCCTCTCGCAAGAGGCACTTCGCGTGCGTTTCGAGACAGTTTTGGAAGGCCGTCCAGCCGAGAAGGCGGTGTTCTACTGCGGCTCAGGTGTCACTGCCTGTCATAACATTCTGGCTATGCAGCATGCGGGCTTTGGTGGCGCGAAGCTATATCCCGGTTCGTGGAGCGAGTGGATTACCGACAAGAACAGGCCTGTGGCGACGGGAGATTAACGAATCACCCATGTTCGATCTTTACGTGTTTGGTCTATTCGCTTTACCGGGCAAATTCCTGCGTTCATGTCGCGTGCCTTCTTCATTGCGGGCAACGACGACTTCATAGTCTGCTTCATTTGCGCCTGATGTTGCATCCAGTCTGAAGTGCACGCCGATGGATTCCGCGCGTTCTCTCGCGCCGGTTGCAATGAGCCGTGCAAGCGTGAGTTGATTTTGGATTTCCCATCCGAAAGGCTCATCGAATACCTTGTCCAGCGTGTAGTGGCCCCAAAAATCGACGATCTCACAGGTTTCGATCAGCCGTTCTCCGGTACGCTCGATTCCCACATTGTGCCACATCAGGCTTTGGAGTGAATTGCGAATGTCAGATAAGTTCAGTTCTGTGCGCGAGGATGGTTTTGCCTGGTTGGACACTTTTTTAAGTGGGATGCCGCCGTTGGCTTCGTCGATAACTTGACCTGCCTTTTCGCCCGCTATTTTTCCGAAAACCAAGCCTTCCAGTAACGAGTTACTCGCGAGTCTGTTCGCGCCGTGAACTCCCGTACACGCCGCCTCGCCGCAGCAAAGCAAGCCCTGAACCGAACTTTGACCCTGCAGATCAACATCCACTCCGCCGATCATGTAGTGCGCGCTGGGTCTGACCGGGATCAACTCTGTCTTCACGTTGATTTCGAAATCCGCACACAGCTGCGTGATCTGCGGAAATCGCTCGTTGAAATGATCCAAATGACGCACATCGAGGTACATACAATTTGCCTGCGTCTTGTGAATATGGTTGCGGATCGCACGGCTTACGATATCGCGCGGGGCGAGCTCACCGTCCTTGTGGTACTCTTGCATGAAACGATAGCCGGACTTATCTACCAAATACGCGCCTTCCCCACGCACCGCCTCGGAAATCAGCGATCGCCCGGCGCCTGCAATGTACAGCGTAGTCGGGTGAAACTGCATCAATTCGACGTTGCAGATTTTCGCTCCTGCGCGAAATGCTGCGGCGATTCCGTCGCCTGTTGCAACCGGCGGGTTTGTCGTTTCACGCCAAACCTGCCCACAACCTCCTGAACAAAGAATGGTCTGCCTCGCCCAAATCAATTGATGACCATGTTTTTGGTTATAGGTTACCGCACCCATGCACACGCCATCCACCGTTATGAAGTCAATCAGGAAGCAGTTCTCGAAAACGCGGATGTTTTCCGTGGCGCGCACTCTGCTCTCCAATTTTGCAACGAGTTCCTGGCCCGTACGATCGCCGCGTGCGTGGATGACGCGGTGAACCGAATGGCCTCCTTCACGCGTCAACGCCAGATCATTATGATCGTTTCGATCGAGTTCCGTGTTCCATTCGATGAGTTCTTCGATACGGGCGGGACCGTTATCCACCAGCAGATGGATTGCATCTTTACGATTGAGGTTTGCTCCTACTCTGAGCGTATCATCAAAATGTTTGGTGGGGGAGTCCTTCGGACCGATCGCAGCTGCGATACCCCCCTGAGCGTAGAAGGAAGCGGATCGGTCAAACCGATCCTTGGTAATCAGTGTGACAGATGCGTGCCGTGCCGCTTCGATCGCCGCCCGCGAGCCCGCAAGGCCACTGCCGATGATCAAAACGTCGGTAAACAGGTTCCCGGTCCGAGTGCTGTCGAAGTCCGTCAGGTAGCGTCGTGTATCAAAAAGGGATGCCATAGCAGCGAGATATCCTAGGCGAGGCGACACTACTTAGCAATGCTGAAATTGTATCTGCTGGTCAACTTATTCGGACGTACACTCGCTTACTTTTGCATAGCTTCTACCTTAAGTCTTATCTACCGATAATTCGACAAAGAGAAGTTGTTGGAATTCATTTAATGCGGGTGGTGGCGATGCGCCTTGAGCTCTTGTGTCTGGTTTGTGTTTGTACGCTGGCTGTGCTTCCGAATACCCAGATTGCGGTCGCGGTTGATTCGGCCGATTCGCTGGATGAAGTAAATGCTCCGCCGCACCGTCTCGTTCATCATTTCGACTTTAACGAGCGGGAAGCGGGCAACCTAGAAAACCTGCCGATGTTTTGGGAAGCGATCAGGCCTGAGGGGTTTCCGCGTTTTGCGGAGGGTTCTTTCGACGAACAATTCGGCTTAACAGACTCTGTATCGTTTCATCTTAAAAGCGAAGGTCGTAACGTTGCTTATAGCTATGTCGGCCCGGATACGCGAGTGCAGCCCAACACCAGCTACCTCGTTGAAGCACATATTCGACCGGATAAGCTTGAACATGCTCGCGCGTGGATGAGTGCGCATTTTCTGGATGAAGATCGACAACCCATCATGGAATCGCTTGTGCGAACACGGTACGTGGGTGGTTTCGAAGACGAATCACAATGGGGTAAGGTCCGCATGTACCTGCCCAACGCTCCGCCTGAAGCGCGCACTATCGGTTTGATGGTCTGGGTCGTACAAGACCCGGTATGGAATCGATCAATGCGCATACGTCGGCACATACCTCGGACTGACATCGATGGCGGTGCTTGGTTCGATGACATTACGATTTACGCATTACCCAGGCTTATTCTGGAGTCCTCTTCGCCGGGGAACGTTCTCGTGCCGGGTGAGGAACAATCACTCCGGGTCGTATTCGCCGATTACTCGGACACGACGCTTGCCGGAAAGTTGTTCGTGTTTGATAGGCTGGGAGAAGAAACGACGTCGTTCGACGTTCCAGTGTCCATTGGCAAGTACGCAGACACCAAGAGTTTTGATGTATCGAGTCTTCCACCAGGTCTCTACACTGCCCGCTTGGATGTATTTTCGAACGGAGTCAAGATTCTCAGCCGCTCACTGACGTTTGCACGGTTGAGTGGTTTCTTGCGGGATAAGGAAACCTCCGCCTACCCCTTTGGGATTGTGATTCATCCGGAAAAAAGGTGCGACCCGCGCACGGAACTCTACCTCCTGCGTCATCAGGGTGTGCGTGCCGCCAAATTGCCGGTTTGGTCGGGCATTGGCTATACGCCTTCCGTACTTGAAGACAATCGAAAAGTTGATCGCTATTTACAGAAATTGGTGCAAGACGGATTCGCGCTAACGGGTGTCTTTTTCGGCGCGCCTAAACAGCTTGTTGAGAGTGCTGGACCTTACCCCAGACCCTTGGTGGAACTACTCGTCGAAGAGGCGGGTGTTTGGCGGGATCATTTGGCGGAGGCGGTCGCACCGCGCGCTAGTGTATTTCGGTGGTGGCAGATCGGCGCGGATAACGACACTTCGGTCGTAAACGATTCAAGGCTGGAAGACGCGATCAAAGCGATTCAAAAAGAGATGATTCCATTTATGAATCTGCCGCTTCTCAGCGTTCCTGGGCATTCGGACTTTATTCCTGCAGCCCGCATTCCCGAAGCTCGACAAATGACCCTTACGCTTGGGAAGAATGTCCATCATCGTTGGTTTGCTTCTCTAATCAAGGAGACGCGGAAGCTGTCCTACGAAAACCTAACTGCTTTCGTCGAGCCGTTGCCTGCAGATGAGTACGAGACAATTCCCCGGCTGATTGAGTGGTCGAGACGAGTAATCCTCGCTCGTCACACCGGTGTGGACACGGTGTATGTACCGCAGACGTGGCGTGTTAGGCAAACGGTTGAGGGGGTTGTCGGGGAGCCGACGGAAGAATACCTCATTTTACGTACGATCACGACCATGCTTGGTGATTCGGTGCCTGAAGGAAGACTGCCTATTGCTCCCGGTGTCGAGGCACTGATTTTCAAGGGCGACGATACCTGCGTATTGGCGATGTGGGATACGGAAGCGCCTCCGTCAGGCAGGAACTACGCGATCCAATTGGGGCAGGCGACTCACCAGGTGGATGTGTGGGGGACCAAGGTGCCACTGAGGCGTGACGATAAGAGACGCCAAGTGGTGAAACTCACGCCCGAGCCTATTTTCGTCGCCGGCATTGAGAGATGGTTAGTTGACTTTCGCATGTCGGTTGGGATGACACCTGAAAAGGTAGACTTCGGTACGGAAGATGTTGCTTACCAGCTTCAGCTCTCAAACCAAGGTCGTAAGCCACTGTCAGGTACTTTGCGACTTTCACTTCCACCTGACTGGGAAGCGGAACCGAGTTTTTTCAATTTGACGTTACCCTCTGGCCGCGAAAATCGCCTCGATATGCAGCTTCGGTTTCCCCATACAGAGCCTGCGGGGCCAAAAGTGCTCGTTGCACAAATCGAACTGAATCAAGGTCCTTACTACCTTGAAGTACCCTTATTTTTCGAGTTGGGATTAAGCGACGTTGACGTTTGGGGACTTGCGATTGTGGAGGGAGACGATTTGTTGCTGCGGCACATGGTGACGAATCGTGCGAGCGAACCTTTGAATTTCCGTGGCTCCGCCAATGTTCCAGGAAGAGCAAGGCAATACCAGCCGATCACTAATCTCTTGCCGGGTGACACTGCAGTGGCAGAATACCGTATCACGGGTGGAGCGGCATTGTCCGGGCAACGGTTGAGATTGATATTGCGCGAGCTCAACGACGGCCATCGATTGCACAATCTCGAAGTTATCGTGCCGTAGGAGAGGTAGCTTGGTAGTCATGAGCATAAGGTGAATTCGGTGGTCATGGATCAGCAAACGGTAATAGGTTGATCGCTACTGGCTCCAGGCTGCTGTTAGTGTTCGGATTAACCTGCCCAGGTTTTAGGCGCTGGTCTCGGCGAGTTCTTTGCGGCGTTTGGCTCGTATGCGAAGGCGTTCCTTTCGGCGGTCGATGCGCTCGCTGTGACGCCTGCGATAGGATGCAACTGCCCAGCGGACGACGAAGTACGTGATCATGCAGTTGACGGTCGCGACGATAAAGCAGCCAATCCACAGTTGGGTACCAAGCTCCATGCTCGTTCGCCAAAGTGACTTCCAATATTCGACACTGAAGATGGAAGCGACCGTTTCCGGGGCCAGCAGTCCAATTTTTTCGCCAAAATCTGCCGACTCGCTCGGCAAAACAATCGAACCGACGGCAAAGCATGCGCCGTAGATCGGGACGGCTGTAAAAGGGTTAGTGATCCAAACGAACGGGATTGTGATCGCTTTATTCGCCCGAAGCAGCATAGCGACCGCCAGCGAGACGATGGTTTGGATTCCGATAATGGGCAAAAAGCCGAAGAAGATAGCGATTGCACCACCCAGGCCGAACTGGTGGGGTGTGTCGTTGGCGTGAAGAACCACGCCGAGCATAAACCGTCGCAATTTGAAAGTGTACTTCGTTACCATGGATTTGAACCGCGAACGAATCAGGTCGCACAGCCCGGTTTCTTTGTTGGGGCAAGGGCATCCTTATCCTACATCGGCCCGCAGGACTAATGACTACGTGCAAATGTTGTCAGTATAGGTTATTAAAGCTTGACGCCGCAAACAGGCTGAATCGCAATACCGCGGTTCATCGCATAGGCGACCGGAGACACTTAGTTCAGAACGGCATCGTGGTTAACGGGCTGTGACGACGCCTGAATACCGCTTCAGGACGTAAGCGGGGCGGGTCACGCTCGACACCACTAATGCTTTCAGACTGCCGAGGATGCGCCAAGGGCTACCATGGCGGCACGAAGTACCTCGTCGACGGACAATTCTCTCATACAACGGTGCTCATGCCTGCAACGCGACAGCTTACGTAGATAGCACGGGCTGCATGGCAAATCGCGCCGGATAACGTCCATGATCCGATTATAGGGCCCGGTCCGCTTCGGGTTTGTGGGCCCTGTGATGCAAACCAGCGGCCTGTCCAGCGCCGCAGCAAAATGCGCCGCTGCAGAATCGTGGCAGACTATCAGATCAGCACGACTGAGGACAGCACCAAAGACCGGTAAGTCCGTGCGACCTTGCAGGTTTAACACCTCCTTGAAACAGTGAGATTGCACTTTTTCGCAAGTCGCCTGTTCATCGGGACTGCCGACCAACACACAACGAGCGTTAATCTTTTCGACGAGTTGGTCGATCAGCGCCGCATATCGCTTCGCAGGCCAGATTTTTGTCTCCCATCGAGCGCCGGGGGCAATGACAACCAGCGGCCTTTGATCGCTTTGCCCGTCGGAGAGCAGCGTTTTCGCCTTTCCGTAGACCTCTTTCGCCAGCGACAAATTGAAAGTGATCGGGACGTTCTCGAAACCGAATACTTTCGAGACGAGGTAGTTGCGATTGACGGCATGATCGTCTGGCCGCTCCGTGGGAATGCGATGCGTATAGAAATAAAAAGCCCCTTCGCGGGCGTTGGCAAATCCAACTCGGACGGGCGCTTTTGTCGCATGTGCCAGGAATCCACTACGGAAAAGGCCTTGTAGGTCGATCACGGCGTCATATCGGCGCATGCGCAGAGACCGAAGGAAACCGCGAAAGGACCAAGCGGCAAAGATATTTCGCAACATACCGCCAAACCGATTGCGATCGAATTCAACAACTTCGCTCAATGCGGGATGAGCTTCCATTAGTGGAGCGAATCCCTTGTTGATGAGCCAGTCAATTTTTGCGTCGGCATATCGCATCCGTAAACCATGCAATACCGGCAAAGCATGTATGACATCGCCCAACGAGCTGGGTTTGATGATGAGGATGCGATCAAAGTGACGATCTGAAAGGTCGGGTATCATGTGCGGACCGTACAATTCCACCCGTGATTAGGTGGAGATTCGCTTATGGGGCCCCGTTTGCCAAACCCCCGGTTCGACAAGGAACTCATTCGGGCCGAAGCGGCATTTGTAATCCATAGTGCGACTACCCGCCACCCAAAAACCCAGGTAGTAATAAGGAAACCCCATGGTTTTGCTGTAGGCAATCTCTCGCAGGATCGAGTAAGTGCCCAGGCTGCGTCGTGCGTATTGAGGGTCAAAGAAGGCGTAGACGCTGGACAAACCGCTTACGCATCGGTCGGCAATGCTTACTGCGATGATGCGGCCGTTAAGTCGATACGTAAATTCCAGCGTCTTGGTGGGAGAACAGTAGAGGAACTCAGTGAACGGTCTCCAATCGCCCGACATTGTACCATCGTGCTGGTAGGCAAGATACCGCGCGAACAGTTCGTGTTTTTGTCGAGTGGGAACTGGCGGTGCGATGTGAACGGTGACGTCCAGATTGCGCTTCAGGGTACGCTTCATGGAGCGCGTATGGTGGAAATTATTCACGCGGACGCGCACCGGTGTGCAGGCGTCACACCCTCTACAGCGCGGTCTGTACACCACGTGTCCACTGCGCCGAAAACCCGCATTCATTAGATGTTCGTGGAGTTGCGGCTCTAGTACGTCCACTGCGTAAGCTTCTGCCTGCGCTGTTTTCTGTGGCAGATACGGACAGGGCGTTTCGTCGGAATCGTTGTATCGGGCGTCGTACTCCGCCTGCGCGGAGGTGACCATTTGTTCTTGAGTACCGGAATCTTGCATCAATTATGATTCTACGCACCCGATCAGCTCGAAGGCAACAACAGTCCGGGTTTAATTAGTTCCACAAGATGGATGATCACAGGAGGGAGCAGAATGGCGGGGGTCATATCGGCGACGGGAATCTTCTTAATATCCAAAATCATAAGCGACGTAGCCAGCAAAATGACGCCACCCACGGCAGTCATCATAAGCAAGGACAGCTCATCCAACGGTTTCGCCACATAATACGCTAGAATTGCCAATCCTCCCTGGATTGAAAGAACAGTTGCAATGCTGGCAAAAACGCCCCACCCGAAGCTTGCCGCAAGCGCTATAGAACAAAAACCATCCAAAATGGCTTTGATGTACAAGTAGCTTGGGTTGCCATGCGCTCCGTTTTCAAGGCAGCCGATGAGTGTGAGCGGTCCAATGCAAAAGATGATGCTTGCGGTGAGGAAGCCTTCAGCGAATCGCCCGGTTTCTCCGTTGCCTGCGAATCGCTTGTGAATTGCTGCTCCGGTGCCTTCAATGCGCTCATGAAGACGAAGGAAAGAACCAATCAAGCTCCCTGCGACAAGCGAGACGATCATGATCATTCCCAGATGAGCTCCAAGAGTACCAGATGATGATACTAGAGGTTCATATTTTTCGACAGCTTCTCTGTATTTGAGCACGGCGGCGTCAATGGCTAAGGTGATGGTCATCAGGCCTAATGCCTGAAGGACAATCGTGCGATACCGTTGAGCCAACTTCGTGGATAGCACAATACCCAACGCCGATCCGATTGCCACGGTCGCGACGTTGACCAATGTACCGCTAAAAATACTCCAAAGTTGCATTAGCTGGTCCGAGCTTCGAGTAAGCCTATGTGCTTCGCCATCATTTCGAGACGATGCGCGACGGTATGTTTCTTTTTCAGTAGTTGTTGCGCTTCGCCCACCGGCTGTGGTCCGGACGATGAGCGATGAGCCCGGTCTACGCCGGCGAGCAATTCCGATACGCCTTCGAACAAATTCAAGTGCGGCGCAATATCCGCCAAATCAGGGTACAGGTCTACGAAGGCATGTTGCGGTGCGCGGACAACAACCGCTACGCCCGACGCGAGCGTGTCCAAAGCCTGTTGCAAGTAGACCTCACTAAAAACGGGGAAAAGTACAATACGACTTCCTAAAAGTGTTTCGCATATGGTTTCGCCTACAGGAATGTCCCCCAGCATGGATAACGAACCTGTCTTCGCGTTAGGCCAATGAAGGCCCAGGCTAGCCAGCGAATAGCCCATTCCCATCAGCGTATTCGATACCGCGAGAGCCCATCGTCGCGGGAGGATCGCCGTTGCAATTAAATCGAGGAATTCCGCACGGATTGTTTCTTCACGCAAGACAATGCCGCTACGGGTTTCGGCTTCAGCCAGGAGACGATCAGGGAGTAGCGGCTGCTGCTGATCCGGTTCGCTTGGAATGAGGCTTACGATGGTTCGCCAAAGAGCAAGCTGCGTCGGTAGTGTAATTCCAGCGGCCGAAGGATCTTCGGGAGGAAGGTCTGCGACCAACGTGATGTCGCGTTTGAATGAATGTTCGGAGGCGTGTGCCTCATCGCGGATGGACGAAGCGAGTACCGCCGGGCCGGCTTGCAGGATCCGCGGTGAAGTTGTGTGACAATCGAAAAGTGGGCTGGCTGCACACACAAGTGCGTAATCCTGTGGATCCAATCCGGTTGCCGAAAGTCCCTTCAGGGACATTCCCGGCAGATACCATGTGATGCAGGGAAGCTCATCTTGCAGGAACTGACGCATTCGCTGTGGTTCGTAACCGATTAGCAATACGGCGCGAGGTTGTGCATTTTTCAAGATGCGTAGTCGGGCGATAGTGTGGCAATTCGTTGGGTCAGTGGGTAAGCACGAAGTCACACGCCAGCCTAGCGATTGTGCGGATTGCTCGATTCGCCTTGCTTGATCGATGAAGAAAGGAGTTGAGCAGATCGAAAGAATCGCAAGCGATGGGGAACCGCCTTTGGAGATGGGGGTGGACTTTAGGTATTTCGCAAGCTGCTGCACGTTCTGACTTTGTCTTTCGGAAACCATGCTACCCGCCGCTTGTACCTCTCGCTGGAAATCAGCAAGCTTGGCGGGTAAGAGATGGGGTATGGACACCATATGCCGTGGAAATTCATAACCCGGAAATCGTTCGAAGAAATTCACCGTTTCTGGAATTAGATCATCACTGGTAAAGAGAACGAGCCTGCCGTTTCGGATGTGGCTTGCGAAGTCGCGGCGATGCAACGCGAGTTTGAGATTCAGCAAGCATCGCTCCACGACGAACACTGCAACGTGCGTCGGTGCCGTTTCTAACAGCTGAAGCGGTTCGTCGCCGGTCAACATACTTGGCAAAATGACGTTCCCGCCCAGTAACGCGCTGTCTCGGATGATCGCGGGGGCGCTGATGGTGGGCATGGAGGAACCGCCCAGCCAGACTTCTGAACCATTGATAGTTTGAATGCGAAAGGTTTTAGAGCCATCTCGGCCGGTGGCTTCGCGGACACCCTGAGGGATCGAGGCAGTGTGCAAACGCTCAACCAACTCGGGCTGGCGAACCGAGAACGCGTCCAGGTTTCGTTCGTAGACAGGCGTTTCGGATATAGTGGCTTCTATCAATGTGCAGCGTCCAAGTGCGTGTATTCTGCTTTGCTGTTCAATGCGTCGGACGTTACACCTAACTGGAACTTTTACCAGCGTCAACACGTCATGATCGGCGATGGTATCATGGCGTTTGACAATGGATTGTCGGCGTTATCAATGCGAGCGCAGCATTACGAATAAAAACCCGATTACGGCAACCCACACCAGCCCTAAGATACCTACCACCCACTTCGGGAAGTTGGCAGGCCCTTCGCCTGCAGCGCGATCCGGATCATCCCATCGAAGCCAAGTTTGCCTTTGATTGGTAGAAGAATCGCCATCCGTGGATTCGCTTATGTGGTTCGTAGTTGTTTTGGGCTGATCCTGCATTTGTCGATCCTGCTGCCTGCTCAAAATCGTACCTTGTTACGGAACCACGATAGTCACCGGAATCTCGACCACCGGCATTTCCTCAAGAGTAGTCTTTACGGAGAGTGTAGTTTCGTGTTTGCCTTTCGGCAGTTTACCCGCTAGGTCAATCTCTAGATAGACCAGGTGCGGGAACCGCTCGGCGGATGCCACGTCGTTAAAAATGTTGATGGCTGGATTGTCGCACTCGGCGGATATTGCTCTCATGCCCTTCTGGACCGGGCCTTTGAGGCGGATGCGGCGATGTTTGCCGACGCGCGTGCCGTCCTGACGCAAAAGGATGACAGGCGGTTCCACCTCGATCGGTTCTGCGATTTCACCGTAGACCGGAACCTTGAGTACGGGCTGATCAATGGAGTTTGTAAAGATACTTACCGTTGAGCCGAAAGGGCCGGGAGGTGCATCTTCGCATATTGAAAGTTTGATCAGGTAAGCGGTTTTGGATTTGCCGCTGGATTGCACCTCAAACTCAACATCTAAGTGGTCACCGGCCTCCACTCGGTATATCTCGAACGGGATGTTCATAGGAGAGCGTACCGTAACGGGTTTGAGCCGTTGACTGTGGCGTAGTTTGTGGCGGGTCATGTCCACGATTACCGGCTGGACGGTCAGATCGCCGACCATATTTGCCCGGACGAGGAAGTTGCGTTCACGCACCACATCACCAATTTGCAGCTTCAGGCGCACTTCCGCGCTGATTTTTCCAAGGGGAGTGTCTTCGTCCATACGGAAGAAAATCCGATTCCCCTTCAGACCTCTTCTAGCGTCGCGGAAAGCCTCCACACGAGTGACAACCGGGGCCTCGTTGAGCACGTCAACCTCGGCGATTTCCACGTGCGCTTCGCCGAGCACATCGGTAATCTCGACCGTTTGCCGTGATTCCATGTTACGCTGCAAATTTCCCAGTTGGATGATTCGCGTGGCTGGTTTAATCTGATAAAGCCATTTGACGCTGGCTTTGAAGGTAAGGTCCATTTTCGGCTCAGCGGGGTCGTTTGTGTATACCGCGACACCTTTCCGTTGTTCACCTCGCCGACCGCTACTGTCGAACTTGGCTGTCAAATTGAGTTTTTCGCCAGGCTTGAGAGTTTTAGCTTCTTCTTTTAAGTCGACAATCGTACAGCCACAACTAGATTTAGTGTCTTCAATGACAAGATCAGCATTACCCTGGTTTTCGAGAACCCAGTGAAAGGTGACGATGTCGCCCTCGACAACTTCACCCAAGTCGATGAAACGATTGGGTACAAACAGCTTCGGTCCGGCGGTGTCGCCGGTAGCACTTTGCGGAGTGGGCGGGAGTTGAGCCGAGGCTGGTAACGCCAGAACCACGAGGAATAACACACTCAATCGAACACCAAACGTCATCGCGAATCTCCACGGATTGAACCGACGTTGTAATCGTGGCCTCTTAGCATAAACGGGCAAGAGGCGGTAGGGGCAACGGCTATTTTAGTCAGAGCCCAACTGACTCGGAAGTCCGCTTGGCCGCCCGTGACTTCATTGACACATTCAAGCCACTTACGGCGGAAGCCGTCTTTTTTACGTGCGGATGCGATCGATCAGCACCGCCGCAAGGGTTGCAAAGATGAATATCGGAATCCAAAACGGCAGAGCGGAGAGCGTCGGAAGCTGGATGCTTTGGCTGATGAACGTAGTGGCGAAGCATAAACCACACGCGATCATGCATTTCCCCGCATCACTGAGCAGGTTGCCCGGCTCACGGTCCAGAAAAAAGGGCAGCCCGAGCAACAGCAAGACCAGACTGATGATCGGAGTGGCGATGCGTCCATGCTTGGTGCGAATAATCTCGCTGCTTTCGATTTCGCCTTGTTCCTTTAGCCTGTCCAGTTGAGCGAAGCTGAGGTAACGCACCCACCCCTCTGCTTGACGAAGTTGGATTGTTTCTGGGCTCAGATCAGAGAGATAAGTTTTGGCGGTCTGCTCTGCGATGATGCTTTGCGGGCCGAGTGTCCCGTCGTTGGTAAGCAGGATTCTGCGTGCCTTGGCGCGGCGAAGGTTCCATCTTCCTGTTTTTGCGACGGGGTCGAGTTCTTCCCAGGTCGCAAGATCCGCCTCCAATATTCGTGTCCAGCGACGGTGCTCATCTCGAAAAATGACTTTCATGCGGTGCAGTTCGCCCTTGTTTGCGTCGAAAGCGGCCGCCGATAGCAGGGCGTTGTCGCGATCCGGCATGAACAGCACTTCGCGAGCGCGAGGGTCGCCCACGTCATCGTGCTTACGCGATAGCAAGTGCGCGATCGAGGGAATGATCAACTCCGTGTTCATTACAAGTAAGGCAGATGTGAAAAGCCCGAAGGCGATGATCGGAGCGGCGATACGGTATAAGCTAACGCCCGATGAGAGAATCGCAGTCAGTTCATGCAAACGCCGCATGCGTGCAATCGTCGCCATGCACGCGAACAGGACGATCACCCCGGAAAGCTGCTGAAAATATAAGAATACATTAGGCCAGTAAAAACTGACGATATCCAACGCGACCTGCTTTATGGGTCTGCCGTGCTCCGTGAATTCATCCATGTTGACGAACATGTCGAGCACGACGTACAGACTGATCATGACTCCCATCCCAATGGTGAAGTTCACGAGCAAGCCTTTCAGGATGTAACGATCCAGCGTACTCAAAATCTTATTCCCGAACTTGGATCAGCGCCGCACGACTTTCGCCAGCATCCACAGATCAATCACCAGCACCACCGCGATTCCGCTCCACGTCAGCGCTAGGCCCGCGATCGTTGTTCCTTCGTTTTGCGCGAGCTGTTTGCCCATGACCAGTGTGATAATGACGCCCAGCATCGGAACGAAACTAATGCCAAACGCCGTTAGTACGTGGCTTCCGCGGAGCACGATCCCCAAAGCTGCTCCCAGTATGACCAATACGCAAACACTCGTGCTAAAGGCCAATCGCTCACTGAGCGTGGAGTCGATTTCCCGCAAAACGCTATCACGCCTGGATTTAATGGAATCGATCCGACGTTCTAGGCGTGTAGCGTTTTCACCTCCCTCCGCACCCTTCAGCAGTTGGTGGTCGGGTGCTAACGCGATGGATCTACTGTATTCGCCAGGCACGGCGATAGGTGTCAGTCGTTCCTTGGGTTTCTCGATCACATCTCCGCCTTCAATCGCGCTGATGCTTACGTTGTAGGCTTCAAGATGAAAAGCCAGTTCGCTCACCTTCTTTGCATGGGGGATGTTAATGATGAGACGCTGTGCCTCGACGATTCGCCTTCGCCCACCATTTTCGTTGACTTCGATCCGAACCTTTCGATCTCCTGCACCCAATTCGACCGTTCCCTCGCGCGGTCGTTGACCGCCTCGCTCCGCGAAAATGCGATACGTGGTTCGGTTATCGTTGAGGATCAATTCCTGATCGGCGGACCAGTCGGCAAAGATCTGATCGTACACCGCGAGCATGGCGGTCTCGATACGCAATCGTTCCAATTCATCCTCAACGGTATGCCATTCGAGCGGATAGGATCGGAAATGAAGCAACTCGCCTAACTGAAGAAACTTGAGTTTGTATCGAAAGCGGTTCGACAGAGCGTCAATATCGTTAATCGGTTGCACGCCCGCAGAGAATGACTGTCCCGTTTTCGGGTCGTAATAGTTCAAATCGATCAGCGTTGCGGATGCTGAGAATGATTTTTCACTTTCGTCCATCTGGAATACGACACGCCCGACGGTGCCAAATCGCTCCCAGTCTTCGTCGTCGGTTTCGACGAAAACCACACCGGTCAACTCAACCAAATTGGGGTTGGATACATCGACGGTCGTATCGTCTGCAAAAATACGCAGGTTCCCCAAGCCCAGCCCTCTGCTCCGGTTAAGGCGATTCTCGATAATTGTTTTGAGGTCGGGCATGAGCAGCTTTTCAAGATTCATGACCATGCTGGGAATGAGAAAATTGAAGAGGACGAAAGTAACCAGGGCGGCGAGTAAGCTCAATAGCAACGCGGGAAGGAAGAGGATGTGAATGTTGATTCCGCTACTGCGACAGGCAGTGAGTTCATTGTTGGCACTAACTCGTCCGTAAGTGGAGGCTGCGGCAAAAAGCGCAGCGAGTGGTAACGTCAGCGCAGCTGAAAGGGGCAAAAGGATGATCATCATGCGGGCAAATTGGCCGGGTGTGACCTGGCCGAGCTCGACCATGTTGAGTACCCCGCCTCCCAGTCCCAACACTGCCGTCAACCCGACTGCAGCAAGCAGGAAAGTCTTCCCCATCTCGAAGAAGAGGTAGCGTTGCAGTGTCCACGGAATGATCATGAGGATTTATCACAAACGGTGCTACGGCTTTTAGCCGTGGTCTTTGGCATCGTATTCTGTCCACGTGCTTGCGCCCGCGACTGGGGCCGTTTGGTTGTTCGTCGCAGTGCGTTTCAAGACCCCGCCTGTCGATTTCGCGGCCGCACCACGTACGAAGATCAACTGGCGTTAGTGTGTTTCGCACTCATGGTAGGCACCCGATCTTCGAATGCAACACTTTCCTGTATTAACACTCGCGGGGCGAGCATCACAATTCCGTGTGGTCAATCTGGCAGGGATGCCGATAGAAAGATAGGTGTCGTTTTTCATCGACAACAACGACGGGGAAGAATCTGCGCCAACATGCAGCCCAGCTTTTCCAATAAAATTGTGACCGTCAGCCAACTGGTTCAGTTGGCTGACGACGCACGCGCCGAAGGACGAACGCTGGTCCAGTGTCACGGTTGTTTTGACATCGTGCATCCAGGCCACGTGCGGTACCTCGAGTTCGCTAAGCAGCAGGGTGACATCCTGGTCGTTACGTTGACCGGCGATTCGGAAATTTCAAAAGGTGAAGACAGACCTTACATCCCGCAAGAATTGCGTGCCGAGAACCTGCCTCGTCGGCCGCGGCCGCCTGGT
>JANQHN010000157.1 GCA_028282665.1 Phycisphaerae bacterium | reverse complement strand
ACGCATCCCTCAGGAGCGTTACCATTGTTATCGCCGTTCAGGTCTATCCAGGGACCGCGACCGTCAGGCATGCCGTCACCGTTGTAGTCCATCCAGTTCGGACCTTCGTCCAAACCGTCCCACCGGCCGTCACCGTCAACGTCAAGGAATCGCTCACCCGGACGCCAAACATCATTTCCCGCCGGGCCGGCGTCCGCGCTGCCGGGCGACGGAGTGAACGGTCCGTTGTCATCGCCGAAGGGATTGCCGTCAAAGTCGCGGATGACAGACATCACCGTGTTGTCAAACGGTTCGCCCGATCCGTACTCGAATCGTCCGTTGTCATCCAGGTCATAAAAGCTCGCCGGCGAGGGAGCGTCATCCGGTCCGTGTGGGCTGATACGCCATGGCAACACCAACCAGTCCGTCGTCGTACCGCTGATGGTCACGTCACCGTAACTGATCTCTTCCCAGTACTCCGCGAACGAACCGATGCCGTTACCGTCGATCTGGTCAAAATACTGCAAGTTGATCAACGCCTTGCTAGGCAGGCCACCCTCGGGCTGGTTATTATTCTCCAGCGTGTACTGCTTGGGGGATGTCGCCAGCATCACGAGAAACTTGCGTTCGCCCGCAGCCGCGCCATCCACGCCGAACATCGCGCCCACGACCGCGATGAGCGCGATCATAGCCACAATCCTAGCGCCATTCCTCATTGATTTACGCCTGATCATTGTGTGCTTACTCCCGTCGGTGACTCTTGAACCTCGGTGGGCGAGGACATTGACGACCTTGTCAAATTTCTGATGTCAGTTAAAAACTGTTGCTTGAACAACACGAATGCGCTTGGGAATGAGTCGCGACGCGACAACGATCTGCAATTTCTCCAATTTTGGATCTATTGAGCGCGATACGCCACGCCTCCGGTATACCAAGCCCCCTGCAGTGCCGTCCCGATACAGCCCGATTAGCGGCCTTATGGACGACATATAGTAGGCAGGACCTCGACCTGCCGGGCAATCGTATCGCCCGCTGCAAGTGTCTGTCAACTTGACGCTTTAAAGGTCATCTTTTCCAGGACCTGCCCGGTTTAACGATCTTCAACACTCACAATTATCGGTAACTCCGATGAAGCAGTGAAAACCGAAAAAACACAAATCGGAATACAAAAGGGGCGTGTCCGCTTGCTCCCATAAGAGTCATCGGGCACGCCCCGGAAAGTCTCAAATCAATTCACGCAATTACGGAGCGACGTTTCCGTAAATCAAATACGCTTCACCAGCATTCTGAATCGCATCGCCGCTGTTCGGGTCCGTACGCGGATCGGCCAGTACCGATCCGATCAGGATGTCATCCCGGCCATCGCCGTCAACGTCGCCCGCACTTGCCAGACCTGCCGATCGGCCTCGGTCCTGCTTTGCTGTGATGCCACCTTCAGCAACATTGCCGGCATCACCGCCGCCGATACGATCACCAGCCTGCCGACCGGCGATAATAAAGCCTGAGAGAATATTTCCGCCCAGCTCTTCAATTCCGATCGAGAAGAGCTGATTCGTGTCACGCGGTACTTGATCCAGGCGACTTTTGCCGTAGATCACATAAACCACGCCAGCGTTGGTCAACTCATCGTTGCTATCGATGATACCATCAGGCAGGCCTTGCGGACCGCTGACGTCGTCAGCTAGACCATCGAAGTTTACGTCAACGCCGGGTTGCGTCAGTTCATCGGTCGCATCATCCGGGTTTGGATCAAACTTCGGCGTCTCGCTCGGTGCTGAAATCAGCAGGTCGTTCTTGCCATCACCGTCAATGTCACCGGCATTGGCCACATTGAACCCGAACAGGCCACCCGTACCGCCCGTCGTGCCTTGAATTCGCACGGCTCGCGGTCCACCAAGAGCATTCGGTGCCACCAGGAGTGCTGACGAACCAGTCGCGAGTGGAATTCCGTCTATCGGGCTACGGAGGTTTGGATCTCCAAAAACCACAATGACCTCACCCGCACCGCCATTGCCTTGTGGGGCACCAATGACCACGTCGGAAACACCGTCATCGTTGAAGTCCACACCTGTAGCGAGGCTCGCGCCGAGGTTGGCATTACTGCCCGTATTGATTAGCACGCCGTCCAGACGCTCGGGATCATTCAGATCCAAAGCGAGCTTCGGCAAAACGAAGTCACCCTCGATGCCCGCCTGACGACGGAAAGCGATGTATACGCGACCGTTGCCACCGTCCGCCAACGGGGCACCAACAGCGAAGTCGTCACGACCGTCGGCGTTGAAGTCATCGATTCCAAGAATATTCTGAATTTGATCGTTGTCATCACCCGCGATGCGGATGGCATCGATGTTCGGAATCAACGAAGCCGGTCCGCCGCAGTGGCTTGCTTCACCCACGACATACTGGTGAGGTTTAGGCGGGGTGCGACCTTGCGAATCATTGGTCCACAGGCTTCTTAGTGAGAACAGGTAGGCGACTCCGGAGTCTTGGTTCGTGTCCGAACCCAAACCGTCGATTTCGCCACCACAATCAGGCGGACTGTCGCAGCCGGCCGGACTTGCGCCGAGAAGGATGCCTCGGGCAGAACGGCCTGGCGACGACACGATGATGTCGCCGACACCGGTACTGCCACCTTGGCTCAGGGTTACGGAAGTGCCGAATTTGTCATCCAGGCCGACACCAATAATGCGGGCGCCGAACGGCTCCAGCGGCTGGTTGGTAAATATTTCATCGCCCGAAGCGTAGAATGTCTGATAGAAGCCCGATCGGCCAAAAGCGGGGATTGTCCAGCCAGTGTCCGGGTCAACTTCCTCCGTTATATCCGGGCTTGTGTGCAAACCTGGGGAAGAGGGTTCGCAGGCCGCGATGCCGCCGCCGCAATAGAAGAGGCTATTGACGCCACACTCCTGGACCGCGCTATAGAAATTCGAAGGCCCATTGCAACCACTCGCTTCAGCGCCGTTGAAAGTCGTCCATGAAATCACGTACGACGAGAAATAGTCGCGCGAAAGGGCACTTACGAAACCGTAATCAACGGCATTGGTCGCATCGCTACTACCGCCGGATTGTGGATCGAGGCAGTTGCCCTGGCACGGCGGATCGGTACTGTCCGGATTGACAACGTTGATGTAGTAGGCGCTTGCATCGTAACCCAGCTCGTTGCCCTCGGGCCCCACACAGGTCACCAGGAAGTCCTGACCGATGAGGTCCAGGTTGATGACCGGTAGGCCTTGGGTTGGTTGGCTAAGCACCGAATTGCGACTGCTCACCATGACGATACCACCACGCAGGAACTGGTCTTCCCTTTCCAGCGTCGCGAATGTGCGCGGATCTTTCACGCCGTCCTGCTCAGGGTCGACGTTGTGACCGCGAGATGCGGTATCCGGGAAACCAAAGACAAGGTCATCCTTGCCATCGTTGTCTACGTCCGGAATTCGCGAAACCGCACTAAGGCCGTCTGTCTCGTTGCTCGTTTGAGGCGTACGGATACCCGTAAAAGTGATTCCCCTCAAAAGACTCGTCCCCACCGAGTTGAGGTTGAATTCGCCGGTGAGACGATCCGTGCCGGATTCGCCGTAAAGCAGGTAGGCCTCTCCGTTGCCCACGCCTGTAGGATTCAAGAAGAATGGCTTGCCGTATCGAGCGGCGATGACGAATTCGGAGTTGCCGTCTCCGTCTTGGTCTCCCGCCGTACTGAAGGAAGAACCGGCATTGTCCTCGAAGTTGACGCCCTGGAAAATCGCGCCGTCAAACGGAGGATTATCGGAAGCGATCGAGCCCAGCCACAAAATCGTGGGTAGCGATGAAACGCGAACCGGCTGTGGAGCGGCCACGGTTTGAGACGGGCTGTTATCGGTGAACGTCAGCCTGACGAAAATGCCGAACAAGCCGGATGTCTGACTGCTGAAGGTCGTTTCCGTCGCGGATGGATCAGTGGGGGCGAGCAATTGGATTTCCGAACCCGTAGCCGCTAGTACCTGATCGTTCGACTCTCTGTAAATGTCGGCATCAAGCGTTTGCGCAAAGACGTCGACTTGCCCTGCGGAAGAGGGCAGGTTCGTTGACCACGCCACTTGCACCGAGTTCGTCGTATTGTCCGTCGAAACGCCGAGCGGGGTGGAACGATCCGGGCCGGTTACGCTGAGTGTGACATTACGCACGATCGTAATCTGCGAAGAAGCATAAGCAGTGACGACCGGATTGATCCCATCGCTGATCCGTCCGCCTACGTAATACACACCTTCGGGGATGTCGGTCGGCCACGGATAAGACGTGGTTGTTGTCGGAAGTTGCTGTACGATCGTTGTGAAACCGTTGCTGGCGTTCTGGTCCGTATCGTAGAACAGATCGATAGTTCCTTGACCGCCTTCTTCGAAGATCTGACCTGAAAAAGTGAGCGTGTAGCCCTCGTCGCGGAAGAGCGAAACGGCAGTGCTGCCGGGCGACGTAAATTCAAGCGTTGGTAATTCAGGAGGGGGCTCAGGAGTGTTAACTTTAATCACAGGACCATCGCACAGTGTGACAATGCGATCCAATTCGCCGTCTGCTACTGTAGCGGAAACCGATTTGCCGGAGTCCGTTGCGGCGACACCCAATCGATAGGACATGCCTGCCTCCAGGCTGATGGTCTCAAGGCTGTATTCGCCATCGTTTCCGATGCCGGTATCCAGTTGAGTTCCAATCGCCGCAGGGTTGAACGTGCCCGACTCGCAGGAGTCATCGTTTACATCGCGGTAGAACAAACGCCACTGAACGTCACCTTCCGGATCGGCCGCATCAAAAAGAACTTGCACCGTATCGCCAAATTCCACCTCAGTGACTGTCTCCGAATCGGGAGCCCGGAACATAGGTGCGGGAGCTCCTTGGATCTGAACCAAGCCTGCGCTAAGAGCGACGACGGTTTGGTCGTTGGCGACCCAGCCGACACCTACGTAATACTCGCCGATTTCCATATCACTAGGCGAGAGCGCGAATGTTCGACTCGTTCCCGCATCAATGGAGGAGGCGACGATCTCGTCGTTGTCCGAAGGTGCAGTACGACTTGTCGGATCCGCGGCGGAACGATAGAAGGCATAGACGCTATCCGGTTCTCCGGTAACGGTGTAGAGAACCGAAATCTCGCTTGTGCCTTTTGAAATGAGCGTATCGATACGGAACGAGATGACTTCCCCGGAGATTTCGGTGGGGGTGTTGTCGTTTGTGTTCTGGTTGTCGTTGGGGTTGGGTTCCGGGGTTGGTGTACAACCCATCACAAGAAAAGCTGGAACTAGGTACAAGGCGGCCCACCTCGGCGTGAACCAAAATCGCGCGCTTCTTACAGCATGGGATAAACTCATCGGATTGTCACTCCACTTTGGTTGGGCGGTGGATACAGGTTGACCACACCCCCGGCGTGATTTCCGGGCGGCAGGGTATTGAAAGCTGCCATGGCGTACCGCCAGGAAGCGGTAGCCCCGCGCCATACTGGCACAGGTGACGATTTATACGGTGAGGGTAAGAGACCTGTCAACACGAGAACCAGATTGTGGACGAACCCCCATCGGATGGAGCCGTCTCTTTGCGTAGTCGCCTGGGATTTGGAGGTTCAGATGGCGTCCTGTCGCACACAAGCTCAGCCGTCAGGAATTCGGGCGTCCTTCGACACGTTTCACGTTGGATAGCGTGGATTCCGAGGCCGATTCATCAATCACCGCGAAATAGTGCGCGCTACAGGTTGCGCAAGCCCAATGGGAGCCTTTCTCGCCATCTCTGGGGCGCCGGAGCGGTAAATCAAGATCGCAGTCAAGACAACTCGCAATCCGACCTGTCAGCAGGTCCATCAAATCGTCCACATTCCAGGGTTTTTGCAGGAAGTACTCCACGCCCATCGCGGCAAATTCCAGTCGGCGATCAGCTCCGCTGGTGCCAACAATCGTGGCACTAGGTCTCAATTCCAAGAGCCGGCTCAAAGTGTGCGAGGGATGTCCTCCGGGGGTTTCGTAATCAAGAATCAGGAATTCAATGCCCTCGTCGTTGGCCAGCACCGGCAAAGAGGCGTCCGGAGATTCCGCGCTGTAACAGCACGCTCCCACAGACTCCAAGGCTGAAGATACACTCTTTCGCAGCAACGCCGCCTGATCAATGAACATGATGCGGCCTGCAAATGGCCAACGACGAGTTTCGACATCTTTTAGGCCAAGCAACATCTCGATCAGAGAAAGCGATAAATTTCGGGGAATATTCGTGTGTTGGAGAACAATAAAACGAGTTTTTTCCCCGATAGGAGACTGCGCCCGAACTCGCCACGATGCGCTTGAGCTTCCTTTCGGGGAAAGGGCTACCCAGCGATGTGTCGCTTCATCCAGGAGTTGTTCGCTATGCGAGTCGAATATGTGATCAAGATGCTGAGGTTTAGTATCAAACCCGGCTTCTTTGAACATCTCTTTGCAAACGCGGTTTGTGAATCGTACGGAGTCATCCGAGTCTACTTCCATGATGCCGAAGCTATACAGAGACGGAAGAACAGGCGATTCATTGCTGACCGCAGCCTCGACCGCGTTTACTATTTCCGGCGCGGAAAATGGCTTCTCGATGAACTCGAAAACGTTATGGCTGCGAGCCTCATTTCGTAAGTCCGTAGATACAAAGCCCGTAATCAGGATGGTTTTGATGTCCGGTTTGACGGTTTGGAGAACTTTCGACACCTGTAGGCCGTGAATGTGGTTCTTTAACATCCAGTCCGCGATCAACACATCCGGTCGGTAGCGCGCCCCGATTGCAATGGCCTCCTGTCCGGAGGACGCAGTTCGCACCTCATGCCCGGTATTCGCGAACGTAACGCCTAGCTCCTCCCGGTACCGTGCCTCATCTTCCACAATCAGCAACTTACTCATTTTGATGCTCTTCCCTCGTAGCCCGTGGTAGGGGGTTCACGGGTAGTAGAATCTGAACGGCTGCACCACCGTTCGAATTGAATGCGATCTGAATCGTACCTCCGTGTGCCTGCACAATGTCATAAACGACACCAAGCCCCGAACTCGGGTGGTCAAAGTTTTGATTTGTCGTGCAAAACGGGTCAGGAACCTGAAAGGGATGCGATGACGAAACCTCTGGGCCGTCAACAGTCAGATCGATGCGGACGAATTCATTCTCAGATTTTGCTTCAACGGTTACGGTCGCCCCGCGCGCAGTGGAATCGAGGGAATGCCTAATTAATTGAACTATCGCCTGTTGAATCTCCAACGGCTTCATTAGAAGGGGGGGGATCTGCGAATCCACGCTAAACTTGATCACGCCGGTCTTTTGCCTTGCGTAGCGTTCCGTGAGTTGCACGGCCTTGCCGATGACCGATGCCAAATCTTCATGCCGCTTTTCAAAAGGCTCGAATCGTGCGAACGTCATGAGATCTTTGGTAATTCGCCCACACCTTCGAGCGTCCTCAACGATACGCTCGAGCGACTTGCGGACCATCGCATCATTACGGCAGTCCCCGCTCCGCAAGCCATTTTCCGCCGCCAGCAAGATCGTGCCGATGGGGTTGTTTATTTCGTGTGCGAAACCTGACGCAAGCGTGCCGATGGATGCTAATCTTTCGCTGAGTTTAGCGGTGTCCTCCGCTAGTTTGAGCTTGGTGACATCGGTTACGGCACCTACGACGCGAATTGCGTGACCTGTCGCATCCCTCACGATAACACCGTGGTCAAGCAGTTGCCCCCATCCACCGTTAGCCAACTCGCAACGGTATTCGAGAACGTACGTCAGTTGCCGTCCGGACAGGGCTTGTTTGGTGTCACGATCGACAGCGTTTCGGTCCATCTTGTGAACGCGCTCAAGCCAAGCGCCGTCCGATAGTCTGGGGACCTGGCCAAGAAGAGTTTTGTAAGCTTCGCTGCACCAGAAATCATTGGCCACAATATCCCAATCGTACAGACCGTCTCTTGTCGCCTGCGTAGCCAAACGGAGTCGTTCATTGTTTTTGCGCAACGCGCAGGTGATGCGTTTGCGTTCTTCGATTTCTTTGCGTAACGAGCGATTCGCTCGAATCAATTCCTTGTTACGTCGTTCAATTTCTGCCTGAAGATCGTTTCGATCAAGCACTAGTTTGGATTCGTACTTCTTGCACTGCGTGATATCGGCACATGTGCCCAAAAAACGTACAGGAGAACCGGAAGAGTCGTGAGCGACAACCTTGCCACGATTCAGAATCCAACGCTGAGTTCCTTCAGCAGTGCAGGTAGGGTACTCGATACAGAACTGATGCGTCTCGCCGCGTAAATGGCGTTGCATCTCTACTTGAACATGGGGGAGATGATCCGGCGACACATGAACAAGCCACGAATCGCTGAAATATTCAGATGTCGTTTCAGCAAGCCCCAGTAGCTTGGTCAATCCTGCGTCACACCGAACCGTATCGTTCGCCAGATCCCAATCCCAGATGAACTCTCCGGACGCACGCAAGGCCAGCTTCAATGTGGTAGCATTTTCGAAACCCGTCTTTGTTACATCCACAACGTTCAGGCGCGAATGTGGTTTCTTTTCGATGGTCAGCCCTTCTCTGAAAACTGAGTGATGCATATTAGTGCAATGCAGCGACATCGCGGGCGAGGCGCTCGTCGCATTCCAAATGCAGACGACTGAAGCACGTTCCTGTTCAACGAATGCTTCCAGTTCGTGCTCCAACTCTGAAAGCTTGGCCACGTTGCGTTCGTAAGAAGCCAAATCCCCATTTTCCAAGAAAATGACAATCCCCGAAGAACACTCATCACGCCAACGCTGGGCTGACTGTGCGATAAACTTCACCAGTCGTTCAGCATCAAGTAGGCCACTCTCGTCGGTGAAGTGGTTGCGGCAAAAATTTACCGGCGGCGAAACAATTCCTTGTTGTTCATGATGCCGAGAGTCGGGAACGTCGCAAGTCGATATGTGAATGCACTTGTATCCTAAATAACGCAAGCTAGTGATAGCCTCTTGTACCGATGAATTTGTATCATGATCGACCTGTCGGATCAGTGCGCAGTGTGATGGATTACCACTCCGCGCAATAAAGTGCGCAAATTGATCGAGACGCATACTCATCAGGCCATGTCGAACCAGGAATGGTTGTGTGGGTAGATCCCTTCGCCCACACACGAAGCCTAACGATTCCCGGCGGGCGCGCCTAGCCTTTAGTTCCATGAACTGTCATAATTATGCCTAAATTAGACTTAAATTTCCGAGGCGGGCATATTACGTAACGTTAAGACTATGGTGTCAGTCGCATGGAAGACCTGAATTTGGAGGCACTTGCGAACAAAGCTAGCGAAATGCTCTCGGTGCGGGGAAAGCGTGCGCTGGTAGTGGGGCTGGGGCGGTTCGGCGGCGGTGTCGGTGTCACAAGGTGGCTCTCCCAGAACGGGGCTGAGGTGATTGTTACAGACTTGGCCGATGCGGATTCGTTACGTGATTCCGTGCAGCAACTGAGCGATCTGGATATTACCTTCCATTTAGGAGGGCACGATGAGGCCGACTTGGAAATCGTGGATTTCGTGGTTGTCAATCCCGCTGTGGTAAAGAGAAAATCCACTTTTTTCCAGGTGATCGAGCAAAAAGGCATCCCCTGGACAACGGAAATGAACCTCTTTGGACAGCGCGTGCGAGCGAATGTGATTGGTGTGACAGGTACGTACGGAAAAAGCACGACCTGCTCAATGTTACACCGTGTATTGGATGCGTGGACGGCGACCGGCAACGGGCGATGGACTAAGGCGTATTTGGGTGGCAATATCGGTCGATCTCTATTGCCTGATTTACCCGCTATGCGACCTAGTGATGTGGTGGTGCTTGAAATGTCTAACGCACAACTTGAGGATTTATCGAGAATCGAATGGCGTCCTGACTTGGCGGTAATTACCAACCTGCATCCTAACCACCTGGATCGCCACGGCGGTTGGAAAGCCTATCTCGCCGCGAAATTCAATCTTGTGGCGAGCGAAAATGCGGCTACACCCATTTTTTTGGGCAAATCTCTTTCTAAAGAGGCTCTCCGGATCGCGCAGAAAGTCGCCCCGAATTTGGCGGATCGTGTTTGCCCCTTTGATTCGCCCAATCCGGCGCTGGTGTTAAATGTACCAGGAGCCCACAACAGGCAAAACGCAAACCTCGTGTATGCGGTGGCTTGTCATTGCGGCGTTCCGGAAGGCGTTACACGGTCGGCACTCGCTACGTTTCGGGGATTGCCACATCGCCTGGAGTTGGTCGGAGTCGTTGCCGGTGTGAAGTACGTGAATGACTCGAAATCGACTTCTCCTGACGCCACGCTGACGGCGCTGGATTGCTTTTCAGAGCCCGTAATCGCGATTGTGGGAGGAATT
Source organism: Phycisphaerae bacterium (assembly GCA_028282665.1). Lineage (GTDB taxonomy): Bacteria > Planctomycetota > Phycisphaerae > UBA1845 > UBA1845 > JANQHN01. Next base: position 4,837 of record JANQHN010000157.1, on the reverse strand, counting down.
GAAAGGGACCATCCACTGGAGTCTTTCGCTCACAACATGGTGCGAAGATGCAAGGCGGTGATTTGCACTGGACAATCCGGACCTCGTTTTGCGCGAGTCCTGCGGGAGTCGCTTAGCGGGGAGGCCTGCTTTGTTGAGATGGCGTCCAATCTCGAAGCAGCGGTGTCCGTAGCGAGTGTTCACGCTTTCAGGGGGGACGTCGTGCTTTATGCACCCGGAGCTCCCAGCTTTGATTCCTACGCGAATTACGAAAAACGGGGTGAACATTTCACCAAGTTGGTACGAGCGTTAATCGACTAATCCCGCCGCCGGTTCGCGTAATCGCCGTTTTGGGCGTGTTTGTAGAGTTTGTCGATTTGTTCTACCATCTTGCGCCAGTCGAATTTCTCCATGCACAATGATCGGCCTGTTTGTCCTAATTGCGCGCGTAAAGTGGAGTCTCCGGCGAGTTCAATCATAGCTTGAGCGAGTGATTCTGTGTTGCCGTAAGGAACCAGCAAACCAGTTTTTTGGTTCAGCACTACTTCAGGGGCGCCGTCGTTGTCAAAGCTGATCGTTGGCAAACCGGCCAGCGATCCTTGCACCAGCGCTCGCGGCAACCCTTCCCACCGCGAAGCGTGAACCACCATGTCGCACCCCTGGATGTACTGGCCTACCTCCTCCGGCTGGATCAACCCGGTCATGATGACCCGGTTTCGCAATCCGAGGTGGTTGAGCTGAGCTTCGTACTTCGCCCGGTGCGCGCCGCCGCCTATCCAGACGAATTTAAGTCGCTTATTCGCTTGGGTCGCCTGGGGCATGGCTTGGAGAAGTTCTTCGTACCCCTTGTTCTTGAAGAAACGTGCGATCGTGCATGCCAAGACGTCCTCGTCGTTCACCTGCCAGCGCTTGCGAATTTCTCTGCGTTCGTGAGGATCGGGGGAAAATTGCTCCACTTCCATTCCCGAGCGGATCGTGATAAAACGTTTGCGTTCCGCCACAAACGTCTTAACTGACTGATCGATCATGGCATCGGCCACCGCGATGATTTTGTGCGTGTGTTTCGCAGCCAATCGCTCCAGCCGCGCAAAAGCGTTTCTCAAATACCAAGGCTGAGTGCGGTTGAAGCTCATGCCGTGAATCGTGTGAATGATGACCGGTATTTTGGCCTTGGCGGCGGCGAGTCGTGCGACAATGCCCGCTTTGCTGCTGTGCGTATGAACAATGTCGGGGCGAATTCGCTTGAAGTGTCGAATCAACGATTTGTAGGAGCGCCAATCAAACGTTGGTTTGATCGATCGCCGCAAAGTGGGCACTTCAAACAGTTGCACGCCACTCGCTTGAGCGACTTCCCACAACGACCCTTCCGGACCTGTTTCCGGTCCCGCAATCAACGACACGTCATGCCCACGCTCCACTAAACCACGGCACGTCAATACGGTGTTTTCCTGGGCTCCTCCAACGATTAGGCGTGTAATGACGTGGCAAACTTTCATCGGTGTTCCGTGCTTACGTTGTTGGGAAAGCGAGACGCGGGGGTCTTTCAAGAGCCCGCGACATCGGGAAGATCGTCCAGATCTCGATAAATCGACTGGACTGGAGCTTGTAAAAGCGTTGCGGGGTATTGCACCCAACACAATGACAGACCTCTTGCCGGTGCGGTTTCGCCTGCTTGACTTCGGTCCATGCTATCCAGAATCGTTTGCACATACGCCGGTTCCCACCGACAGCGGCCGACATGGATCAGCGTGCCTACCATGTTACGAACCTGATTGTACAAAAACCCCTTACCAACAACGTATATACGAATCTCGCTGCAATATCGTTCGATATCGCAACGCAAAACGGTTCGCACCGTGGATTCGCGTGGCGATCCTTTGGTCGCCATGGCACTAAAATCCATGGTTCCGATGAAATACCGGGCCGCGAGCCGCATCCTGTCGACGTCGAGTGGCTGCCAGTAGTGGTAGGTATATGGTTGTGCATGTTGTTCGACGGGACGGTTGCGCGCTGCGTGAATGCGGTAACGGTACATTTTGCTGGTTGCACTACGCGTCGCGTGGAAATCAGGAGATACCTCCCACAAAGCGCGAATCGAAACATCTTTGGGCAAACGTGAACCGATGGCGTAGCGGAGCCGGGTAGTGGGGATCGTGCATCCGGTCATGAAAGAGGCGACTTGACCTGCGGCGTGCACACCGGCATCGGTCCGTCCGCTGCCGATCAGGTCCACCTGATGACGCGCGACGCGACGTATCGCCTGTTCAAGAAGTCCCTGCACCGTGCGCAGTCCCGGCTGACGTTGCCAACCGTGGAATTCCGTACCGTCATAAGCTATCACCATGCAGATGTTTCGCGTCGTCATGATCAATGATGATGGTATGCCGGGTCAGGTAGAGGGACAAGATGAGCGTTTGTCTGAAATCATCTCCACGGCGAGCCCGTTGAGCGAGCGCGGATGTATTGCGAGGGCGAATTTTGGGGGAGAATTGAATCGCTGTTCGACAATGCTACAGGGAGAGTGGTCTGGGAGGCGTTGGGGAGGGGTTGGAGGGGAGCTTCTCGCGACGAACGTGCTCCGCCGTTCGCCGCCGCTGCTTTCGAGAATCATCGCCCGTTCCATTCGGACGAGAGGACGCCGTTAGGCGACGAGTTCTTCGGAAAGTCGGTCACCGAAACGCTGCCGCAAACGAAGCAAGATTTCCTTATGAATCTGGCTGACACGCGACTCGGATAGATTCAGCACGCTACCGATTTCCGCCATCGTCATTTGCTCAAAGTAGTAAAGGACGAGTACAAGGCGTTCTTCCCGAGCCAGCCCTTTGGTGATGTGTTCCGTGAACAGCTCGCGGGAGACTTTCACCGCCGGGTCATCCGCACGGGTGTCGCGAATATCCCATACATAGCCGGTGCTTTGAGCACTCCGATCGGAGGGTGGTTCCATCGCGCTGAAGTGTACTTCCTTGCCGAGTTGGGAAAGGCGAGATAAGTAATCGAAGCGATCCAGACTCATACGCAGTCGTTTCGCTACGTCCTGTCGTGATGGTCCGTATTCCGTATCGGTGCCCAAGCATTCTGTGGCCATCGTACGCCGTTTCTCGAATGTACGCACGGTGCGGCTTTGTGGGTCAAGACTGCGCAACCAGTCCATCACGGCGCCGGAGATTCGTTGTTGACAAAACGTTTCGAATTTTGCCTTGCGTTCGGGATCGTAGGCTTCAACCGCCTCAATCAATCCATCGAAGGCGGCGCTGCAAATTTCGTCGTACGAGACTTGTGCGGGTAGTTTGCGGGAGAGTCTTGCGGCGTGTGTGTGCACCAGATGACTGTAATGAACTACGATTTCGTTCCGTAGCTCATGTTCCCTCGTTTTGAGATAGGTGCTCCACATATTGTCAATGTCGACATGTCGCTCATTTCCTTTTGGGGTCGGGGTGGTAGTACGGCTCACGGTCGGGTCTCCATTCAAAAGTCCAAGTGGCCAGTTGCTCCTCCCGCTCCGTATTTTGCTATTATCCCACATTTACCGATTTGTAAAACTGGGAAACGGGCGGAATATAGTGAAATTCGGTTATCCGGTCTCGCAGCCTTCATGGATAATTTGGATAAATTGGATGATTTTTGGGGTGTAGCGAAGATGACTCAACGCCACGCGATCGGTTTTATGGCGTTTTCAGGCCTGAAACAAACGAATTCGTTTTTAGATTTAAATTTTAAGCTGTGAAATGTGTTGTTAAGCCGTGATGGAGCCCCCAGACGGCCGATCATTTCAGGGCATCAGCCGAATCCAGAGCAGGTGAAGAAGGATTGCGCTCGTCTGATTGGACGACCCCGTCTTTGAGCGTGATCACTCGATCGCAACGTTCCGCCACTTCGGGTTCGTGAGTCACCATGATGATGGTCTTACCGTCCGCACGGAGTTGATCGAAGATTCTGAGGATCACATCGCCCGTAGCGGAATCCAGGTTACCGGTTGGTTCGTCTGCAAGGATAACGAGGGGGTCATTGATCAGGGCGCGGGCAATGGCAGCGCGTTGTTGTTGCCCTCCGGACAGTTCGCTCGGGCGGTGATGGCCTCGATTGCCAAGTTCGACCAAACTGGCCAATCGCTCAGCTTTCTCTCGCCTGATCTGGCTGGGCACGCCTTGATAAAAAAGTGGCACTTCCAGGTTCTCAAGTACCGTCAATTGCTGAATCAGGTTAAAACTCTGGAACACGAACCCAATATGTCGGCCGCGGATGTCGGAGAGTTGATCGTCATCCAGGCGAGCCACATCGACATTCCCCAAGATGTACGATCCACTGGTGGGGCGGTCGAGGCATCCTAGTAGATTCATCAGCGTCGATTTGCCCGACCCGCTTTGACCGCAAATCGCCACCGACTCACCTTCAACAAAGTCGATACTTACCCCGCGTAACGCCTTGACCTGCACGTTCGTGCCCGGTTGGCCGTAGACTTTCCACAAGTCAGTAATCGATGTAATGTTGCTTTGATGGGCTTGGTGAATCACTTAGGGCGCCTTGGTCTGGTGTTTGGCAGCGTGCTTTGTTGGTGGCTTGGACGCATTTTTCGACTTCGATTCGGATTCTTCGATAGGGGTTTTTTTGTCGCTTTGGCCGGATTCCTTTTCGCCAGCTTGCTGGTTACGATCGGCTGTTTTTGGTGAATCGTCGGGCGAGGTCACTTCAGCGCGATCCTGAATGGTCTTTGCGGCTGCTCCGCCGGAATGCGAATCGCCTTTCCCACCCGAACGCTTCTTAAGTGATGCTTTAATGTCGTGGTTGCCTTTAGCACTGCCCGGAGCCTGCCCGGCGGGCAGTTTCATCCCCGGCGGAAGTTTTGGAGCGAGAATCGGCT
>JANQHN010000100.1 GCA_028282665.1 Phycisphaerae bacterium | reverse complement strand
CCAGAGCCGACGAACCTGATTACGTTCCTCGTAGCGGGGCTGAGTCTACTCCGACGACGATAAAATACGGAAAACCGCCTACTCAAAAAAGAGGCGGCGGTGAGCCATTGTCCAAACAACAATGTTCGCCGCCGTTTTTTTGCAACCCGTCCGCCAACCAGACCGAAGTCAAGAACCAACGCATTAAGCTCGCCCTTTACACTGTCGCCGTAACGCCCTTCATCCCTTTGCAGATATTGATGGCCACGAAAATTTTACGCATACGTTTGCGTAAAAAACCTAACACGCCTTCTTTTGCGCACATCTACACCTCCAAGTATATTTTGGCGACGACGGGCAATCGAATTGCGCTTTCTTATTCTCTTTCCAACATTGCCAACAAACTCTTAACGGGAAAAACACTTGAGTCCGACTCGCCTGTGGCATATCAGTTTATCTTAGTCACAAAGCGCTGCTGTTCGGTTTCGCGGATGTTTTTTCTTCACACAGCAGGCTTACGGCTAAGGACTTGGTGGAGCAATTTTTCATCTGATGGCAGGCGTCGGTTCGCAACCAAAGGTCAAATCGACGTCATGCAACGCACTGCCCCATTGAATCATGATGCGTTGTGAAACCGGACCTTAACCTCTTCCGCGCTCGGCTGAAGCTAAGAGAGCAAAGCAACACCAAAGCGATAACGTCATCATTGTGTGCATCGTCCATCGACAACGTCACGGCCCGTGCGACCGGGCCGATTAGATCCTGAAGCGTACGTTTCACCGTGTAAATGCGATTTTCTCGGTCACCCTCATCGGAATCAAAGGAGAACACGGTTCGATACATGCAAAGTCAATTGCTTTTGGCAAAACTCCTACGAACGTCTCGGCGCCAATGCTGGCGTCTTTATCACCATACAAGAGTTAGTACTTAAGGAGCGGAACAATGAAGAACGCACTCGTACTCGTAGTCGGACTGGCTCTATCAGCCGGGCCAGTGTTAGCGAATGACTACTTCTCACCCCCTTGGCGCGGTGAACAAAACACCGTAATTGCGGAATGGGATACCTGGACAGGCTTCAACACGACCCCGGCGCCCTTCTATCCGGATTCGTGGGCAAGCATCCCGACTCTTCTCGCCTCGCCTGACGCGCAAGCGTACGACACCGCTCAGTACTATGCAGCCTACGACGGCCACAATGACGTGGTCGAATTGAATGGCATCGGACAAATCGACTTCCTTATGCCGAACTTTTCCGGCGAATTGTTCACCGAGATTTGGATCCAATTGACTTACAAAGTCGATCAACCCACCGACTTGAGCTTCCTCATCGATACCAGTCCTTATACCGACGACATCAACGGCCCTCAACTGGAAGGGGCCGTTACGCACGCTGACGGATGGGTAACGCAAGCATACTCGTTCACGATCCTCCCAAGCGTGGACTCGGAAATGATTGCTCTTGACTTCGCGAATTCAGGATCGGTTCCCGTCTACGTCGATGATGTCATTGTCGAATCGGTGGCCGCCCCCGAACCCACCATGCTCGGACTGCTCAGTGCAGCGGTCTTCGCGGTGATTCGCCGCCGTTAACTGCTATAACATGACAAATGCATGAATAATTATTGTTTATTGAGAACAACAAAGGCGCCGAAGTGTCTCGGCGTCCTCGCATAGACTTTCTATTGGGAGTTCGAATGATGACTAAAGTAACAGGTTGGTTGAATTTCAATAAGGGTTTCGTAATCGCATCGGCGGCTCTGGCCATCGTGGCGGTAGCCGTCATGCTCTCCGGACCGGCGGATGCGGATACACTAACGGCAAACAGTTCGGACTTGTCGAAAAGCTGGAACTACCAACCCGCGAACGTCACGCGAACAGCTAACGTTTCCAATCGCCCTTGGATGGGTGCAAAGTACGTATTTTTCTTCATTGGCGACGGAATGGCGAGCGTCCAGATGCATGCGGCCGAAGCTTATCTTGAAGCTGAGAATCACAACGTTCCCGGCGCCCCTAAAGCCGAGTTGCTCACGATGAGTCAGTTCCCGGTTCAGGGCATGGCTACCACCTACGCTGACAACCGTTTCATTACCGGCTCGGCGGCCGCGGGAACCGCTTTGGCTTGCGGTATGAAAACCAGCATCGGCAATATTTCATTGGCCCCCGACGAGACGACGCCTTACGTATCCATTGCGGAACTCGCCAAAGATGCGGGCATGCGCGTCGGTATCGTATCGAGTGTTTCAATTGACCATGCCACACCGGCTGTATTCTATGCCCATCAGCCCAGCCGCAGCATGTACTATGAAATCGGCCTGGATCTTGCTGCGAGCAACTTCGACTACTTCGGTGGCGGCGGATTCAAAAACCCTGAGGGCGGCACTCCCTCCGTATGGGATTCGCTGCAGGCAAACGGCTACGTTGTCGCAGACACTCTCCAGGAGTTGCAAAACGTGCAGCCTGGTACGAAGTGCGTTGCAATCGGTGATCTAGCCGGCAGTTCGGCCCTTTACTACGAAATTGACCGCACCGGTGAAATGGCCTCGTTGGCCGATTTCACAGCCGAGGGTATTCGCCTCCTCGACAACCCCAACGGTTTCTTCATGATGGTCGAAGGTGGAAAGATCGACTGGGCTTGCCACGCCAACGACGCTCGTTCTTCGATCGACGATACGCTCGCATTTGACGCGGCGATCGCTGAAGCAGTGGCCTTCTACCATGAGCACCCGCAGGAAACACTCATCGTCGTTACCGGCGACCACGAGTGCGGCGGTATGACCATCGGCTTCGCCGGTACCGGCTACGCAAATGCGTTCGAGCTTCTGGACAACCAGACCATGTCCTACGAAGCATTCTCTTACGTGACTTGGCCCGAGTACGAGGACACGCACCAAGGCGTTGTGGATATTGACGACGATTTCAAAACGTTAATGCTAAACGCGTTCGGGTTGGACTGGAACGCCGATCCTGAGATCCATCCGAACGGGCTTACCGATTACCAGAAGTTACGCCTCGAAGCTGCTTTCGACAAAAGCATGACTGGGGAGTCCCAGAATCCTCCCGACGAGGACATGTTGCTTTATGGATATTATGAGCCAATCACCGTCACGTTAACCCATATCCTCAACGAGAAGGCCGGCTTGGCTTGGACATCCTACTCTCACACGGGTGTGCCCGTTCCCGTGCTGGCGATCGGTCGCGGTTCTTATCTGTTCGACGGTTTCTACGACAATACTGACGTCGCGCGGAAGATCGCCCAAGCCATGCGTTTGAACCTAAACAACTAGTCCTGGTCTCTGCGTAACCGCGTGAAACGGGGATGGACCTGCTTTGGCGGGTCCATCCTTTTGTACTGACCTTCAAACACTGGGAACGACTCGGTCCAATGTACTTACCACCTCCCCCATGGAGCAAAGACGTATTTTGCGTGCTTATGTTTGCCGTAGTCTGTGCCGTACTCTCATTTCTACCGACGGGTTTCGAAGCGCAGGCGCCGAAGGATTCCTACCGTGCAAGGGCGCGCGTTTTGGCCGTGGATAATAGCGAGTTGAGGCAAAACCTAATCATTCGTACAGGCTTCCAAAGACTGTCGGTTGAAGTGGAAAACGGACCTCATGCCGGACTGCGCGGGGACGCGGTCAACCAGCTCACAGGCAAAATGGAAATGGATGAAGTATATGCTGAAGGCCACGCCATTCTTCTGGAGTACTCGCTGAACAAAGACGACTCAATGTCCGCCGCTTACCCTCGGGGCCGGTATCGACTTCAACTTCAACTGGTCTTGATAGTGATGTTCGTCGCCTTGCTGCTCGCCGTGGCGGGTTGGACTGGCGCAAAGGCAGTCTTGTCTTTCGTATTCGCTTCTTTGATGATCTGGAAAGTAATGCTACCACTATTCTTGAAAGGTTATGACCCGATTTACACGGGATTGGGGGTAGTGGCCGCTCTGACAGCGTCCGTCAGTTTCCTGGTGGGCGGTCTTACACGAAAGGGACTCGCGACGTTCCTTGGGGCGTTCCTGGGATTACTGTTGACTTGTGTGTTAGCCCAGTTTTTCTTACGAGGTTTTCACATTCACGGAGCGGTTCAGCCCTTCGCCGAGACCCTCCTCTATTCAGGTTTTTACGACCTGAACCTGACGCGCATCTTCCTTGCGGGAGTTTTTATTGCCTCCTCGGGCGCTGTCATGGATCTCGCTATGGATATATCTGCATCTATGGATGAAATCATTCGCAAAAAGCCCGACATCACATTCACCGAGCACGTTGGATCGGGACTTACCGTCGGGCGTGCCGTTATAGGAACCATGACAACCACATTGTTACTTGCTTATTCGGGCGGGTACACGGCCATGCTGATGCTATTCATGGGGCAGGGAGTTCCGCTGGAAAACATTTTCAATCTCAATTTCGTAGCCGCAGAACTGTTGAATACGGTAGTCGGCAGCTTCGGCCTAGTAACAGTCGCTCCGTTCACGGCTGTCGTTGCAGGGCTGATGTTCCGCAGGTCTTCGCACGGAAATACAGAAAAGCGCTCCGATTAAGAGAGCCACGGCAGCCATCTACGATAGAAAATAGCTGCCGTGGAAAGGCCAGCTTTTTGCCTCGCCTTTTCCCCAGCGTTTGAAACCCGAAGCCATATGTGAAATGGGGGTGGAGGGATTCGAACCCCCGACCAAGCGATTATGAGTCGCCTGCTCTAACCGCTGAGCTACACCCCCTGCAGTCCTTTTACAAACAAACCGTAGCACGGATGTATCTGTCTGCATTCCGTCCGAATAAATTCGGTCAACCAACTGGATCAGCCGCCGTCTGTACGGTGCACCCAAGCAGATGACGCATTCAATCATTGCATTGACTCGGTGTCAAACCATCTTGGTTTGACGCACCGCTTATTTCGGCTCGATGCCATGACGCTCCTTCCGGGGCGCTACTAAAGCCATACTACACAACTGGGTGTACAAATTGCTAGCCCAAAGAATATCCTGCAATTGGTGCGCTGTTTGCCAAGTGCAATCACACCAGATGGATTGCAGAGGGCTTAGGAGCGTTCGCAAGCCGGAACGAGAGTTATCCCGCTTTCACGCTCCCCATCGACGCAAAGAGGTTTTCATGTACCTGATCCGCAAAGCAGAGTGGCTCGCTCCCAAGGTTCGACAGCTCGTGGTCGACGCTCCCCGCGTCGCTTCGCATCATCAAGCGGGACACTTCGTCATTGTCCGCATCCGCGAAGGCGGAGAGCGTATTCCGTTAACCATTGCCGCTTCAGACAAAGAAGCCGGCACGATCACATTGGTGGTTCAGGTGGTCGGTGCCACAACGGAAATCCTGTGCAACCTTGAGGAAGGTGAGCACGTCCTCAACGTCGCAGGACCACTGGGAAAGCCGACGGAAATCGAGAACTTCGGCATCGCCATCCTGGTGGGTGGAGGCGTTGGAACCGCCGTCATCCATCCGCAGGCCCAAGCCCTCAAAGAGGCGGGCAACGAGGTATGGGCGGTGTTTGGTGGTCGAACCAAGGAATACGTCATTTTTGAGAAAGAACTCTCGCAATACTGCGAGAAGGTCTTCCCCTGCACGGATGACGGAAGCTACGGCTACAATGGTTTTGTGACCGGCAAACTCAAAGAACTGCTCGAAGAGAACAAGGGCAAGATTGGTGCTGTGCTGACCGCCGGCCCGGTTCCGATGATGAAGGCCGTCGCCGAAGTCACCCGCCCGTTCGAGGTACTTACCATCGCCTCGCTCAACCCAATCATGGTTGACGGCACGGGCATGTGCGGCGGATGTCGCTGCACCGTGGGGGGCGAAACCATGTTCGCCTGCGTGGATGGCCCTGAGTTCGACGCCCACAAGGTAGACTTCTCCGAACTGACTGACCGTCTGGGCAGTTACCAAGACCAGGAAAAAATCGCCTGGGATCGCCTACGCGACGGATCGCACGAGTGCAAACTCGAAGCGGCCGAGAAGCAGTGTAAGGCATAAGAGCACGGAGAGGACATTGGGCGTTTGCGATTCCGCACTGCCCGGTGATTGGTTTTGATATTTGGGCGTTTGGCAGGACTGCGGTAACGCCCATCGACTCCAGATTGGGAAAAACTGATATGAAACCCGCCGAACGCATGAAGATTCCGCGACAGGCGATGCCTGAACAAGACGCCCAAGAGCGGGCTGCCAATTTCAACGAGGTCAACCTCGGTTTCAACACCGCCGTCGCTTTTGAGGAAGCGGAACGATGCCTGCAGTGCAAGGGTGGCAAGTGCATCAATGGCTGTCCGGTCTGCGTGGACATCCCGGCCTTTGTCACCGCTATCACGGAAGGCGATCTTAACAAAGCGGCAGACGTGCTGTTCGAGGCGAACGTACTCCCGGGTGTCACGGGCCGGGTTTGTCCGCAGGAGACACAGTGCGAAGCCACGTGCATTCGCGGAAAGAAGAGCGAACCGGTGGGTGTGGGTTACCTTGAGCGTTTCGTCGCTGACTGGGCTCGTGAGCACCGTGAAGATCTGTTCGAACCTCCCGCACCAACCGGCAAGAAGGTGGCAGTTGTGGGCAGTGGTCCGGCGGGTTTGACCTGTGCGGGTGAGTTGGCCAAGAAAGGCCACAAAGTCACGATTTTCGAAGCTCTGCACAAGCCGGGCGGCGTGCTTATGTACGGCATCCCCGAATTCCGCCTGCCCAAGGTTATTGTCGAGGCGGAAATTGAAACACTGAAGCGCCGCGGCGTGGAGATCATTTGTGACGTCGTTATCGGTCAAACGTACACCATCCCCGAATTGATGGAAGAGGAAGGATTCGACGCAGTCTACGTCGCCAACGGCGCAGGCCTTCCCGTCTTCGGAGGCATCCCCGGCGAGAATCTAAAGGGCGTTTACTCTGCCAACGAATTCCTGACGCGCGTCAACCTGATGGGCGCGTACAAATTCGGCGAGAACGATACGCCTGTCATTCCCGCCAAGCAGGTGGTCGTAGTCGGCGGCGGCAACACGGCGATGGACGGTGTCCGTACAGCAAAGCGTCTGGGTGCTGAGCCGGCAACGCTGGTATACCGCCGTGCCCGTGAGCAGATGCCAGCCCGTGTCGAAGAAGTCAAACACGCCGAAGAAGAAGGCGTTCAGCTTCATTTACTGTGCAATCCGGTGGAAGTGCTCGGCGATGAGAACGGCTGGGTTCGTGCGGTCCGCTGCATCAAGATGGAGTTGGGTGAGCCGGACGATTCTGGCCGTCGTCGCCCGGTGCCCATTGAAGGCAGCGAATTCGAAATTCCCTGCCAAGTGTATGTCGTCGCGATCGGTACGAAAGCGAATCCGCTCCTGACTCAAACCACACCCGGCCTGAAGGTCAACAAGTGGGGCAACATCGAAATCGACGACAACAATATGACCAGCATCCAGGGCGTGTTCGCCGGCGGCGATATTGTTCGTGGCGCGGCGACAGTTATCCTCGCGATGGGCGACGGCAAAGACTCAGCCGCCAGCATGCACGAATATTTGATGAAGGATGCATAATAACACACAGCCCTAGTGTCTTTTTTAGAGCGAGTTGCTTCTCCTGTCCTCCGACGGAGGCGGCCGGTGCTTACCCTCAGCACCGGCCTTTTTTGTACCAACCAGCACACCTTGGTACCGTTTCTTATTTTTCCGGAATTGCTGAGAGGACCTTAATTATCGGAGCGGCTTGACATTGCACACTTACGAGTATTCCGCCTATGATTTGCGGACGGAATTTGTTACGCTCTAATACACAGACTTGCATTATGCGCTGTGCACTGGATTTTTCACCGTGGGACAGATTGGCAATCGACCGGCCGAAAAAACCGACAGCGCCGGCTCGCGGCGTACGCAAGTTAATTGCCCGGTAAGCCAAATTCCGAACGCGCAGTTGCCGATTGGACGAGATGGATCGAGTCTAACAGAACTGACGACTAGAGTAAGTTTAGGAATCGTGGGAGCGGAATTTGGACCTGCCTTCTGACCATCTTGATCCGTTTTCGAAAACCAACGAAGACGTACACCGCTCCCCTCCGCATGTGCGTGCGGGGTGGTGGCTTATGATGCTCGTAGCCCTTGTGCTCTATGCCGGATCCTGTGCAACAGGTCCACAATGGCAAGATTCCGGTGCGCATATTCTCCGTGTCGTAAAAGGCGAACTTTGGCATCCTCTCGGACTAGCCCTGATTCACCCACTGCATCATTTCCTAGGCAGGGCTACGGTTTTTTTGACTGAGCAGTGGGTTGATCCCGCACACGCGGTCACCATGGTTGGAGCTGTTTTCGGCGCGATCACCGTCGCCAACGTATTCGGATGCGTTGCCACCTGGACGCGGCGAAGAAGTGCAGCGTTTTTCGCTGCTGCGTCACTCATGCTCGCTCATACATTCTGGCAATTTTCCACGCGTACGGAAACGTATACGGTCACCACAGCAGCCTTAACTGGGGAACTTTGGTGCCTGATCCTGTTTCTTAGGACAAATCGCAAACACTGGGCACTGGGCATGTTCTTCCTTAACGGGCTAGGTATTTCGAACCACCTCCTCGCCTCACTCACTACGCCCGTACTCATTTTGGCAACCTATCGACACCGCATCCTAGCCGGCTTCAAGATCAAAGACATGCTGGCATTCGCAGGCTTGTGGTTGGTTGGAACACTACCTTACACGGTACTTGTCCTAATCCAGTTGTTCGATACGGGAAACATCTATCAGACCATCAAGTCCTCACTGTTTGGTCGATACTACGCCAACAGTGTCATGAATACGACGATCCACTCGGGATATCTTCTCACAACGATCGCTTTCTTGGCCTACAGCTTTCCGAATCTGCTCCTTCCGGCGGCCTTATACGGCCAGACGCGCGGATTGCAGAAATCGGAAGATCGACGAATTGGCTACTACTTGCTCATTGGTCTCGCGATTCACCTACTCTTCGTGTTTCGTTACAGCGTAATAGACCAATACACGTTTCTGATCCCCTCTTACACGATTATCTGCATCTTCGGCGGGTTTGGCGTTTCGGTATTTATGGACCATCACCCGAGATTAACTAGAGGAATGTTCGTTCTTGGCGCCTTGCTACTCGTCACAACCCCCGCCTTCTATTTTCTAGCAACCACCACCGCGCGACGCCTAGACCTGCTTGAGCACGAGGCACGAAACAAACCTTACCGTGATGATTACGTCTACCTGCTGATACCCTGGTCTGGCGCGGATCGCTCAGCGGAACGGATGAGTCACACTGCCGTCGGGTTAGCCAATCAAGATGGACTAATTTTGGCAGAAGACCAAATGGGGTACTTCGCAATCGCCTACGCCCTTCACCAAATGAAAGACAATCAAACACTTGCCACAACCAAGTGGACAGATAAGACGATCCTGGATGGCGTCGCGGAAAACCGTACGATCATATTGATTCCCGCCAATACGCAAAAGGCACCACAAACGCCCCCAATTGGCCGGTGGGTTCCGCACGATCAGCTTTACGTGCTCGAAACGGAACAGTGATCGCGAGGCCCGAGTAGTTCGCGGAATCACGACGAGCAACCACTTACTTCGCTTGACAGGAAGCGATTAGAAGCTATTTTGGCGTTTCTTCAAATTTACGGCATGCCTATGGAATGTCCCGGGCATGTACGAATGTTCAGCGGATGTGGCGGAATTGGCAGACGCGCTGGCTTCAGGTGCCAGTGGGGGCAACCCCGTGGAGGTTCGAATCCTCTCATCCGCATCAATCGCCAAAAACCGGTACGATGCCGGTCTTTTACTGGAACAACCCTCAGATGGGTGTAACATTTGGCACTGCCAAGATTTGTTGTGGGATGCTACACCTTGATTGATAGATCAACATGCCGTTTGACTTTATCGACTTGTCCTTCTGAATGACACTTCGTCATTTCCTGGGTTGTAGATAGACAAGCAGTTCTTCGCTGTTGGCTTGCTTGGCGCTTTCGATCAACATCGCCTTGGTTTCATCGGCTTTTGAAAAGCCCAGCACTTGATCCGCAAGTTGTCGCGCATCATTCAAATGTCCAGCCCCAGCAAGAGCCTCCACCAGCGCCGCGCCACGACGAACCGCGAACGTGACCGTACCGCGTTGCACACACACCACACCGTCCTCTTCTTTCTGGCCGCGAAGTCTCGCTACCCAGGCCACTTCTTGCGCGAACAGAATCAACGGATCACCAAAACGTAGCACTTCCTCGTAACGACCTTCATGAGTGAGTTGCTCTATCACGTAATCTAGTAATGCGTATCGCGCTCGGCTTTTGCCAGGGAGGCGATTGAACAAAGCAAAAGTCAACTCCCGTTCCCCCATAAAACAGTGCAATTCCGCCAAGTCTCGAGCAAGGTTGGGATCATCTTGCTTTTCGGTGATCAGATTGACCAATTCATCAATCAAGCCTTGCAACAACTCCTTCGCCGCCTTGCTCTGAGCAGAAAGACTGACGAATCGCTCGGCGACTACACGCCGCCGAATGGCCGCGTAGGGAAGATTCTCGCGAAGCCCCTTCCGACAACACCACAGGTACTCCTTCGCAGCGGCGTCCAGATCGCCCGCGCGACGGTAGGCTTCAGCGAGTCGTTCGTGCGCCAACGGATCGCCCGCGTTTTCGGCCACCGACTGCTTTGCTCGTTCGAGCGCTCCCTCATCGCTAAGTCGAAACGTCAGTTCAGACAAAAGCTCTTCAGCAGAAATCTCTCCCGGCATCGTTCGAATGATTTTGCCATCATTCTCCAACAAAAGAACGATCGGCGGTTCTTCCAACATAAACCTGGAGAGCTGTAGCCGGTGACGCTCCGAATCAACCAACACCGCAACCGACTCCTGAATCAGCAGATCGATAGTGCGCCATTCGCGTACTGTCGGACGCATCAGATAATTCGGAGCCGCGCCACCTTTGGCGGTAACATAGACAAAAACAAGCTTGTGCTCACTCCGAGCAACTTCCAACGCGGCATCGATGTCAGCACCGTGAAACAATGCCCCCCGACCAAAACCGTGACTGGGATGTGCATTCGCGATATCTGCCGACCAGATCATCGCGAATAGCGTAAACGCAACAGCTAAGCCTTGCGGAATTGGAACTTTGCGCTCGTTCATACTCAATCATCCGACTCCAGTAGGACGCGAGAGCGCTGCCAAATCCCTTGCTCTCGTATTACTGGCCGAAAATGCGTTCGAGTTCATCCAGGTTCGACGACATAATGGTAACATAATTCTCATCAGCAGTCTTTTGTTCCTCGTTGATCGCTTCGGCAGGCCTAAAGAGGATCGGTTCGAGTCCCAACTGGCTACGAAAGAGCGCCTCAACCTCATCCGCTGGTGTGGATTCCCAAAGCATGTACTTTATACTAGGATCATTGCTCACATACAGTTTCACTTCTTCAAGCATGTGTGTATCCGGCATGGTTCCGGGATCAAGATGAAAATTCTTCACGTCCCATCCATACTCGCGCGCCAGGTAATTATACGCTGGATGCGACGCGAGCAGCTTCACGCCTTTCATGCGAGGCGCAAGTTGCCGAAGCCGTTCATCAAGTCTATCCAACTCCGCCTCAAGTGCTTTAAAGCCCGCCTGATATACATCTGCCCCATCCGGATCAGCCTCGATTAGCGCATCGCGAATCGTCACCGCTTGCACTTTCGCAAGCGTCGGATCAAGCCAAGTATGGCCGTCGATACCGGCATGCGTATGTTCGCTGCCGGGACCATGACTGTGCGTCAACGCCTGTTCCAATTCGATGAATTTTTCAGCAAATGGCTTTGCCGTATCGACCAGCTTGGACTCCGGCAAAGACACTTTCGCCAACCACTTCTCAAAGTTCGCCCCGTTGGCAACGATCAAATCCGCATCTTGATAGGAAGCAACCTGTGAAGCCGTCGGCATCCAGTCGGCGGGATCCTCGTCCGCAGGTAAGGGACACACCACTTCACACCGCTCACCGCCAATCGCCCGAGTAAAATACGTTGTGGGGTGGAACGTGGTGTAAATGACGAGCTTGGCGCCATTCTCGCCATTTGCCACCAATTTATTCTTCGGAGTTCCTGTTTCACGTTTACACGCCGGCGAAAACGAAAGCAACAGGGTAACGATTAGCACAACAAACAACTTGCCTCGATCGATATAATGCCTACGAAAACACATTTTTTTTCTCCAAGACAATTCAGATTATGACTAGCATGAAATTGCACTCACGCCAATCGCGTCAGACTCGGTGCCGCCAAGACACAACCGGCAGCAATCATAAACGCAGCTAACGCGCTTAGCAGGATGACAATCCAAAGTTCATACACATACAACAGCACGACGGTTTGCCACCGCCCCCCTAACTTGACAATTGTCTCCATTTCCCGCTTACGCAAGCGGAACGAAAGCAGAACAACTAGCACAACGAACATCGCCGTCGAAACGGCTACGAAAGCAGTACCCGCGTCAAATACCCGCTTCACTCGAAACACAACGTCCAAAAGCTCGTCGATCACCTCGCGAGGTTCGAGCATCTGAAATGTTTTTGACGCGTTGTATCTTGCTTTCAATAAAGTCGCCGATTTACGATCGTTCGGTAGGACCACAATCGCACTAACGGGCAACTGGTCACGAGATGAATGCACGTGGAAACTGCCGATATTGTCCGCTGTAACTTCGTTGTATTCGAAGATCGAAGCGTTCGTTGTTATGGTTTTGTCGTCTCGCTCAAGGATGATCGAATCGTCTTCCTCCTCAAACACATTCACGTGTCCGTGAGCGATCCCGTCGATAATCCAGGCGGTCTTTACATCCACAAAAACCGCATCGTCTTCCGGTGTTCCCGTCGGCGAGAGTATGCCCGTGATATGCATCTTCAGCGGATAGGTCTTAGTGATATCATACAGGCTCTTCTGATCGGAAAACAACGCATCCCCCGGGCTAATATTCAGTTCTCGCGCCACATTCGCGCCAACGGTCGCCTGCCCCAACACGGCGTGGCGCCGGCCTGTCTCAACCGACAACCCGCGAAAGGCCAAATAATCCAACGTCGTTCCGACTATCGGATAGCCACGTGCGGAATAGCGCAAATGCAGTGGAATCGCAGTCGCAAGTTCACTCTCGCGCACTTCATCCACTTGTGCGATCATGATCGGCGACAAATCCAAGTCCCGGTAGTACAACGCCTTGAGCACCAGGTCGAAACGATCCCCCTTCATTCCAACAACGAGTGGTGTAGCATCCGCCCGGGCTGTCAACGAAACCTCATACCGACCGATGAGCACGTGCAAAACGAGCGGCGAAAACATCGTAAAAGTTAGAGCGATAACTAAAATCGCCGTCTTTACCCGATGATACAAAACGTACTTGATCGCCAGCAGAAAAGGTCCGCCCATCACGCTACCTCCCCACCGGCTACCCGATCACTGAAAGACGAAACATTGATTATCCTGTCGAACGAGTCCAACAAATCGTGATTGTGGGTAACCATCACCATGGTTACGGCCTCTCGCTCGCTTTGCCTGACAAGAAGCCGGACGATCTCCCGCGATGTAACTGGATCGAGGTTACCCGTCGGTTCGTCGGCGAGGATGAGTTCAGGATTTGTAATAAGTGCGCGAGCGATAGCGACACGTTGCCTCTCGCCCTGCGACAACCGTCGCGGGTAGCGGCGTTTCTTGGCCAAGAGTCCCAACTCGTGAAGCAAAAGGTCGAGCTTCTCGGACACATTGTTCGGCGGCCTCGCGCAACTAATTCGAAAAGGCAGCAATACGTTATCTTGCACGTTCAGGTATTCTAACAACTCGAATTCCTGAAACACGAAACCGATCCGGCTGCCACGAAACCGCCTGCGCGATTGTTCGCCAAGTGCGCTGAACGTCTTATCCATGACGCACACGGTTCCGGCGTGAGGCACGTAGATGCCCGACATCAAATGCACAAGCGTCGTCTTTCCCGAACCGCTTGGGCCGATGATCGCCACTCGCTCACCACGCTCGATGCGAAGCTCGCTCACCTTAAGTGTGAAGGGAGACCCGCGATACGCAAACTCGACATCTCGAAATTCGATCATGGTGTGCCCGCTTGCTCAGCCTCGCCTACCGCAGATCCATCGTTTGGGGATCCATTCAAGTTCATTCGTTCCTGACGGAGCATTTCCACCGATACAATCTTCCACGCGTCCTCCGAACGGGCCACGGTGTACATCGCTTCGTACACGTTGCGCCGCGAGTGAGTATGTCCCCAATGATAAACCATTCCATCCACACGCCACGTGGTTTGCACACCGTAAGCAGACTGCTCGCCTTCCGCCTGTTCAATCCGGGCGGCAACTATTTCCGTGTCCAACAGATCAACCGATTGAATCCGCGCTACCGCCCCTCCTTGGTCACGCATGATCAGGCTTTGGTAAACCTCGTTGTACACGTCGTCCAGAAGTTCTCCTGCAACACTGGTCGAAAGAACATCATAAATATCGCTCTCGGTCTTGAAATCGAATGCCCGGTAAACATTGCGGTGCAACGCCGCGAAAATTTCCTCCGCATTTTCCGGAGGCATGTTACCCTGCCAACCGAAACCCATGCGAACCACCCAAACACCGGAAAACGTCATCGAAACAATGACCGGCAAAACGGTCAACGCCAAGGCGGGTTCACGTACCCTGGGCCAGTATCTGGTCGCCCGCACAACGAACAGCAACAACACCCATCCGCCGATCAGTACAATGGGCAGTACCGGAATGGGAAAGCCTGCATTGTCGGAAGCGCCGAGCAATACACCACCGGATCCATCCGTGTTGCTCTTTGCTGGAGCATGCCAAACATACTCAGGTTCAGTAGGAGTGAAAGTGATGATCTTGTTCGTATTGAACGCATCAAGCTCAGCCGCTATCTCCAACGCGCCGTCTGGCTGAACCAATGTAAGTGGATTCGCCTCGGGGAACAGGTTCCACACGATCGAAACTCGTTTGGGCTCCGTCTGAACTGAATACCGCAACGTCACTGTGAGGTCGGGCGGCAATGATGGATCGGGGGCGAAACCCGTAGGATCGTCGGCGGACCCAACGACAGCGGGGACAAGTTGATCCGACGATTACAGCGTTT
>JANQHN010000048.1 GCA_028282665.1 Phycisphaerae bacterium | reverse complement strand
GGCGGCCTCTATTGCGAAAGCTGGGCAACGATCAGCAATTCGATCATTTGGGGAAACAGAGCCAACAACCAAACCGATGAGATGGCCCAAGTGGATATGTATACCGGTGCTACGGCACCTGTTAACTATAGCTGCATCCAGGGTTGGACGGGGGTCTACGGTGGCGTGGGCAATCATGGCCATAATCCGTTGCTCGGCCTGGCGCCGGATGGCGGTGGGCCTGTGCCGAATGAACCGTATCGCCTTTTACCGGGTTCCCCGTGCATCGATGCCGGCGATCCGGCGATGACGTTTGAACCCGGCGTGTCAGATCTTACCGGCCATGCCCGCGTGCTGTGCGGCCGTGTGGATATGGGCGCGTTCGAGTACGGCATGGGTGACGCGAACTGCGACGGGCAGGTGGATCTGCGGGATTTCGGAATGCTCTACAATTGCCCCACGGGTCCGGACGCCGAGGGATTCCAGGAGGGGTGTGAATCGTTCGATTTCGACGGCGATTTGGATGTGGATCTCAAAGACGCAGGCCGCTTCCAGCGCCTGCTGCCGTTTATCTGAATCACGCGCGTATCGAAAAACACCATGAGGTGTACGTAGAGGGGCTTGGGCGACGGGTCCGTGTTGTAGAGTTTTTGACGCAACGCGGGCCCGAATTTGCGTTTGTGCCTGTCGATCGTGAATCTCATGCATTAACGTCAAGGTGGGATGGGAGTGTGCATGCAACAGTTGCAAGAGTGAACGGGCATCCACTACGAATTTCAAAAATAAACAGACAGCATGATGCACATTTAATTAGGATGAAATAGGTTAATGAGATAGAATGGGATTTTTAACATTTTCATATGAGTAATTGTCCTTCTGGCGAGACGGCCTCCTTTTCCTCCCAAAAAAAACCGGATTTCTTGGCAGAATCGGTATTGTTTTGGGATATATATGAAGATCGCGGCGGGTATTGCTGATGCTCGCCGAAGCGTTCCCCGCGATCATCTCCCCATCCATTTGGCTTCGTAGAAATGAGTGCTGTGCCGTGTTGGCGCTGCTGTTCGATGTTTGTCCGAAAGGAGAATAATCGTGAAGAAGATGAGTCTAGCGGCGAAATGCTGTTTCACTCTATTGTTCGCAACGAGTTTGACTAATGCTGCCGATGAGCGTTGTGATGTCGAAGCAGGTTATCTACCAAATGATCCGTCAATGTGTGCCACGTCCTGGAGTGAGAATTCGTTTTTTAGTGTGAGAATTTTTCCTGGAGGTGGTGAGATCGATGCAACTGCAGGCGCTTGTTCATGCGTGACGGGTGGAATACTCTTACTTGATTATGCGCATATTCCTCCAAGCATCTGTGGAACGCCCTTGGGACACAAGTGTTCATTGTTCGGAACAATTGAACATGATCAGATTTCGGGGCCAGTTCCGCAATTTGGCACCGAGCGAGTAGAGTGTTATTCACGTTTAAGTTCCTATATGCCGTTTGATGGTAGTACAAGAGATCCTATTACGTACGGAATAGCGATTGCGGTAGGAGAATATGGCAAAGACGGAAATGTCTATGTAATGGATATTGTGTCGTCAGAAAGTACTTTCAAGACAAGCGGCACTGCGGAGCCCCGTGATGGCACATGTCCACTTCTCAGTCATACGGTTATTGAGAGTGATACTGCAGTAGTTGCAGATGCAAGTAGTTCGATCGACTTCAGTATCGTGATACCTGCGCCCGATTCGTATATTGAATTTGATGTCGCGAGTTCAACGGGTGTCCGTTTTGTATGTGGCCAGGATGACCTCCGAGGTGCGGTTCAAGGGCGGTACGGTAGATTTGTCGTCAGATTGTCGTTTCCTACGCGGGCTATTCAGGAGCACGTTTTCTACGGGCTTTTGGGATGTGTTGGTGGTGACTGCAATACTGGTGACTTTGCACTTCTGGGCGTATACCAGGATCCGAGCTTTGCGCCGGAACCAAACATATATGGAGACGGCTGGGTAACAGACGGTCAGACGGTTTTCCAGGTGCCTATTCCACCGGATGCTACTGGCGGTTCGGTTACTGTCGAATGGGAGTCATTTAGTAGTCTAAAGATCAATGGGGATGTGAATGTTGATGGTATCGGGTGCGCGGATGATCGCGCTGTGATCGCCGCACTTGCTTCCGGACCAACGCTGATCGGGACGCCGGATTACGATCCCCGGGCGGACCTGGATCTTGATGGCGACATTGACGGCAATGACCTTTTGATTTTCGATCAGGCTTACGCCGATGAACCGGACTGCAATCTGAACGGTGCACCGGATGTGTGCGACATTGCTTCGGGCACAAGTTTTGACTGTAACGAAAACGGTATTCCTGACGAATGCGATACACGCGACGGCACTTTATCGCAGTGGGCCAATGCCGTGTCTGACGTCAGTTCGGAGTTGGGTCAAGGTGGTGGCGACTGGTCCGCGACGCAGGCACTTGGTATCCCCGATGCTTCGTATGGCCACGATCCCGCAGCTTGGGCGCCGGCTAATCAGGACGGTAGTACGGAATACATCACCGTACTGTTCGATGAGCCTGTGCACGCAACCGGTGTTGCCATCGTGGAGAACAACAGTGTCGGATTCGTACAGCAGATTAATCTCATTGATATTGGTAACCTGGAGCATAGAGCATGGAAGGGAACTGACACATGTGCCGGTAGTGCGGTTTGTGAATTCCAGCAAACCTGGCCGGCCACCGATTATCTTGTCAAGGGAGTGAAGATCAAAATCTATACCAATCACGTACTGAACGACTGGGAGGAGATCGACGCCATTCGTCTGGACGGCGTACTTGGTATCAGTGAGGATTGCAACCTCGATGGCGTACCTGATGAATGTCAGCTTGTCGATAATGATTGCAATGAAAACGGCATTCCGGATGACTGCGACATTGCGAGCGGGTTCAGTGCCGACGTGAATGGCAGCGGCGTTCCCGACGAGTGCGAGCCGGCTTGTGCCGATGCGGACGTCGATTGTGACGGCAGTGTAAATGCCGTGGATCTTGGAATTGTGCGTGCCCCCGCCAACTGGCAGTTGCCGGTTGAACAGGCCGCATGCCCCCGTGCGGACGTGAACGGCGACGGATACGTCAATGCTGTTGATCTCGGTGTGATCCGAGCCCCTGCCAATTGGCAAACATCGACCGGGCCGTGTATCTGTCCGGATCCGTGCGACTGACACTAACAAGCCCCCGTTAATCGCGCCTGAAACGAACGGGTCGTCCGAGGTGCACATGCCTCGGGCGGCCTGTTTGTGTTTGAGTACCGGACTAAATCCAGTTTTCCTTCGTTTGCCTTTCTTACGCTATTGACGTTTGGTTTTTGTTTGGTTACGCTTTATGTGGAGGATCGACGTCATGGATCATCACGGATCGTTACAATCTACGCTCAGCGCTGACGAGATTTTGCGTATGGGGCCGCATGGTTTTGCCTTTGTGGCGCATGACGATTCGATGAGTGGCGTCGGGATCAGGCAGGGCGACATCATCATCGGTGATCGGACGCCCAATACCCAGCCGGGTGCAATCGTCGTTGCATTGATAGATGGGGAGTCGGTGATAAGGCGGCTCGTACGTGAAGGTGATCGACTCTTACTCGTTTCCGAGAATCTGAATCACCTCGAACAAACGCCTGCGTCCGAAGTCGTCATTCAAGGTTCGATTCACACGCTGGTCCATCGGCTGGCGTGACGAACGGAGCTTCATCCAATGATCGTTCAGTCGGATCGATCCATCGTGCATTTCGACGCAGATGCTTTTTTTGCGTCGGTGGAACAAGCAGCCGACTTGCGGCTTCGTGGCAAGCCCGTTGCCGTCGGCGGCGAGCATCGTGGCATCGTCGCTTCCGCCAGCTATGAAGCTCGCCAGTATGGTATCTATACACCCATGCCGGTGGCGAGGGCTCGGCGCCAATGCCCCAAGCTGATCGTTGTGCCTCCACGCTTCGAATTGTACGAACAGTTTTCCGCTAACATTTTCGGTTTGGCGGAAGAGATCACGCCGGTTATCGAGAGGCAGAGCATCGACGAAGGCTACCTGGATTTGACCGGTACGAGCGGATGCCTGAGTCGTTCGCCGGATCAAGCCGTCGCAAAACTCCGGACGGACGTATCTCGCTGGCTTAAAGTGACGATATCGTTGGGCCTCGCCCGCAATAAACTGCTCAGTCAGATCGCCAGCAAACTACGCAAACCCAACGCAATGTTGATCGTTCCACCGGAGGACGGGGCGGAGCTTTCGTTTTTGCACCCCTTGCCGGTGCAATGGCTGCCGTCGATCGGGTCAAGAGCGAAGGATCTTTTGCACAGTGCCGGGTTGTCGACGATCGGGCAGGTTGCACGAATGCCGGTAAATTGGCTCACGGAACTGACCGGCAGCGTTGCGAAGCAGTTGCACGATTACGCCAACAACATCGATCACCGTCCGGTCGAGACCAACCGCTCCGATGCGGTTTCGTACAGCCACCAGGACACCTTCGCCGCCGATACGATGGATTTCGATTTTGTGGTGGCGGTACTAAAACACCTCGCGGACAAGGCGTTTGGCCGCGTTCGTGCCGACGGTAAACAGATTCGTACGGTGACCGTCAAGATTCGCTACACCGATATGGATGACCATCAAGGGCAGTTCAGCTTTCCCGAGCCGACCGACGTCGAAGAAGATGCTTATCCGCATTTAACGCGCTTGCTTAAGCGACTTTGGGATCGGCGGGTGCGGCTGCGCATGGTGCAGGTGAAACTCTCGAACGTCTACAACGGGTATCGACAACCGGACCTGTTCGGCGCCTACGAGCGCAAGCGGAACCTGGCGTTTGCTTACGAGGCGATTCGTCAGCAGTTCGGCCCCAAGGCTATCATGCGCGCGCACGACTACGCACTGTCTCGAAATTAATCGCCGTATCGATCGGACCATGTACGTTTCTTTGCACAATCGCAGCGCTTATTCGTTCTGTTCCGCGATGACGCGGATCGATGAACTCGTTTTGTTCGCGAAAAAGCACCGCATGCCTGCGGTCGCACTCACTGACGTAAACGCCCTGTACGCTGCTATCTCGTTCATCCAATGTTGCAAAGCGGCCGGTGTCAAACCGATCATCGGCGCGGAGATCACTTTCTCGCTCGACGAAAAGAGCGTTCACGACTCATCCCATTTCGCCGTTACGTTGCTCGCGCAATCCGTCGTCGGCTATGGTCAGCTTTGTCGTCTGGTCTCTGCGCACCACTTACGCGAAGACGGCCCGCTTCGCCTCGCAGATGTTCTTGAGCACGCTCGTGATCTTGTCTGTCTGGTCGGACCTGCTATTCCACTCGATCACTCAACCGTCGATCCGCTTCGTGACGCGTTCGCCGAGCGTCTGTACGTCGAGCTGTCGTTGCACCATCGTGACGAGATTCACACTCTCAGAAAACGGGCGGCGGCTGCCGACGCAATCTCCTTGCCCGTGGTTGCTACCTGCGCGTCTCGTTGTGTTTTGCGTGACGACGTTGCCACCCTCAAGGCTTATTCTTCCATCGGCACGCTTACGATGCTCGACCAACCTCATCCCTCCAAACCGCGTGGCACGTATCACCTTCGCCCGCCGGATGAAATGCTCCGGTTATTCGCCCGCCGTCCGGATGCGATCCGAAACACGTTCGAAATCGCCGATCGATGCAACCTTACCATCGACACGGGCCGCAATCGCTTCCCCGGATTTCGGTCGCCGGATGGTCGATCCGCGATGCAGCACCTGCGCGAACTCAGCGTCGCCGGCTGCCGGCGACGATACATCGACGAACCGCCGCTTCGGGGGATCGGTGGAAAGCGGGCCACTTTCGACGAAGCGATTGAGCGTCTCGATCGCGAACTCGCCGTCATCGACCAGGTCCACTATGCCGAGTACTTTTTGGTTTTTCACGAGATCGTCGAGTACTGCCGGAGCCGCGATATAGCGTTCCTCGCGCGGGGTTCCGCCGCAGATTCTCTGGTGTGCTATGCACTAGGCGTGAGTCACGCTTGTCCGTTCCGTTTCGATCTGCCCTTCGATCGTTTCATAAATCCCGAGCGAGCGGAGTTCAGCAAAATGGCAGACATCGATTTGGATTTGCCCTGGGATCGACGAGGCGAAGTGATCGATTGGGTTTACAGACGATGGGGCAATGATCGCGTCGCAATGATCGGATCAGCGAATACCTTTCACGCGCGGGCAGCGGTGGCCGAGCTTGGGAAGGTTTTCGGTTTACCTTCGCATCAGGTGCATAGAACGACAAAGCTGATTCCGCGCACACGGGCGTACAACGTTCACGAAGCGGTTGCTCGATCGCCTGAAGCGTGCGCGATTACTATCGGTGAAGAACCTTATTGCACCATTCTCAAGATAGCGTGCAAGCTGGAAGGGCTACCGCGCCACTGGTCTATGCATCCCTGTGGTATGGTTGTATCGCCCGAACCACTTAGTGATATCGTTCCCGTGCAGCGGTCTGCCAAAGGCCCACTCGTTGCCCAATACGAAATGGATTCGATCGAAGACTTGGGTTTCGTGAAGATCGATCTGCTTGGGCAGGCTGGGTTGTCCGTGCTTCGTGATTCGGTGGCGGAGATCAAGCGGACCGAAGGTATCGACCTGGACTTGGTTAAGGACATTGACTACTCCGACAGAACGACTTGGGATATGATCGCGGCGGGAGAGGCTCGCGGTGTGCATCACATCGAATCACCTGCGATGACCAGTTTGATCAAGCAGTGCAACGTGCGTGACATCGATTGCCTTACGGTCATCGTTGCCATCGTCCGCCCCGGCGCCGCCAATCAAGGGAAAAAGGATCTCTTCGCTCGTCGCTACCAAGGCTTCGAATCGCCACGGTACGCGCACTCTTCCTTAAAATCGGTGCTTGAAAAAACGTATGGCATCATGGTTTTCGAGGAGCACATTCTCCAAGTGGCGACCGAGTTTGCGGGTATGAATTTGGGGCGAGCGGACGTACTGCGACGGGCGCTCAACAAAGAGAAGTTATCATTGATGTGCGAAATGAAAAGCGAATTTCGAGCGTGTGCGAAGGGGAAGGGGCGATCAGATTCGGAAATTGGAGCGGTTTGGCCTTTGCTCGAAAGCTTTGTCGGTTTTATGTTTAATAAAGCACACTCCGCCGAGTACGCTGTCGAAGCGTTCCAAGGCGCCTACCTCAAACGGCGTTGGCCGGCCCACTACATTGCGGCGATACTTTCGAACTACCGGGGCTTTTACGTTCATTCTCCAACCATGCCGCAGATTCTTTACGTGATGGAGGCGTTACGGCATGGCGTGCGGTTCCTTCCGCCATGCATCAATCGTTCACGCGAACGTTTCGCGGTGGAAAGTGACGATGATGTCCGCATCCGTATCCCGCTCTCACATATCAACGGGTTGTCGCAATCGCTCATCGATCGACATCTTATCGAGCGAGCGAAAGCGCCTTTCCGTGACGCCGAGGACTTCGTGCGGCGTTGCCACCCACGCGAAGCGGATACGAATTTGTTGTTGGATACCGGCGCTTTCGACGTTTTTGGTTGCTCACGACCTGAGTTATTTTGGCAATTGCGACGGTTGGTACGTTCAATGAGTGCGGCGTGCGATACGCTCTTCGATGACGTCCAAGAGACGGAAGCAATTGAAAAAAACGTTCCACCCGTTACGTTGACCAAGCCTACGCCTCTTCACATCGCTCGCCGTGAAATGGAGTTGCTCGGCTTCCCGGTGACGTTCGATCCATTGACGTTCCTCGGTACGAATGGTGATGGGCGTCGGATTGACTGGTCAAGGTACGTGCCGGTGGATCAACTCAGCCGATGCGCTAATACGAGGGTGTGGATCTGTGGGTTAATGGTGGCGGATCGCGTCAACCAAACAACAGCCGGCGATTTAATGAAATTTGTGACTCTTGCGGATCGAACCGGTTTCGTCGAAACGCTCCTCTTTCCGGATACGTATCAGCGTTTTGGCCATTTAACCGTCGCCAATCCGATACTTGCAGTTCGCGGTGTCGTTGAACCATTCGAAAACGGCAATGGTTATACCTTTCGTGTGGACCAGGTGGCCAAGCCCATTTATGTCAATTCAAATGCGGCCCTAACGCATTCGCTCGCCTCAAAAGCCCGGGCTCACGACAGTTCCGTCCCAATCTAATCAATTCTTGTCATACTGCTGGGGTATGAGTTTGCTTGGTGGCACTAAAGCAAGCTCTAGCCACGTGTAGCATCCGACACCGTGTTTTGTACTGCCGGAAAGTCGATATTGAACGCTACGTTTGGATTGAAACTGCTATAGAGGAATAGCCGGCAACGGACCGAGGTGGCGTGCCAGAACTTCAATTGCAGGGCTACATCGACAACGGCTGCGGGCATCCGGTGAAAGAATGTCCGTGCAACAGTTGCAAAAGTGCACGAACATCCACTGCGAATTTCAAAAATAAACGGGCAGCACGATGCGTGTTCAATTGAGGGGGAATAGGAAAATAAGAGGGAATGAGATTCTTAACATTTCCGTATGATCAATTCTTCTTTCGATCATTAAGCGAAGATAAATTTGAAATTTTCTGACAGAAAACGCTTCCGTCCGGGATATAGATGTGTATCGCGTTGAGCGCTTCGAGCATTGGTCGATGGCGCTTTGGCGACAATCTCCCCTTCTTTCGCCTTGGTTAGGCAATGCGATGCTGCGGACGATTCTCGATCGCGGTACTTGGAAAAATCGTCATAAGGCGGGTACGGGATTCTTGCGCCTCTTAATCGGATTAATCACCGCTTCATGCTCGTTACGGTCCAGGGCATCCTAACAGTCTTCATAGATTTTCCTTTGATTGCGTCGGCATTCTAACGTGTCGTGCGGTTATTACGATCGATGTTGGCTGAGTAGCCATCAAACTTACGTGGTTCACCGTTCAAGAGATGAATACCGCTGTGATCTTGTTTGAAATGAGGCATTAGCCAAGGCGCACCCAAAAACACCTGCGCGCTTAGTGTGAGCGCGCAATTTTTCTGTTCTGCGTTTTTTTGTCGAAAGGAAAGCCATGGTTCGAAAATTGAAACCCAGGCGTGTAGAGGTGGTCGTGAAATACGCGGCTTCCCGGTGGCGGTATCGGACCGCAAAGAAGTTAAGTGCGATCTTCCTTCTTGCCGGAAGCGTTATCTGTCTGCCGCTGTATCCGCAGGTTGTGGAGGCAGGCCCACCGCCCGGACTCACGGAAGTCACGATCGCGCCGACGGTCACAGACGCCGGCGCTCCTCGGCATTGGCAGGGCGCCGTCGGTGCCACACCGTATAGCAGCGCTAATTTATTCAGCGGACAGTTGTTTACGGCCATTCCGATTGTCGGCTGGACGGGGCGCGGCCCAACGATGGATATTACGCTCTATCATAACTCCGCCGCGGTAGATTACGTCAATCAGGCAAACTACGGAGTCGAACTGAGTCCGGGCTGGAGTATCTCATACACCGGGCGGGTGGATTCCATCAGCCAGACGCCCGACGTCGTTGTGATCGCGGACGATGGCACGAGAGACGTGTTCACTTACGTCAATCCGGGTGTTTACGATACCCCGGCGGGGATCTACGACACCCTGACCTATGACGGAGCGGCAAGCAAGTGGGTGCTTACTACTAAAGGCCAGTCCAAACGTGTTTTTCACGATGACGGCCGTTTGGAGAAGGTCGTCGACCCGGCCGGGAACGAGCTAACGGTCGTTTGGAAGGCGGGCGCCAGTTTGGCTTGGGTGATCGACGAAATCGTTGATGCGGCCGGTCGGGACATTGAATATCAGTACGCGACGGGGACGGACCGGCTCGAAACGATTCATCATCCGGAAGTTGTGCCCGCTCCCGAGTTTTCGCGGCCGGCTAGATCCTGGACATTGGTCTACGACG
>JANQHN010000098.1 GCA_028282665.1 Phycisphaerae bacterium | reverse complement strand
ACGAATCCCGGCATGGAGCCGGAGGATTGGGAGACGGGTCAGGTTGACCAGAACGGGAACTCGAACCCAAATCAGCTTGAGGATAATCAGGCGAGGCGAATGGCGTACACAACCAACGCCGCCGTTGTCCCGCGCAATAAATTTACAACCCAGTTGTCGGGTGGGGTGCGTACCAACCGGTTTGTGAAAGGCACCAACCTTTCTCGCCCGGGCGACACCATTGTCGCAACTGAGTTCTTGAACAACTGGAAGGCTCTAAGTGTTGGCGATCCGGGCAATTTCCTGGTCAAATCGCACAGGCCGATTAACCCGTTTTACCATGTCGGAACGGGTATGAACGAATACCTGGCTGCTGAAAACACGCCGGGTTTTATCTATGGTCTCCAGGAAGATCAGGAAACGTACGGCGTTTTGCCGCTGAATCAGGTGAAGAACCGTGCGAATCTGATCGACTATTCGTCTGGTCTGATTCAGGTCAATGCGATTGGTCGCCACCATCCTGGCGGTGACAAGATTTACGGCGGTGTTGCGAACTATCTGTACGCCGACACTCACGCTGAGCCGAACACGATTGTCGAAACGATGCGGAAGCGCCAGTGGGGCGATCGTTATTACTCGCTGTCCGGTGCCAACGAAGTTCTTAACTACGCCATTTTCCCTGAAGACTAGGTCGAATCTATCTTGTCGCAGAGGAAATTCGGGTTTTTTCTGTAGTTGTTTCGAAAGGGGATTGAAGCGTCCACCTCTCGGGGATCAGGAGGTGAAAGGAGCCTTTGATCTGGTGCGAAGCTGGCTAAGGTTGCGTCAGTTCCACGTTCCGAGAGGCCTCAGCGGTCTGATTCTGCGACCGCTCCAGTTTGCTGCAAAGACCAATTAACTCACTATCGCGTAGAGCTACCGGGTCCGACCAAAGGGCCCGGTTTCTAGGCGGCCTGGTGGCGGTCTGTCCGGTTTGATGTGATCAAGAAGGGGATGGGATGTCACCCACCCCAAACTCGATTTTTGCTTTTGGAGTGAAGAGGAGCCAACTTATGAAGACGCGTCTGTTCTGTTTGCTAGGGGCGGTGGCGCTTGTGGCGTGTATGCCCGCCAGCACTATTGCTCAGTGTGCGGATAACGGCTCTGGTCAGTTTGTAAATGACTGGGGCACCTTTAACGTGGAAGGCGGCCAGATTAACTTGGCCGGTGCGACCCTGCTGGTGGACTTCTTCTTCCAGCCAGCCAGTACAAATGACTGGATTGACGTCGACCAAGATGGTCTTTGGGGTTTTAACGTTGGCGATCCGATCAATACTCCGGATCAGCTCGCGAAGCGTTTTCCACCGACGACCCCTCCGTTCGATACGCTGAACACTTATTGGGTGTTCAACTATCGTTCAGTCGGTTCGGTCAACGGCTTCAACGAGTTCGTTGCGAACCAACTTTGCGGCTTCATCCCGACGGAACCCACCTCTGAGGCCGGTATTTTCAATGGCTTCCAGTACGCCGATGGTGGCGAAGTCACAGAGGGTTGGCAAGGTGCCAACCGCAGTGGTACCCCCCTGCAGCAGTGCGAGATCGAAGGTGCGTTTCTCGACGTCCCCGGCTCCTGGGCCGTCAACGTTCCTGGTGCGCCAAACTGGGACCGTCGCCCTGCTTCTGCCGGTTACGGTTTGAACCCGATCGACTCGAACACCGGTTATAGCAACCAGCTCAAAGGCCTGTGCCGCGATTGTGCAGTCAAAGAATGCCAAGTTTGGCAGTGCGATGTCAGCGGCAACCCCTGTTTCGATGATGATGACTGCGGCGTTGAAGAGGCCTGCGTTTTCTTCTCGACGAACAACGACGCCTGCGTAAACGATAGCGACTGCGTTGGCGATGAGTTCTGCCGCGCAATCTATGAGTGCAGCGTCGCCGGCACCTGGTGCCTGACTGACGGCGACTGTCCCGGTGGCGAAACTTGTGAGCCGGTTGTCAACCCTGAGGTCTGCCTGAACGTGGATACGGCCACTCCTGATGGCGACACGGTCTTTGACGTTCCCGTTGCCTGGACGCCTGTTTCTTTCATCACTAACCGTGGTACCGGTCGTGATAAACTAGACATTTCTGAGGCTCACTACCTGTGGACTACCGGTCGTAGCAAGACGGGTGAAAATTTGGCCGTTGCTTGTCGTGACGTTGGATCGGGCACGCGTAACGATGCGATGAACGGCATTGGTATCGATACCAGTTGGGGTCGTGGTGACAACACCGGCGACAAGAACAAGCTCAAAGGCAATGCTCAGCTTGGTCCCGATCATCAGGTCAGCAACAGCGGTGGTTCAAGCGTTATGGAAGAGGGTGTTCAGAGCCGTCGTATTGCGGTCGGTTACACCGGTCTAGCCGGTGGAAGCCGTTCGGCGAAGGACGCTGCGGATGGTAAGTACGAGATTCTCGCGGTTCGCAAGGACATTGATGGTGATTTCGACGGTCATATCGACTGCTCCGATGTCAATGGTTACGTCTTCCCAACGGTCGACAGCGTCGTCGACAACTGCGACCCCTGCACCGGCTATCAGGTTGGTGCGTTCGGTTCGTTCACCTTCCGCGGCAACGTCGCTGCCGCTCGTGAGCCGGGTGCCCGTTGCTCAATCAGTGATGAGCCCTGTCTGGCCGATGAGGACTGTGGCGTTGATGGCGGTGTGTGCGAAGTTCAGAACTGCTGCACCGGTCAGGCTCGCGTGATCTGTGAAATTGATGCTGACTGCCCGGGTGATGAGGTTTGTGGCGGTCCGTGTGACCTGGACTCGAAATGGGAAGACAGTGTTGCCCCGGACAACAAAGCCGTTGCCGACTACATGAACAACATTTTGGACAGTATTGACCAATTCGACGGCGACACCTTCCCCGGTCAGTGCCTCCTGAGCGAAGGCATCAGCTGCGAATTCGATTCGGACTGCAAGACCTGCGATGGTATCGAAGACGGCGCTCCTTGCGCCAATGACAATGACTGCAATATCGGCGAGACCTGCATGCTGCCTGCCGGTGAACAGTGCCAGTTGGCGTTGAATACTCCGGGCGAGTTCCTGGCGACGGGCTTCTTCCTGCCTGCCGCTTTGGACTGCAGCCACGTGCTGACCAACCCGACCGAGTATTTCGATGGTCCAACGAACTCACAACTGCGTCAGTTCACGCTGGACAACAACAACCTTGGTTGGGGTGCGGCTCCGGACGGCTCGAACTATGCGTATGGCCAGCAAAACACTGCCGGTCGCACGCCGAATCGTCAAGCTTTGGCTATCGGTGGCGACCTCGTTTACTCGGATGGTGTCCGTGACGGTCTTGAGTACTACTATTGGGATGGCGCCTGGACGACGGCGAATTCCAGCGCTACCGACCTGTCGAAGCGTAACCGCATTGCGGGTGACGCGAACGGCGACGGTGTCCGCGACATCAACGATGCCGACGAGTTGGTCCTGTCGTATTACATGCCGCGTAAGTGGCAAAAGCGTGCGATCGCGACCGGCAATGCCACCGGCTTCGATCTGGGCGAGATGAGCGCGGACAACGCGATCCCCGAGGTCATGAACGACTTCGACGGTGACGGTAACTACACGAAGGAAGACCTTCGTTACTGGATGGACGGATTGGCCTTGGTTGAGGGTTCGCTGAACCGCACTGCCGGTGCGATCGCTATCGACGAAGCCATCGCCGGCTTCGGTACCTGCGACGGTTCCGGTTTACCCTGCCGCTTCGATGCGGACTGCCCGGGCGAAGAGACCTGTGTCGTGACTGGCAAACCTTTCCCGTGGGCGGATGCAGGTGACCACCTGTTCATTCCGAACATCCCTGCGCCTGAATTCAACCCGTTCCCACCGGTTGGTCCGCTATTTGCTCCTCCCGCTTCGATTGGCAATTACCTGGCCAACACGGGCAACCCGTACAAACCGGGCGACTTCCGCGCTGACGTTGCTGGCGCCTTCCGCGAATCGCAGAAGGTTGGTGCCGAGCCCAATGGTTGGGACGGTATGGTAAATGATGCCGACCTCGACTATGTCTGTGCCAACTTCGGTGACTGGTCTGATTTGGATCAGGCCGTCTACCTTGACCTATCCTGCGACATGAACGGCGACCTCGTGATCGATATCGCCGACATTACGGACATCGTCGAGAACGTTCTTCTGACGACTGCCGGTGACACAGACCTTGATGGTGACGTGGACCAGGATGACATCGATACGATCAACGGCAACCTGAATGACCCGAACTCCTGCCATGCGACCGGCACCTGCGGTTGGGCGGATGGTGACTTCGATTGTGACGGTTTCGTCGATCCGATCAACAACTGCCCGTTCGACCTGGACAACAACGGTGCGGTCGGTCCTGGTGACGTCGGTGTCGTCAAGAACAGCTTTGGTTGTGACATAAACCTGCCCGAGTGTGCCGCTCTTGACTTCGACAACAACGGCGCGGTCGGCCCCGGCGACGTTGGTGCTGTCAAGAACAACTTTGGTCCCTGTGGTGAATAAACAGTGACATTGATTGCTACCTTGCCCGGATCCGTCAGGTCGGATTCGGGCAGGGTTTGGACTCCTGAGGGGGAGAAGCAATCGGGAGGGGATTTCGTAGTCCGAATGTTTGTTGAGATTCGGACGCTGATTGCGGGGTCGGACGCTACACCTGGCTAGAGCTTGCTCTAGTCCCGTGCCCGGTAATCTGAGAGTAACCGCCCCGTTCGTCGGACTTCCGATGGGCGGGGCGTTGTTTATTTCGTATCAGGTGTTAGGAACGAGGGGCAAGCAGTGTTTGTCGGTCAATCGATTCGCCAGACAACGAGTTCGTACTATTTGAGTCGATCCATAACCAACGTGACAAGCGCGGCGATTTGCAGGAAGATGGCAAGGAGAAGTCGCGCCGAGGCTTGGTCCGCAGGGCCAGAGGCTATAGTCAGAGCTCCCCAGATTGCGGCGGCGATTGCGAACATCTGAAGCAGCGCACCGAACAACCGTACAATCGAGAAGTCGTCTTGGCGTCCACGGCGATAAATGCGGTCAAGTTGCTTTTCGATTCGCGGCAAGGCGATATCGAGGCGATCTCGGATATCATCGAGAGAAGAGGGCGACTTTGTAGCCGTTTGCTTCTTTTCCTCGTCCGAGGATTCATCTGACTTCGCGGACTCCGTCGCGCCTGAGTTGGGTTTTTCTGTTGGTGTCGCGATTAGTTGTTCTTCGATAGGGGCTATCGCTCCTGTCGAAAGTCTGGTTTCTGGTTCTTGCGGAGTTTCGATCGGCGGCTCGGCCTCAAGGACGAAGTCTGCCGCTTGGAGTAAGTTGTCCGCTCGATGAGTTGGCTGAGACTTGTCATCGGTGTGTTGTTCGCGAGGATCGATGAGGACCGTGCGACAACCGGCTGCTTTGCCCGCCTCAACGTCGCGCGGCGCATCGCCGATCATCCAGGAGGCTCGCATGTCGATGTGCATTTCCTGCCCAGCCTGCAACAATAGCCCTGGTCGAGGTTTGCGCAGGTCGCTTTCTCTGCGGTACTTCTCCACTACCGCCTCGCCCCCCGCCAGAAATGGGCAATAGTAAGCACCGTCAATCGTTGCCCCCTCTTTGTGCAGCAATTCTTCCATGCGGTGATGAACTGCTGAGAGCGTAGCCTCATCAAACAGCCCTCGCGCTACGCCGCTTTGATTGGAAGCAATAACGATGAGGTAGCCGGCTTTGTTGAGTTTGCGGATCGCCTCCGCCGCTCGCGGAATAAGCTTGACTTTGTCAGGATTGTCGACGTACCCGGAATCTTCTATGATGGTTCCATCCCTGTCCAGGAAGACGGCTTCGCGCTTCATTGGCCCTCCTCCCCACTTAGCGACTCGATGATTGCCTGCCTAAGTAACGGCAAAACGATCTCGTGCTGACCGGTAATCTCAAAACCATATCCTCGCTCGACTGGACGGGTAACCACATTTTGCACCGGGCGGTAGTGGCGGATCATGTCGAAGTTTGCGGTCTTCATGGCGTCGAGATTTGCGCCCAAGTTTCGCGCGACGGATACCGCCTTGAGGAATACCTCGGGCATGACTACGGCTGATCCGATATTGAGCCACACGCCGCCGGCGGTTTCTCCTTCCTTCGCCCCGAGGTTTGCGACTACAGAGCACACCGTTTTGAAATCGTGCATCGATGACTCGCCGAGGGCTGCCGCGTCGAGTTTGGGTGATACATGAATCGTGTCGGTACCCATCGCAACGAAAACGCAGACAGGGATGTCGAGTTTTCGTGCGACGGTGAATATGCTCGCGTCACGATTCTGAGCATTCCGGCTTAAGAGTACTTCGCCGACTGCGAATCCTAGGCCGCAACGATTTTCGCCGGCGAACGCCACGATTTCCGTGAAGAGTTCGAGTGTCTCACGCACCATGCCGAAAGTACCATTCCGTATGGTGTCGGCGACTTCTTCGCTGGTTTCCCCACCCATGGCGAGTTCTGCATCGTGAATAGCGGTTGCGCCGTTGCAGGCGATGGCTTTGATGATGCCGCGTTTCATAAGGTCCACGATAATCGGACCGCACCCGACTTTGACAAGATGCGCGCCCATGCCTACAGCGACGGGGCGATCTTTTCGGACTGCGGTGCTGATAGCTTCAACCACGCTACGCAACGCTTTGGCGCCAAGATAATCCGGCAAGGAGTCGATCAATTCAACAGCGCTAGCGCCGGGTTGAGGTAGGCGAGCTACTTTGGTTTGCTCTGCCTTGTGCTTACGCCGACCGATGCTGTACGTGGTCAGCTTGCTGAAGTTCGTTGGTGGGAATTTTTCGGGCATGTCACTTGGTCACCGTAAGACCTGGTGAATAGCTTCGTTTATCAGTGCCGAATCGTCATCCAGGTATTCCATCTCGATTCGCACCACGCCGATTCGCGCGTGCGACAAACTGGGTAACCCTTCCAGCTTGACCGCATCTTTCTCGGTCGTCAACAGCAAGTCGTGTGGCGGAAAAGCGCCGGTTCGCAACAGGGAGTCCATATCTTCAGGGCTGTAGCGATAGTGATCGGGGAACCAACGTTGGCCGACGACCCGCGCACCAAGCTTCTTCACTGATGTTCGAAAGGCGTCGGGGTTGCCGATGCCGGCAAATAGCACCACATGTAGTCCTTCGATTTCCGTCAGATTCGAACCATCCAGCAGTTTGATGCCCGCAAAACGGTAATCTGCTTGGAGTATGGGTAGTTTGGGGGCTATAGATGAAATTCGTTCCTGTATTCGGTCCACGTCTGCGGTTGCAACGAGTTTGCAACGCGTGATGAGGACGAGATCCGCACGTTGGAGTGAATCGACAGGTTCGCGGAGCAGCCCTCGGGGTAGCAAACGGTCGTAGCCGAATGGGCAGGTGGCGTCGATGAGGACGATATCGAGGTCGCGGGCTAGGCGCCGATGTTGAAAGCCGTCATCTATTACGATGACATCTGCTCCATAGCGATTATGGGCAGTTCGGGCGGCTTTGATGCGGTCGGGGTTTGCTTCGTAGAGAACAGAAGGACAGTGACGCTGGATCATGCGCTGTTCGTCATTCGGCTGGCCCGGTTCCGCGCCATATCCGCGGGCGACCACTGCGGGGCTCTTGTTCAAAGCGTCGAGTCGCTGTGCGAGGTCAATTACTAGTGGCGTTTTGCCCGTACCGCCCACGGTAATGTTACCTATGCTGATAACGGGAATTGGCAACGCGGTGACGGCTATTCCGGCGTCATACTTCCGGTTACGCAGCCGGACCATCGAGGCATAAATGGGTTCGAGCGTACCCAATGCCAGACGCGCGGCGGAACCGAGCAGTCCCAATCTGCCCGAGATTATTCTGCGATGATAGGAGGCTACGTTCATCGAATCGTTACCTGTGGTCGCCCAAGGTTTTGAGGGATTCTACCGCGTATAAGCGATGGCTGCACAGGTGACGCAGATTTGAGCTTGAGGCGAATGGGCTTGGTGGTAGCCGAGCACATTTGGGGTAGCCTGAGGCAGAGCAGTTGCGAGGGTATAGACGCAACCTGTGCTGCAAATGCGGGTTGGGTTGTCATTTTCACCGACGCAAAGCCTGAACCGGTCCGGGTCGCATGCTTCAAGAGCAGCGAGTACTTCGCGATCCTGCTTTTCCACTTCCTTGAGGTATGTTTCATCGACCGGATGCTCATCGCCGAATTCGATACCTATGTGGCTCAGATCCGCGCCGGCGACGATGAGGGTATCCTCGCCGTCAGTTTCAATATGCTTACGCAACGACTCCGCAAAACGAGCCAAATCAACGCCTTCACCGTCGCAAGGCCTGGTGCCGTTCGGTCCCGAAATGTCCGGGCACAAAGCGGTTACGATTTTGAAAGAATCCGCTCCGAACAGGTGTTGGAGCCAAACGACCTGCAATTCAATCGAATGCTCCCGCGCGTGGTCAAGTTCGTTCGCACGCAGACAGTTCGGTCCATCTAAGTCGGACTCTAACGTTTTCAAGAATTCAGTGTCACAACGGGACACTCCCAATGGAGTTTCGAAATCTTTTGCAGTGGCGACGATCGATGTTGACATGCCAAAGTGGTTCGTTCCGAGGATGATGACACGGTTCGGTGTTTTTCGGTCTTTGATGGTGTTGTAAGCGAGTCCGTAACAGGGGGCGCCGCGCGAATAGTCCAGGTGCGGCGCGACCAAGCCGACGACTTTTCTGCTGAGCACGGGCGTTTTTGCATCAGCGAGCATCTGATCGAGCCAAGCGCCCGAATCCGGCGTGATACCCATTGTTTTTGCGGAAGGCATGGGGCGTATTGGATTTTCCCGGTATTGAACTTCCAACTTTCGTAAGTGGTTTCGAAAGGTGTCTCCTTCGAGAAGTAGTGCTTCTTCGAGGTGCTGGATCATTTGGGTTAATGTATCAATGCCTAGTTCCTGGTCGAATTCCTGCTTGAATTGTGTGCGAATGTCCTCGCAAGTGTGCAGGCCGTCCATCAAGATCATCACTTGCAGTGCGGCAGGCGAAACGGTCAACGCGACGTTGGAATACCCCTGGCGATCGCGCACTGCAAACGAACCCGCTTGTTCGCCGCTGAGTGGAAAGACTTCCACGGGGCGTAGTTGTGGTTTACGCGTAGAGATATACAGGTTGTTCAACATTTTCTCCACGCCCAGTAGGCTTTCAGCGCTGGAAGGTAATCATCTCAAATTGTCGATCTCTGCGACCGCCATGCGGTCGCATTCCTCGTTTTCCGGGTGGCCTCGATGGCCATATACGTGTTCGAAACTTACGTCGTGTTGCTGGCTAAGTTCATGAAGCCGTTGCCAAAGCTCAACATTTTTGACGGGCTTGAGGTTCTTGCCTTCTTTGCGTTTCCAGCCGCGTTCGATCCAGCCTGGCAGCCACTCGGTCATGCCCTTGATCATGTATTGGCTGTCGGAAACCACGTGAACGCGGTATCGTTTGTCTTGCTTGATCGATTCGAGTCCTTTGATGACTGCGAGCAATTCCATTTTGTTGTTGGTTGTATTCGGATCCCCCCCGGAAAGTTTTTTCTCGACGTTGGTTGCGGCGTGTTTCAAGATGGCTGCCCAGCCGCCGGGACCTGGATTGCCGCTGCATGCACCATCCGTATATAGGTAGACGTCTATTGATTTGCCGTTATCAGTCATCTCGTGGGACTTCTCACTTCCTCGTACTGCCGGACTAGTAGTACATTGTGGCTTGACACGTCGCGGTGAGCGATGAATGTCGTCGTCATTTCGGATCAGTATAGTCTCGCGGGCTTAAGGACGGCAAACGGTGGTCTGCGGGATTCTGCTTGCGTGTCGGGACTTATTTCTGCGATATCGGGCTTTTAAGGACAAATTAACAAGGCTGACAGGAAACGTCGGGACGGTTCGTCTGTATAAGCGAGCATGAAAGTGGCGTATGCCGGGCAGTTTGATGCGGAAATATTTGTGATCGAGGCCATACGAAGCGGTGACAAGCATGCCTTTGCGGAGTTGGTCCGTCGACAGAACCCTTTTGTGCGTAGTGTGATCCTGGGAGTGCTTGGTGATGCGGACCGCGTGGATGACGTCGCGCAACAGGTTTGGACTTCGTTTTGGGAGCGGATTGGCAAGCTCCGTGACCCGGACCGTTGGAGACCGTGGCTTTATCGACTCGCTCGCAACGCGGCGATCGACGCAGGCCGGAGCAAGACGAGGCGGCGTCAGTTCGACAAAGAGATTCGAGTGGCCGCTGGTCCATCACCACGGCT
This sequence comes from Phycisphaerae bacterium, assembly GCA_028282665.1. Classification (GTDB taxonomy): domain Bacteria; phylum Planctomycetota; class Phycisphaerae; order UBA1845; family UBA1845; genus JANQHN01. Next base: position 2,909 of record JANQHN010000098.1, on the reverse strand, counting down.
TAGCTCGCCCGACGGGCCTTTGCTTGCCGAGGAAGAACGGGCACGAATGCTCGCCGCGATCGAGGCAATGCCGCCAATCTACCGCGAGCCTTTTGTACTCAAGCACATGAACGATTGGAGTTATCGCGAGATTGCTGAGGCTATGAGCATTCCGGTCGATACGGTCGAGACGAGGCTTGTGCGGGCGAGGCGTTTACTTCGCGAGGTTTTAAAGGAAGAAGCCTGACCCGCATGATCCGGTCTTTTCCAGCGAAATGATTTAGATGGATGGCTAAGCCATGAAGAATGAGAATCGCGAAAACCGAATAGAGCGGCTTATCAGTCGCCATTTAGACGGTGAGATTACCGCCGAAGAACAACTTGAGTTGGATCGTGCAATCCTTCGAGATCCTGAAGTTCGGTCGCTGTTTGAAGAAGCGCAACGCATTGATTCGCTGGCGATGGACAGTTTGCAGGGTGTTATGGTGTCGTTGAATACGCCGTTCGAGATTGATTCGTTAACCTCAAAGTCGCGCCAGGTTGGCCGGTCGTACGGGCTGGCGTGGTGGTTGATGCCTGGTGCGATTGCGGCGGTGATTGTAGTGGGCATTTTCGTGGTCAAGCCTGTGTTTAGTCCCATTTGGGAACATGGAGGCCACGATGCAGTGCGGTTGGACACGACGCCTGTGGTGGAAAGCGCGACGGGTACTCATTTGGGTTTAGTGCCGGAAGGGCCGGTCGAACTGGTGAACGACAGTCCGCGCCGCATCAAACGGCATACGGATCGAGAAGTGATCGGCATTGTCGGCGAAGACGGCAATATCTATTGGCTTGAAGTGGACCATGTCAAAACGTTGAAGACGCCCGAACCTCTGGATCGGGCACATCTTACATCTGGTGATATGTAAGCGGAAAAAGTACCGCGATCGGATCGCGGAGCGCATAAAGGACGAACGCACGCGCAGGAGTGCGTGAAAATGTTAGGAGAAAAATCTTATGATGAAAGCGATTTTAGCAGGCATTGTCGTACCGATGTTGACGAGTTGGGGACTTGCGGACACGGCAAAAGGTTGCAATGCTCAGCCGACAAAGCAATGTGTGCGGCAGGTTGTCGTCGCGAACCAGGACGATCAGTACGCTTATACGTTGACTGCCAATCGGTTTGTCGTTGAATCGGATAGTGAAGTTGCGGGGGAGGAGCCTCGGCAAATCATGATTCGAGTGGGTGCTAGTTACGACCCAGGTAATGGCGGCTGGCTTGGTGTGGGCATTTCGCTGGTTCCGGAATCGCTCGCTGCGCAGCTCGGTGTGGCTGATAGCGGCGTGATGATTACCAACGTGGTCGAAGGAAGCCCGGCGGACGACGCCGGTCTGAAGCGTCACGACGTCATTCTCTCCGTGAACGATGTGGCGGTCGAGAGCGACGTTCCCGCAGCCGTGAACGCAATTAAGGCTCATCATCCCGGTGACGTAGTCACGTTGACGATATTGCGTGAAGCTCGCAAGCGTGCACTGGAAGTCGTTTTGGGTGAACGACCTGAATCAAAGTTCAATTGGAAGTTCGACGTTTCGCCACAGATCGAGATCGAAGATGAGATTCAAACGCGAGGTCGGTTCATTTTCCGCAGTGATGACGGTGAATGGATCGTGAAGGACCTTGGGGACATGGACCTTTCCGAAAGTCTGCCTGAGGAATTGCGATTTTTCACTCCGCGCGTTGGCACCAAGAAGCACATCATCGTCGATGGTCAGGGCGAAAAACTCGAACTTAAAGTCACTCGCGAAGGCGCCACACTTTCGGTTTCGCAGAAGGACGACGGGGATATTGTGGTAACTCGCACTGATGAGAAAGGACTTGTCGAGGAAAACACCTACCCGAACGAGGACGAACTCAAAGCTGGCGATGAGGAAGCCTACGAATTATACAAGAGTTCGCACTCCCACACCGGCCATTTTCACATGTTCATGCCCCACGTGGAGGAAATGGAAGGCTTCAATACGTACAGCGTCGACTTGGGCAAACTTTACGGTAATCTCGATCTGCACCAAATCGGAGATATCGAAGGTGAGATCAAAGGCCGAATCATGATTAAAATCGACGAGGCGATGGATGATTTCGAAGATGCGATGGAGAAGATGTCGACGATCATCGACAGCAAAGGGAACACGTTCGTCATAGATGCCGCGAATAGGCTTGGTACGATCGGCGAATCGTTCAATATTCATCATCCGCATTCGTTTACGATGCACATGGGGAAACCGAAGCACAGCTTCACAGTGAATGCGAAAGGACAAATCGAGGTCTACATTCGTTCGGGTGACGGCGAACTTACAAAGATCTTCGCCGATGAGCGCGATCTCGAAGACCGCGCGCCCAATCTATACGAGAAGTACAAGGCGCTGGACGACATCGACTAGCGGCCTCGGGTCTCCAACAGCCACCGCGCGTGGGGATCGGCGTTTTTTGCGTCGATTCCCCGCGGGGAGGGGCTGTTGGTTCTAAAACGAATTCCGCTGGATTCGCCGTTACAGGCTGATAATTCAACCGCGGAAATTTGGAACTCCATGATGATTGAAATCGCCATGGGGATCATTGGGTGGCGATCCCTTTTGTGAACCTTGCTGCTGCAAGGGTTTTCGGACGAAGCGGTCATCCCACCGCCAGTGGGGCGCCCGCTTCCTGCAATGTGGGATTTTTCCGACGAACGAAAGGTTTAACAGTCCGAAAGCGAGGCGTTGGCGATCCGGCGGTGATAGGCGAAGGGAAATTGTTTCCGCACCGCTTGAAACGTTTGAAGATATCGTGTCAGATAGTGGTCTGCCCGCGCGGTTGGGGTCCCAAAAGCCCCTCACTGACCGACAGGGGCGATTGGCGGCGTACCCAAGTGGACTAAGGGAACGGATTGCAAATCCGTCATTCGTGGGTTCGA
>JANQHN010000335.1 GCA_028282665.1 Phycisphaerae bacterium | reverse complement strand
TCAGCTAGTTAGCTGCAGCCTGATTTGTCAGTCGACTTAGCGACGACGGATCAGGGCCAAGCCACCGAGAGCGACGAGCGCCAACGTGGCGGGCTCGGGCGTCACGATGAACGGGTCGGTGGAAGAACCGGCACCGTAGCTGTACAGCGTCGGGGTCGTGCCATCGCCACCCGGAATGGGGCCGATGAACGAGCTGATGCCAGAGCCATCGTAGTAGAACCACTCGGAACCCGCACCACCGGTGTTGAACGTAACCTCGGCGTAATCGACGGGGTCAACCCAGACGTTCTCGAGAATGAACGTGCCCGGACCGTTAACGACGTCGGCGGGGTAGTTCGTGGTCTCGCTGTCGAAGTAGTACACGTCGTTGAACGAGTACGGCAGCGCATCGACGGGACGGTTGAAGGTATCCCAACCGGCAATGTCGTTACCATTAACAACCGTGTTGACCATCAGGTCTTCGCTCGCATCCAGGCGCAAGTTGAAGCCCAGCAAATTCTCGCCAGCCACCAACGTTGCCTGAACCTGCATCTGGGTGCCATTCATCTCGGGCGACGTGTCGACAATCTCAATCCAAGCGGCGTTGGCAGCCGTTGCCATCAGGCCGCAAGCAACCATAACCATGAAAAACTTCTTCATAACCTACTCCTCCTAAAAAAGATTCTGACTCTCGGAACGCTATTGGTTGATTTGACGTTCCACCCTTTGATTCTAGCAACACGTAACTTCCGATGCAATCCGAAACGGTCGAATCGCATCACACGGGTCACATGAAAGCACAACTTTTAGCCGCATCTAATCTTTCGAAGCGTTTTGAGCCGAAGGCTCGACGACGATGAAACGGTTTGGTTTCTTCTTGACGCCTTCGGTCAAACGGCTTCGCTCTGCTCTCTCTAACCCAAACTCGTGACCGAAATGGTCACAACTTTCAACCGGCGAAAATCCGCCGGAAAAGTCCGAACGCTCGTATACTTCACGGTGAAACAGCGAAAGTCAAACGCGATCTTTTAAAACGCCTTTCGATTCGCCAGATTTTCCGAAAGATCTTTATTCCTTTTCACCGCTGTGCTGAGAGGTACCTTTTAGGGAATGACGCTTCTTACCACCTCACGGTTCCCACCGGAGCAATCCCCTCTTGGTTCCACTTGATCGTCGCATGAATCAACTAGTAAAGTTGAACTCGCGACCTCGTATCCTCCAAGTCAGACGCCAGCTTATTGCAGGTGGCTGATGTGGCAGGGGAAAACGAAATCACCACCCCTGCATAGCACTCAGCTTATCCATGCCACCAGCCGGTGTCAAGATCAAAGAACATTTTGCTTCGCAACTGAAGCAAAAAACTCATCCTTCGATGTCAAATATTAGCCGCTCATCCGGTCCCTGTCTTGCTCGAAAGGCCGATTTTCGCGAGATTTTCACAAACGACCGATAGGATGGACCAGTCGAGCGCTGAATCAACGATTAGGACTCCGGAAAAGTGCCGTATTCGGGCACTTTTCTGAATTAGAAAAACGCTATTTTCGGACTCTTTTAAGGGGTTTTGGAGTCTTATCTGTACCGAACCGGCAGATGACAAAGGGCATGAAACAGCTCTTTCGTTGGAAAAAATAAATGTTTACTGATATTTGACTTGCGCAGGCATTTTTTCTGATCACGGAGGACGAGTACGCATCGATCTGGCGTCCATTGAAGCAAATGGGTTCGGTTTCTATGCCTCTTTCAATGCGCTATGATGCCATAGATTATGTACCTGCTTTCGGTGGGAGTCCTTCAGGCGCATATCAACTTGGAGGTTGCACGGCCGCATGGAAAATGCACACCAGGTTACGTTGGAAAAGAAATTCGATCGACTTCGGGCAATTCTCTCATCAATCGACTTGCTTGCCGTTGCGTATAGCGCAGGCGTCGATTCGACGGTTCTGCTCGCCTTTGCCGCACAAGTGATGGGGCCGGAGCGAGTGGTTGCGGTGACTGCGGACAGTCCTTCCCTGCCCCGTGAAGACTTGGCGGAGGCTTCGCGGTTTGCAGCATTGCTTGGCGTTCGTCACGAGGTGATTACGACCGCGGAATTGGACAATCCCGATTACGCGAAAAACCCCAACAATCGATGCTATTTCTGCAAAAATACACTCTACGCCGACATGGGGAGGCTGGCAAAAGAGCGCGGTTGGAAGGTGTTAGCCAGCGGCACGAACGCCGATGATTTTAGTGACTACAGGCCGGGTTTGCGAGCGGCCCGGGAACATGACATTCGTGAGCCGTTGGCGGAAGCGGGATTGACCAAGAACGATTTGCGTATTCTTTCAAAACGAATGGATCTTCCGGTTTCCGATAAGCCCGCCAGCCCATGCCTTGCAAGTCGGATACCCTATGGCGAGGAAGTCACCCGCGAGAAACTTCGCATGGTTGAGGCCGGGGAATCGTTCTTGCGCGATATGGGCCTTAAAGAAGTGCGTGTGCGTCATCACGGGAAGTTAGCAAGAATTGAAGTGCCCGCTGAGTGGATACCTATGATCGCGGGTCCGGAAAATGCCAAGGCGATTTGCAGGCGGTTTTATGAAATCGGTTTCGCGTTTGTAAGCCTCGATTTGGCCGGGTTTCGTAGTGGTCGTTTGAACGAGGCTATCGGCATTCGCACGACGACACGCGGTTCGAAATAGGCTTCCCGCACAAATAGGCGCCGGGGTTCATCGGTGTGCTGCTGAATGTTGCCGATGTGTGCCTGGCAAGTGTCCTCGACTCTCTGGCGAGTGGCGGTAAAAACCCCAAAAACAGACCAGATAGTCTTTAAAGTCTATTTTTTTCCTTATTGCGTACGTTCTAGTTGGGCGCAACTGACACAAACGGGTATTTCGCCCGGAGATGTTAAAAATTCTCCACATGCTAAAGATTGCCGTTGGTTTATGGCGTTAATAGGCGAATACTGAAGATGTAGAGACTTAAGTTGCGCTGCGCGTTGCTAGGGCAGCCTATCGCGAGGGGAAAGCATTTCGCGGCGGGCGGGAGTTGGCGCGACCCACCTGATTTATGTGGGAGAGGGACATGGGGACCATTGACGGAATATCGGGGTATCGTGTGCTTGCGAAGCTTGGGCGCGGCGCGGGCAGCATGATTTACAAGGCAAAAC
>JANQHN010000205.1 GCA_028282665.1 Phycisphaerae bacterium | reverse complement strand
GTCCGAAATGCTTAGCCCCGTGGAAGACCAAATGTCCGGCGGCGCTTCGATGAAGATCTCCTCTTGCCGAACACCATACAGCTCCGCGGAGGCTACACCGGGGTCGAGTTCGAACCGGTCGCGGATCAGTTCCGCATAGTCGCGGAGTTCGCGATGCGAATAACCCGTTCCTTCTGCTTCCCCCACGCCCGCCTGGGCGTACACCGCGACTTGAAGGACGGCCGTATCGCCGAATTCCGCATCAACTACCGGCGTAGTCACGCCCCTTGGAAGTGAACCTTGAATATTCCGCACTTCCCCGCGAACGCGGTCCCACAATTGCGGCAATTCATCAGGCGGAACCGAGTCGAGCGCGCGAACGGTGATCACGCTCTGACCGGCTGTGGTTGTCGAATAGACGTATCGGACTTCTTCCAACTGGGAAATGGTTCGTTCGATCGGCGCTGTCACAAGGCGTTCTACACGTTCCGTCTCCACACCGGGCCAAGTGGTGATGATTCGCGATTCAGGCAAGGTGAACTCAGGATCGGATCGGCGGGGCACCGTCACAAATGCGATACATCCGGAGACCACAGCTACGAAGGCGAAAGCAATGACAATCTGTGGATTGCGTAAACTAAATCGCGGGAGTGACATTAGTGGTCCTCCCCACTGGTTGTATTCAGGGTGGCCACCACGCGGACGGATTCGCCATCTGAGAGGTATTGCGCTCCTCGGATAACAAGTGCCTCTCCGACAAGATCGAAATCGCCGTCTACGGTCACCTCTTGTGAAACACCGTCGATAACTCCAAGCTGCACCGGTACGCGCGTTGCAGTTTCGTTTCGCACCACAAAAACGTGCCCCGTCGATTCCGAACTGTAACGAATGGCCGTGACGGGCACGCGCGACGTTGCTGATCGAGTCCGACCGGGGAATACAACCTCGACAATCGCACCCGGCTTAAGACTCCATTGAAGCGATCGTACACGAACGAGATCGCCATCTTGAAGATCGGGCGGAGGATCCTGTGCGAGGTAGTCGAAATAGTTGAGCGTACCTATATCCTTCAAGGTGCGGGTGATGGCAATGCCTTGAAACGTGCGGCGTTTATCACCTGGCACGACTGCGACACGCCTGGCTATGAATACTTCGTTTGGATTGCGAATGGCCGGCTGGTTCTCGCCGTCGGCTGGTTCAAGCTTCCATACGTAGTGGCCTTGTTCATCCTCGAAGAGAGATTGTTCATACAGTACGATGAATTCGCTCGGTTTGCCGATCGTCGAATACTGCAGTGGAAAGACGTTGCCGATCGGCTTGACGCCGTCTCCACCATCGAACCCTTGAACCGGGTTTCGAGTGATGATTGACAGCGTATGCGTTAATGTACGCGGATCCGCCGTGGTGGATTTGTAATACACTTTCGCGCGGAGCGGTTCTTCCCATGAATCGCTAATCACCAGGGCGTTGTCGTTTGTTTCGATTTCTCGGGCGGTTTCCGCGCTGACCGTCGCTTCCACGAGAATCGGGTCCATCATGACGAGTCGCCCGACGGGTGTGCCGATGTTGACATAACCGCCCGCTTCTTTGTGAACGGCAGCAAGTTCTCCGGTAAAAGGTGCATAGAGCGTGGTTCGGTTCAAATCGAGCTGGGCGGTTTCAAGTCGCGCTTTGGCGACTGCTAAATTCGCTCGAGCAGACTCCTCTTCCGCTTGGACCGAACTTAGCTTGGCACTTGCGATTTTGATCGCGGCTTGCGCACGAATGATTTCGATCCGTGTGGCGGACGTTTGTTCATCGAGTCGTTCAATGCGGCGTAGTTCCTCCTCTTCACGTTCGTAAGCGGCCTTTGCTTCTGCGATTAGTGCCGGGATAACCTCCTCGAGGTGCACGCGAGCCCGTTCCACTTCCGCCTCCGCCGCTCGCACTGCTGCTTCATAGGCGGAGGAGTCGATTCGTGCGAGCACATCTCCTTCGACGATCACTTCGTCCGATTCCACCCATCGACCTTCGAGTTGCCTTCCTTGTTCCTCAACGAATTCGATCCGTCCTGTAACCTCGGCGGATACATCTTCGTCGGCCCAGGGTTTGACGATTCCTGCCAGCGTGCGGGCGCCCTCTGTTGAGGGCGGAGGTACGATCATGACGCTAACAGGGCGAGGCGATGGGGTTGGCGCTTCTTTCGTTTGTTCGCAACTCGCAAGCACGTTGCACAGCAATGCGAGGCAGCAAATGGCGGATGCATTTGTGCTGCGAATTTTGACCGTTTCTTGATTGTTCATCGAATTCGGACCTTTATTGGTTCGGTTGCTCTTTCGTTGCTCATGTCCGAACAAGCTTTCGAATTTGTCAGCCTGTGTGGGGAATGGTAGCATCCGTTTCCAGAAAGTCCAACAAATGTTGGACTTAATTTGCCGGCTATGTTAAACTGCTTGGATGAGTAAGCGGAAGGAGAGAAATGCGCGCGTTCCGAGAGCGGATGCCCTGGCCAACCGCGCCGCGATTTTGGCAGCTGCCTCGGAGGCGTTTGCTGCGGGAGGCTTTCACGGCACGAATATTCGCTCCATCTGCCGGAAAGCCGGCGTCGATGTCGGGGCGGTTAACAGGCATTTCGGAGGCAAGGAAAAACTCTACAATGAGGTCGTCATCCAAGCGGGGCATGCTCTATTCCAAAAGAATCCTTTGCCCAGACTTGAGGACTTCGATTCGCCTGAAGACGCACTCAAAGCATGGATCGCTTTCTTGTTGAGATTGATCCTCATCAAAAGAATTGAAAAGCCGATTGTTGGCGCGCTATTTATGGCAGAGGTTCGCAATCCGACCGCCGCATTGGATAATTTGGTTGATGAACTATTTAAACCGGTTCGGGCTGAACTCGTGCGTATGATCGAGGCGCTCATGGGTGAAGGGGCAACGAAGTCCCGCGTAGAGGCCGCAACTGACTACATTCACAGCCTTTGTGCGTTTCAGGAGTTCGGCGCGCCGATTTTGGAGCGGCTTGGTCGCAAGCCTCCCGCTTCCACACACGAAATCAGCCAACTGATGAAAACGCTCTATCCGTTCGCCCGGGCAGGAGTGTTGGCGTTGAAGAAACAATAGTAGTTGACCGGTCTGCTCGTTTTTTCGTGTAGTAGACCGGTCTGCTTGCTGACGCTATTCCGCAGGAAAGGGGGAAGCCGGCGGTTACTTCCCCGGCTTGGAGTTTGAATGTGTGCCGGCTGCTGATTCGGCGTTGAACTCTCCTACAGCTTCTATCCAGACCTCTTTGAGTGGCCGGTTTTTTGTGCGAGCGAGTTCTTCCAAATTCTCGCGCTCATGCAGTACGAGCCGCGTGAGGTACGAGCGAACATCCGTGACCTGCGCGAGAAATCCCGTGAGCATTTCTTCGCCACGCAGTTCTCCCCGACTGAACCGGTCAAGCGCTTCGAGTTTCAAAACACGCAAGCGCCTTTGCAGAGGAAGCAAATGGCGGAGCTTGAGTTGTGCGCGTGTTTCTCGATAGAGTGCTTCGTTCTCAATGGCCGCTACCCGGGCCAGGTAATGACTGAAGCTCAACTGCCGCTTTCGACGGTTGTAACGGTGAAACCAGATCCACAACGAGAACACGCCCGTGCCGAACACGGCTACGATATTCACAGTTTGTTCGAACCACTCCAAATGTTTACCGCTAAGCGTTGGTCTGTTCCTTGCGATGAACGTACGCACGCCGCGGTGCAACGGCAGTTCGGGGGGGAGAAGCAGATGATCGGATGTGATCGGCGGGCTCATCAATTGCGCGAACTTTGAACTGAGCAGCGCCGCCAGGATGGAATCGACCGATTTTATAGGTGTGTCTTTGTTG
>JANQHN010000156.1 GCA_028282665.1 Phycisphaerae bacterium | reverse complement strand
AAGAGCCGCCACCACCGCCCCGTGAATCGGGCGAAGCCACGTAAATCCGTGTACCAGATTCAGGTAACGCGCAACGCCCATCCCCCCCAAAGTGCAGTGGGCAATACCACCCGCAATGTATGTAATACGCCTCGCAACCACGTAGCTACCGATGACACCGCACGCAATACTCGCGTACACTCCGCCGAACAAGGCATATTGGAGAAATTCGTGGCTGGCAACCGCTCGCATAAATTCGATCAATGGTCGACTCCACAATCGCGGTGGGAATGAACGGAATCCGGATGGACCAGGCGAACTTCGCGACCGTACATTTCGGCAACCCTGCCTTGCGTCAACTCTGTGGTGGAGTGCATGTGCACGGTACGGTTCACGCAAATCACCGTTTTGAAAAAGACGGAAACGAATCCGACATCGTGCGAGACAAGGACAACCGTGAACCGCTGATTGAGCCGACCGAGCAGGCGGTAGAGGTCTTCCTGAACGGCGGGATCGAGTCCGGCAGTGGGCTCGTCGAGAAGTAACAACTCAGGTTCGCAGGCCAGCGCTCGCGCGATCAACACACGCTGCCTTTGTCCACCGGACAAATTGGCGAACGGTCTGTGGTTGAGCTCCTCGATACCAACTACTTGCATAGCCTCGATCGCCGCTTTCCTGTCCATCCGCGAGTATGGACCGAAGCTCCGCGTCTTGTTCAGACGCCCCATAAGCACCACATCCATGACGCTGACGGGAAACTTTGGATCGAGGTATGCACGTTGCGGCATGTAACCGATACGCTGGGTCACGAGATCCGGACGTCTACCATGCACGCGCACGCTCCCACTGGTGGGTACCAGTAACCCGAGCATCAGCTTCATCAGCGTAGTCTTCCCGCCGCCGTTCGGGCCGATAACGCACACGAAATCGCGATGTTGAATGGAGAAATCGACGTCGAGTAGCACTGGCGAATTGTCGTAAGCAAAAGCAACCTTCTCAAAAACAACACAAGGCCCGTCTTCACAGGTCGCGGTCGCGCAGGGCGTTGTGGCGATTTCACTGCTCACATTCGAGCCTCTCTTTACTGCGTGTGCGGCACGACTGGCGTTACTTATTACTCACCACCACCGGATAACGCCTTATTCACCGTTTGGGCGATCTTGTGCATGTTGGCAATGTAATCCTCAGCAAGCGGATCGAGTTTTACCACAGCCCCACCAATCTGTTTGGCGACCGTCTCGGCGGTACGCGAGTCGAATTGCGGTTGAACGAAAATCAACTCCACGCCATCTGCCTTCGCTTCCTCGATCAAAGACGCCAATTGTTTCACAGTCGGCTGCTTTCCGCCACGTTCGATCGCCTTCTGTTTCAAGCCAAACGATTGTGCAAAGTAACCATACGCCGGATGGAATACGTAGAAAACCCGGCCACGCAGATGGGAGAGCGATTCGCGGATTTCCTCGTACAAGACCTCTAAATCGCGGTTCAACGCAATATGGTTGGCTGTTAGCCCTTTTTCCAGATCCGGACGCAGGCGAATGAGTTCATCGCGAATTGAAATGCTCATCTTCTGCACAAGTTGTGGATTCATCCAGATGTGAGGATCAAGTTCACCCGGCGCATGATTGCATCCAGGACCATGGACATGCACCTCTTCCTCGTGACTGCCGTCCGCTTCATTCCCGTGGTCATGCGCTTCGATAGTCAATAGCTCGATACCGTCACGCAAGTCCACGACCGGAAGCTCATCCAAAGTCGACTCGATTTTGCCTATCACCGCACTTTCAAAAGGAACCCCCACACGAAAGAACGTCTTTGCCCGGGCAAGCAAAGCAAGCCGCTTAGGCGTAAGCTCGTAGGTCGCAGGCGATGCTCCGGGCGGCAATAACACTTCGACGTCGACGTGATTCTGCCCGATTCGCTCAACGAAGTATTTAAGCGGTGCAATGCTGACAAAAACCGTTGTTGCTCCATCCTTCGCTGTTTCGGAAGCTGTCTTTGCTTCGCGGTCGGCCTGCTGAGATTCACCACATCCCAGTAAGCCAAAATTTACAGCCAGTACGACCGCCACGGTCATAAAACGTCTGATTTCCCCGTCAACACAGCCGAAATCGATCACTTTAAACCTCATCATCACTTCTTTCGTTTTCCTTGTGCTCGTAATGACTCGTCGTGATTGCAGACCAAGTACCATTCGTGGCAATCGTCGCATTCCTTCACGTCGTGATTGCTCGAGAAACTCGCCCAATGTTTCCTTTGCTCTGGCGTTAAAATCCCCGCGCCACGGCAAAGCGGACACATGTACTCCAAAGCGGAGAGAACCGCATTGCGAATGAACTCGGAACGGTTGGGTACACCGCCTAACGACGCCAACAACGACTCATCCGCTTTAAACGTCACAATGGTACTCTTTGACCTCGCCATACACACCGCCTCCTCGTTTAGCACAGGCTGAACATCAGCCCCAGGGGATAATACATTGTATTACGTAGAAGTCAATCGGAGCGAGGAGGAAAGTAAAACCATAGTTTAAACACGCTGCATTCCCCCACCGGACTTCGTCACGTGCGAGCCTCAATTTGGAACTTATTCTGTTTGGCAAGACGCAATGTCGCTGGCATGAGCGATGACCTTGCGAAATGCATTCGTACACGCATCCAAGGTAGCTAGGCTGGCATTGGGCAATAGCGGTAACTTTAACAATTACTTAGTGGCGGTTTCCGTCCCGGGTAAGGCGTCCGGTCTGTAGATTAGCAGGGAATGAATAGATAGCTGGGGAAGTCGGGCAATATCCAAAAAGTGCCTTTCCGTAAACAATGTTGCTGATGCACAAGTGGATAGCGAGGTCGCTCAATTTCGCAACCTTCGGCGATCAACGCCCCGACCGGCAGGTCGACAGGCAACGGAGCGGTCTTGGAGCGGATAGCGAACGATGAAGTTGAAACCAACTTGTCCGTCCGACTGAGCGGCTCTATCATTGTGGTAAGGTCGGGCAACTTAATGATCGACCTCTCGCCAGTCACACGTTCGGGGTAGGGTTTGGAGATTGTTTGGAAACGATGCTTCAGGCTTGTAGTTTGCGCGTTAGCCGGCAGACGCAAGCCCAACGAGTATCCGACCATTGGGCCTGAGTGAACTCTACGAACGAAGGAAATACCCCTCATGAATCGCGCCACTATCCTCTTGTTGCTTGCCTTGATTCCTTTCACCGGCTGTGTGGATATGAATCCACCACTCGATACGGTCGCGTTTGTCGATCTCGAGCGGTACGCCGGGCTTTGGTACGAAATTGCCCGTTACCCCAACAGCTTCGAACAAGGCTGTGTGGGTACCACCGCCGAATACACGATCAATGACAACGGTACGGTGCGAGTTGAGAACACTTGTCGCTTAGGCACGCTGGACGGTAATGAAGACAAGATCGTCGGCCAAGCTCGCGTTTTCGATGCCGAGACAAACGCTAAGCTGAAAGTAAGCTTCGTCCTGATAGGATCGTTACCTCTCTTCGAAGGGGACTACTGGATTCTCGAACTGGGCGATGAGGAAGACTACGGTTATGCGGTGGTAGGCTCACCCAACCGCAATTTCCTTTGGATCTTGTCACGCACGCCAACTATGGACGAGGCATTGTACGAAGGCATTCTTTCGCGACTACCCGACAAGCAGTTCGATCCGGAAAGGCTTATCCTTGTGGAGCAACCGAGCCCGACGGAACAATAACACCGCGTCCACCGCATGTGCGAAAAAAGCGGGAAAGTTCTTTCTGCCACTAAAACCGCTAAGTGTGCGCGCTCAGTTCCTTCTCGAAGATCACGACATTGTTGGCGCTGGGAGTATCGTAACGAATGCCGACCAGATCGAAACCTTCGGCAATCGCAACGTGCAGCATAGGTCTATGTTGATTAAGGCATTCAAACCGAAGCAGACCGTAGTGGTGGTCAAACGCCCACGCCTCCTGCGCCTGCATTAATTGCGTCGCAATGCCCTGACGACGGAAATCCGGCAGCACGCCCGTAATCCAACTGAAATAAGTTGAGGGCATGAGCTCAAAGCCAGCGGTGAACCCCACCGGACGATTATCGATACCAGCGATAAGAACGCAGACGTTATGCCGGCCACGGAAACGCCGACCGAAGAACTCTTCGTCGCGAGGTGGAGAGAGAATCTGATTGTATAGATCCGTCAGCAGAGAAACTTCGTCGGTGCCGAAAGGATCGATTCGAATGTTGGCCATAGCCCCCTCACGTATTGCCGGTCACTTCAAAATGGATGCCACCACGTAAACTGCGGGTCCCGCAAGGTCGCAACGTGGTGCATCGATCGGGCCGTTCCAAAACACAAACTCGCGAACGCAGCCTGAACGAATCTCCCGATCAGCAGCGTGAGGCATCGTATACGACCCGAAAGAGCGTGCAAGTATTTGACCTGGCGCTGCAACAGCCTGCTAATCGCAAAGGTGATTTATCGGCCTAACATGCCCGCAAAAAGGGCATTTCAGCGATCAACGCCAATTAACACTGGCGAAAAGGCGGTTCGGTATCTCGGCTGCCGATCGTGGAGTCGTACGTTGTCGTGTGACCAAAATCCTCCAAGAAACTTGTCTTGAAAGAGTAGTCGGGCTCAGCACAGAGCGCAAAAACCTGCATGAGCTCGGCAAACATATCGTCCATTCCCTTGCGATCCGCGTGAGTGAGGATGCGTTGCAAACGCCCTTTTGTAAAATAGGCAGTCACATAACCGCAATGCACTTTCAGGCATGGATCGGGCAGGCCTTCCTCCTTGGTGTAATACCAAGGCGAACAGCGATCGACTGCCCATTTCACAATACGCTTATCCTGAGGATCAACGATCATCACTTCGTCCTTTCAAACCAACCGTCCAGGGATTCGATTCATAGAAAACGATGACCGCGCCAATACTGACTCATTTTCTTAAGCTGAGGGAAGCTATTCATTCGCACTGAAAACGAATGGAGAGGATGAGCGAATCGCGCCGTACTGCGCATTCGCCAGCAGCGAGGTTGTGCGCGACTACGAACATACGACCACTGCCGCATCGCTAAGTTTCGTACCCAACACTGCTTGATCTGCGAAAAACGGGGGCACCCGTTCTCCTTCCCGGTATCCAAGCTGCGCCGGCGGAGACATTCTGGTAATCTTACAATATTCCTCATTTCGCCTGGAGTCCGTCGCAACGTGATCGCCATTGCAATAGCAAGTAAGAGATGTGGCTGCCTTGATCATGATTGATACCTCCTTGCTTCCAAACTGCGATCATCATGAAGATAACGATCACGCAATTGCGTATCGCGTTTTTACGGAAGAGAATTTCTGTCTTAGTTTGGCAAGAATTTGCCGATGAATCTGGCTTACTCGCGATTCAGACAAACCCAACGCCACTCCAGCTTCCGCCATTGTAAGCTCCTCGAAGTAATAGAGCATCACAACCCGCCGCTCCGTCTCAGACAATCCGCGACAGATGAACTCTGCAACCAGGTCTCGCTCGACCCGCTCAAACGGCGCCGGTTGATTAAGACATGGAATATCCGCCTCGATGGAATCCCCACCGCCTGTCGCGTCCTCGGTCGCCAACCTGCTTAGCGTTACGGTTTTTCCGGACTGCAGGCGAGATTCATACCGCCGGTACTGCGGGTATGGCATACCCATCCTTTTGGCAATTTCCTGCCCATTTACCTGTCTACCTTCATCACAACTGGCGAGCGTCATTGCCTCCTGGCGCCGGCGTTGAAAAAGTCGAACCGAGCGTGACTGTGGATCGATCGATCGAAGCCAATCCAACACTGCCCCCGTTATCCGCCGCGATGCGTAGGTTTCAAACTTGACTTTGCGGTCGCTATTGTAAGTTTCGATGGCCGAAAGAAGGCCTTCAAAGGCGGCCGAGCGTATTTCCTCATAATCAATTTGATCAGAAAGTCGGCGCGACAATCTGCGCGCGTGCTTGTCAACGAGTGGCGTGTATCGCTTTACCAACTCGTTGCGAGCCACCTCGCTACGCTCGATGCAGAAGCTCGCCCGCAACCCGTTCTCTCGGTCTTTTGTGGCTGGCATGGTTGAGATTCCTTTCCCAAATCAAACCTGGAATTGCAAACAGGACGTCTCCGACGCCCTCGAAACAGGGAGATATGGTAGCAATCGCCCACGGGCGATTGATTGATTGTAAAATGGGGCCTTACGGTCGCAGGTCTCGCGACACGACGTAAGACCCCGGCGGTCGGTCGATCGCAGCCTGGAATAGCGTGCTGCGACATGTGGAACGTGGCAAAGAGCGAGGGGGTATTCTCGGTGCGTCCGATTCCACGAGAATCGCGAACCCGAAAGCCCCACCATGCCTGCACACCATTTCCAACCTCGATTGCCTCCGTGCACTCGAATGGGCATCCATGCCCTGGTCGTACGCTCAACGACACCGACCAACCGCGCATGTACCATTGCCGCCTTCTGCATCGCCAAAGCCACCTTGCTGCAACGATGCCCTCTACCGGCGTTACACAGGTTAGTCCGGCCGAACTCGCCAATCGACTATGGTTCGCTTGATTTCCTCCGCCTTGCCTCAAAAACGAATTAGAAAGAAAAGCCAATCCCCCCCTGAGTAAGTCGCATTTCCGCAAAAGCACAGCTGTGAAAATTTGACTTGCAGCGATTGCGCTCTGCTTGTTTTCACAGGCCATCATCTCAGCTGAGCAATCCTGCCTTCGTTTCACGATGCGCGCATCCCGAGCCATTTTCGCATCTCCAATCGTCGCTCCTAAGCGACTTCGAATCAGCGACGCTCTCTTTCGGGTCTGGCAAACGGATCGACGTTCAAGGCGGTCAGGCGTGCGGGACACGACTAATTTCGGGAGACCGGGCCATGCCCTCCGTTAGTTTCGTGTCCAGCTCCTGTTGCTTGAGAAGCCTCCGTGCTCCCCCGAGTACCGACTCCAATAAAGTCGGGCTTCCCTTGAGCTGCGATAGGTAATCGTGAATTGAACGCTCCTGTGAATTTCTCCCTCTTTGCCGTGTATAGCTTACACCTTTTTTGGGACCTTGCCATAAGGTGTAAGCCTCACAGTTTGACATTCTTCCGAAAAATTGGAGATTTAGAGGAACATTGACCCTCCAAATTGGGTCTATTTGCACTCAAATAACTACTTGTAGTGCCGTTGAGGTAAGTCCCCCATTGTCTAAAAAAATTTGTGTTAACACGATTTCGATACAGTCACTGTGTCAGTAATTCATTGAAAACGAAATTATCGAGCCTTGAAGGACGTACAGGCGGCAGATTTTCCCCATGTTAGCGATTGGGAAATCGCGCATTCGGTGAATCCTCCTCATGCATTAACGAGCCTTTTGCGGCGGTCTTGCTACAATGAACGCCGTCCGATAAGCGCCAATTGCAGGAGTCCCGCACATGGCCCAGATCACCTACAAAGACGCTGGTGTTAACATTTCCGCCAACACACGGTGGGTCACCGCCATAGCCTCCGCCATGAAAAGCACCTACGGACCGCGCGTCGTCGCAGATCGCCACGGCGGATTTGCGGGTTTATTCCGCCTTGACTACGACGAGCAACTCTTCCGCCGCAATTACGCTAAGCCCGTCCTTGTCGCCTGTACCGACGGCGTAGGGACCAAGGTGCTCATCGCGCTCGAAATGAAGAAACTCGACACCATCGGCATCGATCTGGTCGCGATGAATGTTAACGACCTCATCACGGTCGGGGCGGAACCGCTACTTTTTCTCGACTACCTCGCCGTCAGCAAACTCGATCCTCAACGACTTCGAGATGTGGTCGAAGGTATCGCTGCAGGGTGCCGCGAATCGGGCTGCGCACTGTTGGGCGGAGAAACGGCAGAGATGCCCGATATGTACCAGCCGGGCGAACTGGATCTCGCCGGATTCTCGGTCGGAGTGGTGGAGCACGGCAAGGCTATTGACGGATCGCGCGTGAATCGCGATGACGTCATCATAGGCTTGCCTTCAAGCGGTGTGCATTCCAATGGCTACTCACTTGTGCGTAAGGTAATTGCAGAAAGCGGCGTGAAGCTCACGGACTATTGCGACGGACTCGGCGAAACACTCGGAGAAGCTGTGCTCCGGCCTACGCGAATTTACGTTCGGCAGGTACAACACGTCTTAAATGCGTACAAACGCATCCAGGTCGTCACCGGCATGGCCCATGTTACAGGAGGCGGGCTTAAGGAGAACATTGCCCGTATCCTGCCTGCAAACTGCGACGCCATACTCAAGAAGAAGTCCTGGTTTATTCCGCCAATTTTCGATTTTCTGGCGAATCATGGCATACGGACGGCGGAAATGTACAAGGTTTTCAATATGGGCGTCGGCTTCGTGCTCATCGTCAGACCACGGTTCGCCAATAGTGTAATGCGACGTCTCGAAGAAATCGGCGAATCGCCAGTACAAATGGGCGTGGTGAAACGCGGGGCGCAAAAAGTCGTCATCCGTTAAACTGCCTCGAACTGCAAACGCTCCCCCTTTTCGTATATAATACAAATGGGGAACATAGATAATGGGCTATTAGACTCAACGAAATGGGGATGCGGGATGTTTCTGTCGACACATGGTCAAATCGCGTTCTTTCTGGTAGTGGCGTGTGGAATTTCCTTTTGTGCGGCATTCGCACTTAGCGACTACCAGCCTTCCAAGCCGAGCGACTTGCCCGAAGCGGGTGCCAATGGACAATCACCGGAAAAACCGAGCGACTCTTCATCTGAGGCATCAACGCCCCGGCCAGCCCCACCAGCAAGTGCGGGCGTAGGTGAAGGTGATCGCACGAAGCAATCCAAAAAAGAAAGCCCTGACGACAAGGCTGCGGTATCCGCCGAATTCTTAGCCGTTGTCATCGAAGTGGATGGCTCAGTGCATTGGGCGCCTGCCGGCACCAGCGCGAATCGCGACGAAGGTTGGACCGCGGTGAAGGTCGGGGATGGACTTCCCGCCGGCGTACTCTTGCGAACGGGCATCCGCTCGCACGTCAATCTGCGTTTCAGCGAGTTGACTTACATGAGCATCCGCAGCGCAACATACGCATCGATCGAGCAATTTCGTAGAAGCGCAACGCAGGAAGACATCCGCATAGGACTGGGTTACGGCACGGTGCGTGGTGGCACGATAGAGGGAACATTTGAAAGCAACGTCGTCGTTGAGTCTCCGCCCGCAACCTTGGCAAAGCGCGGTACGGAAGGATGGCAAATGCGCGTCGAGCCGACCAGCGGACAGTTTCGCATTTCGCTTGCCCGATCAGGATTGGTGGAAGCCATTGCGAAACGCGGCGGAAAGCGTGTCGCGTCACGCAAGGTACGCCCCGGCGAATACGCCACGCGAGACAACATTGCCAATCTTTGGATCGATCAGGAGTTATTCGACCGCAACATCGAGTTCTACGCTGCAGCCGGTCTGACGGAGGCTGAGCTGGAGTTTATGAACGTCAACACGGACGGTATGGGAATGATCGCGCCAGGCGCTGGAGCTTCCCTGACTGATTTCACCGGGCGTAACGATCCGGGTTGGGTGCGGGCGGTACTGGATGCTCGCTTTGGCCAAGATAGCACATTCCCTATGAATCTGAGTTCGGACTCGGGCAATCCACCGGTCGTAGTGCTCGAACCCTTACCGCGGCCCGAAGGGAACTTTGGTACGGATAAGACCTACAAAGCGATGACGCGTATGCGATTACTCCTACCGCACAAGTAGAAGCGAGCCAGAAGGGCAACCTCGTCACCGCTATCGCAGAAGAACACCAGGGTGTCGATGTGAAATTCATCATCGTCGCCGGAGATAGACAAATCAGGAATGCCCACTTCCCATAGGTCATGTCCTTAGTCAACGCCCCAATAGCCTGTGACCGTCAAACAGGGGCCACCGAAGACCAATCCGCCCATCGCTGCCAGCATCCCGTTTGCACGATCGCTTTTTTCCACGTCGTCGCCCTCATTAAACCGCGACTCCATGAGGTTCTATTCACGACAAATTCACGCGTATAACCCTTTTCGATCACCGATTAATGCCCCACAAATCGGGGAGCACGCCCTAAGAATACCGCACAGAACATTCGGGAATGCCACCTCGCAAGCTCTTACGGCCCGACGTGAATCTCGTACTCGCCCGCCCGCTGATCGACGGATATGCCGGGAATGTCGACTTGCAAGCCGTTTTCCTGCGAAACTGAGATTTCGCCGACCGGCAGGCCTACTTGCAGTACGTTGTTTTCCATCGCGATGGTGATACCGAGGGCTTCACTCCAGGACGCACAGCTTGATTGCAATATCATCCCACCGGCCAGTAGCACTGAAGCGGACCGAACCGCTTTGCTGTACATTCGTTTGCTGTTCATAGGCATTCCCTTTTGCATGGGATCATGATAAACCAAATCCACCCCGTTTCAAAACACTCGATGTTCCATCCGCGCAAGACTGAAAACCAGGACATCGGTCCGTACCGGCATACTTATCGGTCAAGATTAAAGGGATTGACAAGAAAAGATCGAGAGCGACGGTCCCAATTGGCCGTATCCACGATACCCTCGCGGCCGACTAACGCAACATGCATCCGTGTCGTGGTAGCGGCCGGCGCCGCGATTGCAACGCGAATGATGTTCTGCATGGGTGTGACATCGCCGATGTTCATTTGATCGATGCGGTCGCCATGCTCATAGAACGAACCCCGGTCGGGTGAAGCGCGCGGGGATATGCATTTGCCAGCAATTTTTATAAATTCAATACCAAAAACCACTCGCCGTGTTGCTGCCTTCTACTGCAACTTCGCATCCGGCAGGTTTTCCAATACGCCGAGTAGAAAGAGGTCCAAGTTTTTCGGCTCCATGCGGGCTTCCTGTTGGAGCTTGAGAACTTCTTCGGCAATGACGCGGTTGTAGTTTTCGCGGAATGATCGACTTCTCAGTTCGGTTTGGACCGCCTCGAAGTCCGGCTCCACACCTGGGTCGTTGTGGTCACAGCGAACCAGGAAAAACGCCTCGTCCGTTTCAATAGTATCGCTCACCTCGCCCGTGTCCATCTGATACAGTGCTTCGACGGCAGGTAGGTA
This sequence comes from Phycisphaerae bacterium, assembly GCA_028282665.1. GTDB lineage: Bacteria > Planctomycetota > Phycisphaerae > UBA1845 > UBA1845 > JANQHN01. The sequence continues at coordinate 497 of JANQHN010000156.1, read as the reverse complement.
ACGCTCACGAACACCGTCCTTCGTCACGTAGCCCCACGATCCGCCCTCACTCGCAAAAAATCCATCTGAAACCTCTTTCGCAACGGACGCGAATGTTTCGCCAGCCGCGATCTTGGATTTAGCATTCCGGATACGTTTCCTGGCTATCACACGAGCAGTTTGCCGTTGATCGGGTTCGGTCGCCCCATCGGAAAATCGCTTATCCATACGAACTTCGATCAGAGACATACTCCGCTTCGCGGGCCTTGCCCACTTATCTTTGTTTTGTTCGAATAGAGTCAATAGTTCGTCGCGCGTCGGCTCGGACACTTTGGGCTTGAGGTTTAATTCGAGGTAGCGTGCTACGATAATTTCCCGGCGCAATGCGGCTCGAACGTCGTCAAGCGTTTTGTTCTCGATAGCAAGCTCGTTCTCATAACGTCGGTACACGCCGCCGTACTGGGTATTCACGATTCGCCGCAGTTCCTGTTCAACGAGTTCGTCAAGCTGCTTTTCCA
>JANQHN010000064.1 GCA_028282665.1 Phycisphaerae bacterium | reverse complement strand
TTCGGCCGGCAAGGAGCGGCCTTTAGCGTCAAACCGGCCGTCGATGCGTTTGCCGTCCTTGCTTGCGATGTCGTCGTTGAGGGGAAGCGGAATGGAAATGCATTTGATTTTGCTAAGGGTGGTCGGCGCGGATGCAAGCCGGAGGGCGAAAGAGCGTGGCTGGTAGGGTTTCATGTCAAAAAACATTGTGCTGTTTTGGACATTCGCCGGTCCGATCGGTCGTTCCTGTCCGTCAACTTCGACGGCTTCGGTGATGCCTGCACCAATTTGCAATTTTACTTTTTTCGCGTCCAAGCCCAACAGTTCCTGGAGTCGCACAATTACCCACTTCCCGTCTTGGGACTCTTTAAGTGCACGAATGGCTACCTGCTCACTACTAAGTTCGATCAGAGAACGGGAGCGTGGCAAGTTTTTGCTGATCTTTTTTTCGACATTGAAGGCACACGGTGGTTGGTTGAGTCGCCGTGCCTGCCATTCGGACAGGCTTTGGCGCCAATCCCCGCCGTGTCCGTACAGCGCGTAGAGGATGTCGTGCCTGCCCCAGTCCTGACTGTGTTGATCCTGATAGCCGCTACGAACGCCCGGACTGTACAGCATCGTCAAACGTACTTCGCTGTCGCTCGGTTTGTCAGACGCGAACTTGCTGTCTTCGAGGACGGAAATGCCGTACTCGCCGCCAATGTCGGTCAGGTCAAACCATTCGCGAGATGGTACTTCGTATTTTTTGGGTTCGTTGTTGCCTCGCTGGATGGTCCCAAGACCCAGGTTGTACGTTGCCTTGGGGTTGGAGACGGTAAGGGGGAACGACGCACGCAGGGCGCAAGTCGCGGATTGCCAATCAATATCATTATCAAACTCGACTCGTCGCCCCGCACTTCCGGCGGATAGTCGGATGATCTGGGTGAACATGGAGTTGCGAGCGCGGCGTTTGACTTGAATGGCTACACGTACGGGGCCCTTTTCGATGACACGCATTTTTGCCTTGCCCTCCACGTATCCTAGAGGTGGACGTAGCCTGTCTTCCCAGTCCATGTTCCAAGCGGGCCATTGTTGCGGTTTTTCGTATGTAAATACCAATCGCGAGGGAGCGGCAAGAAGCTCACGGCCGGCATGGAGTTTGTCTTGAATACTTGCGACATCACCGTTTTTGTCTAACCGTACGCGGTAGAAATCGTTCTCCAACATGTTGCCTTGTACGGACAGCGTGTTCTCGATGGAAGGGGATTCGTACGCAGCTATGACATCGAACACGGTCCATGAAAGAGGGCTTAGTTTCGGGAGGAAAAGAATTTTCAACGATTGCCCGTCTGCATCGAGTACCTGCGCAGGGACTTCGTGACCATTCGGACCGAATACACGTACAAAGGGTGGGGCGTTGCCGGGGAATTTGATCGTTGCCTCGACGGGATCCTCGCGCGAGATGGCGAGCGGATTGTACACCATTAACGGCTTGCCTCTGACATTCGTGTCCAGCGTCTCGGCGATCGTACCGGCAGCGTCGGTCAGCACAGCCGCAAAACCATTCAACGCGACGACCTCATCGTTCCACGAATAGTTGTAAGCGATAGGGAGGCTGGTACCCGGTAAGATGTCGTGCATCTGACTGCCGAGCACGAGTTCCCAGGACTTACGCAGTTTGTCGTGCGGGTATTCGATCCCGCCGAACCACTTCGCAAACACCGCGGCACGCTCGGCCGCATCTGCGAGAAGCTCGTTTTTTCGGTTCCATCGCTTCATGTACGCCTGCGACGAGATCGATCCCGCCGAGTGTTGCGTCAATAGCAGGTCGCCTTTGTAACGAGGCAGCTTGGCTTGTTGATCGGGCGTAATGTCTTTGAAGAACCGGTCGGACGCTGCGAGCTTCACGTTGTACAGGCCGTCCTTTTTCGCGGCGGAGGCGAGGTAGTTTTTGACATCGAGTTCTTTCAGTCCTCCGCCCATGTCGCCCACGCCGTAGTAGTGAAAGTCGGCCCACAAACCATAAAGCTTCCCGTTCTCTTCGATGCGAGCGTCCCAATCCGGATTGCGGTCCGCGTATCCTTTGATCGCGCCTACGTACGGTCCCGGATTGATCGCGGCGATCACTTCACTGCCGTCCGGTCCCTCCCATACACCGATGTTGAACGGTAGCCCGACCGCAGAACCCCATGTGAGCTTTTGCGTAGAGAAGCCTTTGAGTCCACAGTGTGCCCAAGCGGAAGGCATGGATGCGGGAAATCCAAAACAGTCAGGCAGCATGTAGTCGACGCTTTCCTGGCCGAACTCGTTTTTGAAGTATTCGTTGCCGTATAAGACCTGACGAATGATTGATTCGGGGGAAGGGACGTTCGCGTCACCTTCGTCTACTGACGAACCGGACACGCGCCATTGACCTTCCGCGATGTGCTTTTTAAGCCGCTCATAGCGCGTCGGGTAATATTCTTTCATCATGGAGTAGCGGCGTGAACCTGTGAAGTTGAAAATGTATTCCGGATACTTGTCGAAAAGCGCGAAATTCTCATCGAGCGTTGCCTTGATGTACTCGTCGATCGTCGTGACGTAGTCCCATCGCCACTGTGTATCGAGGTGGGCGTAACCAACGCAGTAGAGTGTTTTGTTATCTTTCGACGCTACGGGCGACTCGTAGTTTGTATCTGCTGCGCAAAAGACCGCGCTGAGCAGAACCCAAACGAATGACGATCGACAGGTTCGATACGAATTTCGAACAGATTTCATTGCGTGCTCCTTCGCGCATTTTTTAATCAACAGTCGTGACGCGGTGCAAACGGCGAAACGGTTGCCTTTCACGGCGGTCGCGCCGGTCTTTATTTCAGTAGGATCACTCGTTTATCGTAGCCAGTTCACGGGTTAGGATTTCATGTATTTTCTCGGCCGTTTCGGCGGAAATCAGGTTGTTTCTTACGTCTTCGTGCATCAGTCTTCTTGCGAGTCGGGAGAAGATACGCATATGCATTCCCGCCTCATCCGATGCGCGCATGGCGAGCATGATTACGAACTGCACGGGTTCGTTGTCGCTTTTGCTCCACGCAATAGGTGACGCCAGGCGGGTCACGGCGATCGAGTTAGTTCGGACCGCGTCGCTCTTGCAGTGAGGCACGGCGAATCCATGACCCATATAGGTGGAATAGGTGTCCTCGCGTTGCCAGATAGCCTCTTCCAGATGGAACCCGTCGCGTGTCCTGTCTGCGAGTTCGAGTTTGTCGACCAGTTCCTTGATTGCCTCTTCCTTGTGCTTAGCTGTTGAGCGGGCCACGATCGTATCTATAGCGAGCAGTGGGCGAGTTGCCGCGTATCCTGACTCAGAGGCGAGTGTTGCTTGAACTTTCTCGACGGTGCCACAGTTGAGGCATTTCTCCAGCACGGTACGGCAATGACCGCTGTCCAATTGGGGTATTTCAGATTTGATGACCGGGATGTTAGGGGGCGAGACACTGAGTTCGTTCAATCCCAATCCTACAAGCAGCGGTGTGGCCCGAACGTCGCTTGCAAATTCTCCACACATGCCTACCCAAATGCCAGCCAAACGAAAAGCGTCGACAATGTGACGCAGAAAGCGCAAAAACGCGGGTTGATAAGGGCTGGACAGTTCCTGGATTTCGGGATGGCCGCGATCCGTCGCAATAAAGTATTGCAGGAGGTCATTTGTCCCGATACTGACGAAATCGACCAATCGACTGACCTCGGGCGCGAGGTAAGCGATGGATGGCACTTCGACCATGATTCCGAACTTCAGTTGTGTATTGATGGAGTGGCCTTTGTCGCGCAATTGCCGCTGCAGCATGGCGAGGCGATTTTTGAGCCATTCGATCTCATCGAGAGTGGAGACCATGGGAGCCATGATCCAAAGATCGCCGTGAGCCGAGGCGCGAAGAACAGCTCGCAGTTGGGAGTCGATGATGTCGAGATGGGCCTGGTAGATGCGCGTCCCGCGGTACCCCAAAAATGGATTCGCCTCATCGGGAAAATTCAAGTAGGTGATGGGTTTGTCCCCGCCGGCGTCGAGCGTGCGTATGATGACCGGTTTTGGCCGGGCTTCCTTCGCAACGCGCGAGTAAATTTCGTACTGCGTTTCTTCGGAAGGTGCTTTCTGTCGCCCGAAAAAGAGCATTTCCGTGCGAAACAAGCCTGCGCCTTCTGCGCCGCGCTCGATTGCAGGGATAAGTTCGTCGGCCGAGGCGATGTTGGCGGCGATCTCTACGCGTACTCCGTCGTTTGTGCGCGCCGGTTTGCCTGCGCGGTTACTTCGTCGCCGGTTAATGATCGCCTGTTTGTTTCGTTCGCGCTCGTAGTAGGCGCGCACCTCGCCGGGAGGATCGCAGATTGCCAAGCCATGTTGGGCGTCAATGATCGCTTGGCTTCCTTCCGTCATGCGTAACACGGCATTCGAAACACTCACCAGAGTGGGAATGCTAAACGACCTCGCCAATATGATCGTGTGAGAAGTCGATCCACCATGTTGGAGAATTAATCCCTCGAGCTTCGATCGATCTGCCGCCAGAAGTTGCCTTGGCGACCAGTTATCCGCGACCAGTACTGATGGTCCGTCAAGTGCTATATTGCCGGGTGAATCGACTACGACACCTAAGTGTTCCAAAAGTCGCAATCCGACGTCTTCCACGTCGATCGCGCGTTCGCGGACATAGGGGCTTTGCGCACTGCGCAATGCATCGGCAAACGTGTCACAGGCGTTTACGATTGCGGCCGGTAGCGTTACGGAGTTGTTTAGCAGCGATTCGATCCGGGCGATGAATCCCGGATCACCTAGAATAGCCAGGTGGGCTTCGAGTATTCCTCGTGCTGCCGAACCGGTTTGTTCGGAGAGTTCGCCAGCCAGAACATTTCGCACACGGTTTAGGAGTTGTTCCAGCGTTTGGATTGAACTCTCGGTGCCTTCGCCAAGCGCGATGCGATCCGGACTAGGCCAGCTGCGCCTCTGTGCATGCACGACACATCCTATGCCTACTCCGTGACTTGCGGGTGTACCCGAAATCCAATCAAGGGCCAATCCACGAAACATGCGGGGGAGTGGCCTGCGCGTATGTTCGCCGAGAGTGACGTCCTCGTCGCAGTGTGGCAGGGAATTTTGAACGAAGCGTCCAAGGGCTTCTTGTGCATCTTCAGCGTCCTTTCCCACGGCGAGGATAAGGCATTCGTCGTTGTGGCACACATCAAGAGAAACGATGGCGAGTACGCTTTTGGCGTCAGCGGTGGTTTCGGTTTTGGTACGAGTGAGGGTGATTTGCGCGCTGTATTGTTGCGCGACTTCGGCAAGCTGACTCGCCGGCCGCGCATGCAAACCGAACGGCAAGGGGCATCTGAATGTAAGCGCGCTGCTCATGAGTTTCCACGGATTATTGCGGTCGATTGCGAAAAGCGCGAGGCGAATCGTTTGTCGTACGCAATCAATTTTTCAGTCCTTCGAACACCTGTTTAGGGTCTTTGATCGCTTGCTGTACTTCAACGCTTACGATTTTTTTCCCGTCAAACCGCTCGCGCTGCTCTACATCGATTCCAACCGCAAAAATGACGATTTCGGCACTGTCGATGTCAGACTCGGAGAGCTCGTTTTCGATACCCATCGCACCTTGCGTCTCAACTTTGATGTCATGACCAAGCGCTTTGGCTGTTTTCTCCAGTTGCTCGGCGGCCATGTAGGTATGTGCGATGCCGGTTGGACAAGCGGTAACGGCGACGATTTTCATTTCTAGACCTCCGCGGTTTCTTTTTTCCGGTTGGTAGTGAGTGTTTTGACGGTCAGGACCGCGAGCGCGGTCGCGATCGTGCCCACGAGGATGGCGATGATGTACACGAGTCGGTTGTTGATGACGGGCAATA
>JANQHN010000039.1 GCA_028282665.1 Phycisphaerae bacterium | reverse complement strand
GTTTACCCAATGCTTTTGGGCATTTGTATCCCGGCGTTGATCACACCGGGTTGTCAGGCTGCTGACGTACCACGTATCAGCAGCGAATCCCAGGGCGCCATGCTCGCTGCGGCGCGCGATCTGCGTGAAGAAGACGCGGTCATCACCAACTGGGAGCAAACCTGGATGATCAACAAGAAAGGCGAAGTGCTGCGTCGTGACGCCAAATCGACGAAGCTACTCAGTCACCGCCCCATCCGCTCGATGGCAGACCCGCGCATCGACTTCAACGTCGGCACGGATACCCTCACGATCTACAACGCTTCCACACTCATCCCCAACGGCGATCGCATGCCCGTACCCAACTATTCGTTCAACATCGCCGCTCCGGGCGATGTCGCGGGCTGGCCTGAATACGCGAAGTGGCAGCAGAAGGTCGTCAGCTTTTCCGGCATTCAGAACGATTGCGTCATTTCGCTCGATTATGAAGTCACGACAAGTCCCGACGTTTCGCCCTGGATCTCAGCGGATTTGCACATTTCGGACGAATACCCGGTGCTCGATCGCACGGTGCGCGTGATTCTACCCGCGTCCAAACCGCTTCATTACCCCGTGGACGGCCTGACGCCCGAGCCGCGTATCGAAACCAATAGTCCGGAGGATGGCTACGTCACGTACACTTGGTCTTTCGGCAATCTTGATGCTGACAAGACCGAGGCGCAATCCCCTCTTTGGCAGCAGCGTTGCAAGCGTGTCCGCTTTACAACCTGCCCCAGCGCGTTTGACTGGGTAAAGCGTATGACCAAGGTCGTCGACGGCGCAGGCAAACCCAACGACGCAATTCGTGCGTTCGCGAAAGAAGTCGCAAGCAATGAGCCTTCCACGGCTCGTCAGGTCGAGTTGATCACCGAACGTCTCCGTAAGACGTTCAACTACATCAGTTCACGCAAGACCATGCGATCGCTTCAAGCCAGACCCGCCGCAGTCGTATTCGAGGACAATTACGGCAGCCCGCTCGACGCAGCAGGGCTTTATGCGGCTGCGCTAAGAGCGCTCGATCTCGACGTAGCGATCAGGCCCGCCGTCAATGCGGAAACGTACGGCTACGAAGTCAACGAAGCACCAACTGAATCGGTTTTTGCCGGCGTGGTGCTCGTGGTCGAAACGGATGAGGGCACCATGTACGTCCATCCGCAGCACGGTCTATTCGAGAATCCGGGCGTATGGGGAAAGCATCTTTTACTCTCCATGGACGACGGCGGGCGCGTGAAAGCGGACTACATTCACCAGCGCGGCGAGCAGACAAAAAACGAAGTCAACCTCGCGGGCCATGTCGCTATTGATGAAGAGGGCAAAGTCACCGGCGACCTGCGTATCAGAATGACGGGTCAGTTCTACAATCCGCTTTCACTCGACTCAGCCTCCAAGCAGGAAGGCCTGGTCAAAAATCAGTTGAAGGCGTTAATGGATGACGTAAAGGTCGACTCTTACGCATTGACCGAACTGTCACAAAATCGCCTTCTTGCTTCCGCCAAGTTAAAAGCCGACAAGGTCAAAAAACGGGGAGAGCAGCACATCATCAAGCTCGGCAACGGCCCGGTCGCGCTTAGCAAATTCCCCATGCCGCTCGATCGTTCGTACCGCAGAACCGACGTACGTGTCGCCGGGCCTTTTACCGAGAACGTCGATCTGACCTTTAAACTGCCTAAAGACGCTTTAGCCAAGGTCAAGCCCGCGACACTCGAACAGGTTTCAGGGGAATGGGGCAAGATAGCGCAAAAGGTCGAAGTGGATGGACAAACCGTGCGAGTCCGGCGGATCATCCAGATCGACCGCGACACACTCACGCCGTCTCAGTTTTCCGAGATTCGCAAAGCGGTCAATAAGCTTCGTGCGACGGAGTCATTGATTTTGGCCTGGTGATCAATAGCCGACGATTCGCCGTTAGCTATTAATCCTAAATTCACAGAACGTAATGCAAATGCCCGCCGTTTCATTCACAGAAACGGCGGGCATTTTTTTGACCTACGCTGGCGCCGCTGCTTTCGATTGTCTACGCAAAGTGATGCAACTGCTGAATTAATAACTACTCCGTCTCGTTTTCCGGTGCAGCGTGAAGATGCGCCCCCTGCCACAATCCATGACCGTGCGTGAAAGAATGACCTCCCTCAGCGTTTCCGGTGATCGAGCCGTCTGCGCCAACAGCCATGATTCCACCACCCCCGTGATCGTGTCCGTGCGACCCGCGCCAACCCGCAAGCCAGCATACCCCCACGAACATCGCACCAACGCAGCACGTCCCCACAAGCCAACGATACCCGCGATCGCTAAATCCGATCCGCTTGGACAACAATCCCATCACGAATGTAAAACTGGTCATCGCCATCATCGACCCGAGCGCGAATGCAACGATCCACGCGATTGCCTCAGACCGCGTTGGCGAAAGCAGCGCCGGCAATACTCCGACGCCGAGGTGCGTTCCGCCGGCCAATCCGTGCAAGAGCCCGACTAAGTACGCGGATTTACCGTGCGCGTATCCACAATGATGCTTGTGCTTATGTGTATGACCAATCTCGTGCGAATGGCGGTGCAGTAAGTTGTGCGTGTGGCTGTGCTCGTGAACGTGGGCGTGTTTGACCTCAATCTCGCCTTCGCCCGGCTCGGCTTCAAAGCGATGGATGTGGTCATGAATGTGCAGAGTCGGCTTGCGAGCGATACGCCTCAATCCCCAGACGCCGACAGCAATCAGCATGAACCCGATCGCCCGCTCGCACCAAACACCCATCGCCGCCAAGACCGTATCACTGATCGCTTCGCGGAACAACAGAGCCAGTCCGCCAAGAATCACCACGCCGCTCGCATGCCCCATGCCCCAGAATCCGCCCGTCACCCAGGTTCGCTCGCCGTTATCGGCTGCAAGAGGAGCGACGGCCGCCATGTGATCCGGACTTTGAACCACATGCTGCGCACCGATCAAAAAACCTGTCGCAAACCCTAAAGGCATGTTTCAACCAACCTCACAGCATGCCATGCTTCCAGCATGGTCGAATTCCATCTCTTTAAGGCTCATCGAGGCTGCTGCTATCCAAGGCCTTACTCGAACGCCACATCTCGCGCCAGCATAAGCGGACCGACTTCTTTCTCCACAGCTTCGAGAATCGAACAATCCGTCACCATTTCGGCAATCTTTTGGATATCCGGGTAAAGTACACGGTCGTCTTTCAACGCAGGCACCCTCTTGCGAATCATGTCATATGCGATTTTCGTTGCCTTGCCCGGCTTGCGTCCTTCATGGAATTCGTACGCTTGGGCAGCGCTCATCATTTCAATCGCAAGGACGTTGCGAACGTTTTTAAGTATTTCCGTACACTTGCGAACCGCAATAGGCCCCATGCTGACGTGATCTTCCTGATCGGCGGAGACGCTGATCGAGTCTACCGATGCGGGATGCGATAACACCTTGTTCTCACTCACGAGTGCTGCCGCGGTATATTGTGCCACCATCAGCCCCGAATTGAGGCCTTTCCCTTCGACCAGGAAGTCCGGCAGTCCGGAGAGCACCGGGTTGAGCAATCGGTTGGTGTGGCGCTCCGATAAATCCGCAACCTCGCTCATGCCGATGCAAAGGTAATCAACCGCAAGGCCTACGCCCTGCCCATGGAAATTGCCTGCAGCAAAATATTCGTTGTCCTCACCGAAAAACAGCGGGTTGTCCGCTGCGGAGTTCATCTCCGTCGCGATCACTCCCTTGACGTATTCCAAAATATCCAACGAAGGACCAAGAATTTGCGGCGTGCAGCGCATCGAGTAACCGTCCTGCACTTTACCGGTCTTGTTGGCCATGATTTCGCTACCGGCAAAAAGCTTGAGCAGATTCGCCGCCACCGCGCTTTGCCCCCTGTGCGGGCGAACGCGATGAACGCGCGGGTCGTAAGCCCGTTCGACCGCCCGCAAAGCGTCCAGTGCCATCGCGCTAGCGATCATAGCATTCTTGAGCACGCGTTCGGCGTCATGCACCAACAGCGCCGCCCCCGCGGTCATCATTTGCGAGCCGTTGATTAAACCGAGGCCTTCTTTGTACGTCAGGTCGGTCGGCGCCACACCGGCCTTTTTCATCGCTTCCGCGCCGGACATGGGCTCGCCTTTGTAGAATGCTCGCCCCTCACCGATCGCCACTTCAGCGAATTGCGACAGCGGAGACAGGTCGCCGCTCGTGCCCAACGAACCCTTCTCGTTGATGAACGGTACCACGCCCTTGTTGATCATCTCGATAATCGTGTCGATCAGCTTCTCTCGCACGCCGGAATAGCCCTTGGCCAGCGTGTTCGCCCGA
>JANQHN010000025.1 GCA_028282665.1 Phycisphaerae bacterium | reverse complement strand
TCGTCTAGAGCAAGCTCTAGCCAGGTGTAGCGTCCGATACCGCGTTTTGTACTGCTGGAAAGTCGACATTCAACGCTACGTTTGGATTGAAACTGCCATAATACGGGCGAAGGAAAACCTCAGTCAATTCAGCAGCGCCGCTGTCGCCGGCTCCCGGCCAAGGCTAAACCGACAAGCAGCAGGAGTCCCGTTGCGGGCTCGGGGATAGGTTGTCCACCACCATTGCCTCCCCCTCCGCCCGGCGGATTCGTTGGTGGAACCGGATCGGACGGGCTATCAGGCGGTACGACGACAGGTGTATCAGCATTTGAAGGAAAAACTACTTCCGAGTCGTCAATCAGATATCCGGGCTTGGGTACGATCGGATCAGGTATCGACGGTGAAATATCTTCGATCGGGTCGGGTGTTGGTCGTGCGGGTTCGCTATCTTCGTTTGGTAATCCCGGCTCAAGCAGCGTGTAGTCGAAACGATTCCTTGCCGGTGGATTACCTGCTCCATCGAAAGGAACGGATCCCGGCAGGGTCAATCCCGCACTCGCAGGCCTTGCACTGCCGCCCCCATGACCCCCACCTCTCGCGCGAGCCCCAAGCGCAGAGTGCACGCGCACAAAAGTCCCGCTCGTTCCGCCGTTCATCGCTCCAGTCGTCGTTTCTTCCAAAGTCGCCTCCGGTTCACCACTGATGAAGGCTGTAATCATCGTACCGGGTGGGGCAGCCACTTCGGCGCTTATCCGAAAGGACGCGGGCGACCATTTGTATACGCTCAACCAATCGATCTTAGGCTCCACTATCAATCGGACCTCGCCGAATTGATTCGTTCCGGCGGGAAACACAATGGTGTCGGTCAGCTTGCAGACCCGATCCGCAAGCCGCAAAGACAAGCGTTTGATCGCCACCGTGGTTGCGGATTCGCCCGGCGGAGGCGTCGCATCGAAAGAAATGATAATCCGGTTCTTCGGTAGTTGGTTTTCGTCAAGCCAAAGCAAAACGCGGCCCAGTGTCAAGTTACCGTGAAGCGAGTGGTCTTCCCCTGCTCCGTCCCCTCCCACAGCCAGGAAGTCCTCTTTGGTAGTGAGCTTCAGTACTTCATAGACTTCTCGCGCGGGCATGCCGGCATCCAACCTATTGACCGCAAAGTCACCGCTTTGCACGGTAGGCTTGTCCAATTGGTCCAACAATAGCGTGTCAGCGCTCACGCTGCTCGTAACCACGACCAATAGGCAAGCGAACGTCAGCTTCAGCTTTAGCATCGGTTACCCCTCAGATCGGACTGAATTACGTGTCATACACAAACCTAAAGCAAGCTCTAGTTAGGTGTGGCTTCCGATTCGTATTTTACGCTGTCTGTAATTTGCCTTTGAACACTACGCCTGGATAGAAACGGCTATAGCATTTTGACGCGGCCCTGGCAGCAGCACAGGTGAACAGCACAGTGAGTTTTGGCAATCCATTTGACTTTAGGAGGTCTAAGAAAGCAGGGTCAAGTCCGATTTGAGGACTGAAAATGCCAATGCTTGACACTTATCGGACAAATTGTTGAGGTAAGGTTTGACAAAGGAGACTGACGATCACTCATGCTGTCAACAAGGTCCCGCATTAAAGAATCGCAGAAATTACGCCCGCCGCGCGAAGATCGGTGCGGAATGGTACCTGGCAGGGTCAAAGGTTTCACTCAATCGGTGCATAAGTCCGGCGACTGTGCGATGGCCTATGTCGTCCGACCAGGCGAGCGGTCCTTTGGGAAGAATCGGCGCGGAAAGGCAGGCGATGTCGATGTCACCCGGCGATGCGACTTTCTCGTGGAAAAGGAGCCCCGCTTCGTTGATTACGACGGCGAGCAGGCGGGCGAGGATGTATTGCTCGGTGCTGTTCGCAACCGCCGCCCCAACGCGAACGGCGAACGTCAGCACATTTTCTCTCATCATCGGATCCATGCTGAAGCTCTGACGATCGACGCAATAGGCTGGGAGAACATAACCGTCGACGTAGCCGAAGAATCCACGGTTGGATTTCAAGCCAAGATGCCCCGCTTCGATAAGCGTTTTCTCTATGCTCAGCGGTGCGAAGCGTGATGCATTTTCGAGTTTTGTATTCAATGCCCGGCCGACGGCGCTGCTCGTATCGATACCCACACGATCGATCCATTCAAAAGGTCCGACCGTAAATTTGGCCCGATCTCGCAGGATCACGTCGACTTCGTCAACCCCGCCTACGCCCTCGTTCAACACGAGCATCGCCTCTATAAAGAATCGGCGTGCAAGCCTATCGACAACGAAACCGGGCGAGTCGGCTACGCGAATCGGTGTTTGCTCCCAATCCATTGCCAGGTCAACCGCTTGTTGAACGGCGGCAGAGTTTGTTGCTTCCGACTTCACGACTTCCACCACCTCCCGCGTTGGGGCTAACGCGGGGATGTGATAACCGACAAGACGCGCGGGATGAGAGCATGAAGCGGCGATCTTCGATACAGAATGCAAGCTGGTTGTCGTAGCCATGAGTGCTTTTGGGGAAGCTAAGCTGGATAGGGCTGTAACAGCAGATTTTTTGCTATCCAGATCATCTTTTACGGTTTCGATAGCCACATCAAAATTGTGGCAAGCCGTAGGGGATACTTCGAAGCGGATCCGATCGAGAATGACGCGACGCTGCTTTGCGGAGATGACGTCTTTGTTGACCAGTGCTTCGAGCGAGCGAATGATGCGAAGCTTGGCGTGGTCCAGCAATTCGGCATCCGGCTCAATCAGTATGACCGAATCTCCTCCCGCCGCGCCTTTCTGCGCAAGACCGGCTCCAAGCTCTGTTCCGCCCCAGATGACGACCTTGCGAGGCATGCTCTTCTCCGCGCATATTTCGAATTGCTCAAACCGCTATCCTATCGGGTGAGTACGAACCACGATAGCGCAATGGTACGAGTTGACCCGATTAAACTGGAGGCGTGCGGCTGCAGGCGTACTATCCGCCGATCGAATCCATCGTGCTTGGGTGAGGGTTGTTGATCAATAGCGTAAAAGTGTAGACAACGGGAACGGCACTAAACAAGACGATCGCCAGCGCGAGTTTCCGGCCGTCGCGATCGTTCATGCGTCCGACGACTTCACAAATAATAAACGCCAGCACCACAAGCGCAAATTTGAAGATGGTTGCGTAATAGAAAGGCTTCGTTGCGATAACCGCCGCTGCTATGGGGTTGGCCTCATACCCGCCCCAGTGATGCAATACGACATACGTTAGCATGATGTCGAGCGCGGCAAATAGCGTTGCCCATAAGTAGTGGTTTTGATACCGCATCTCGGGCAGTCCGAAGAGCCCCTTGCGCGTCGTTGTTGCATGCGGCGATTCCCAGCGCCATCGGCACGACGGGCATTCACCGGTCCGCATATCGAGCGCTTGACTGCAAGTCGGACAGGATTTCGGCATGGGTTGGCTCGGTGTGCCGGTCATGACAAGTCCTCAAGCGATCCGATAAAGTTAGCACCATGAAGTGAGTTGATCATCGACGTTATGACAAACGACATTGGCTGCCAGCATCGTTTTCCTCTGCGTGCTGGCCCGCGAACCCGACTGTTGTTTCACGGACTCAGGCGATTCGTCAAAAATCATAAAAGCATAGCACGCCCGTTTCCGGGGTCAAAGCCCTCTTTGAATATAGTTGTGTTCGCGATTGCGGCGGCATTATTTTCCGAGTTTAGAATGTAGACTCAATCAGTCGCTACAACTCGCACGAACAGCACTGCCGCAAAAAAAGCCTTCGCCCGGTACGGTAGTGCTGGAGCGAAGGCCGATATGGTTATGGTCGCTGATCCGACGGTAATTCGTGCGGGTGAGAATGCCGCTTAGGCTTCCAGGATGCCCTGCACCTTTGCGCAGAGTTCCTTGACGTGATTCGCGCTGTCTGTGAAGAGCTTCTGCTCTTCTTCGTCAAAATCTACCTCGATGACCTTTTCCACTCCGGCCGAACCCAACACGGCCGGCACACCCACGAAGTATCCGCCCACACCATATTGCTTGTCGCAGAAAGTGGAACAGGGAAGGATACGTTTCTTGTTTTTCACGATGGATTCCGTCATTTGAATAACTGCCGACGCAGGCGCCCAGTAGGCTCCCGTGCCCATCAACTCGACGATTTCACCACCACCCTTTTTCGTGCGTTCAACAATCGCCTTAATCCTGTCCGCGTTGATTAGCTGCTGAACGGGAATACCCGCAACCGACGTGTAACGGACAAGCGGAACCATGTCATCACCATGCCCACCCATCAAAAGCGCGGAGATGTCCTTGATGCTGCAACCGAGTTCCAAAGATATGAATGTCTTGTATCGCGCAACGTCCAAACAGCCTGCCTGACCGATGACGCGGTTGGTGGGGAAGTTGGTCTTCTTCCACGCGGCGTAGGTCATCGCGTCCAGTGGGTTGGAGACGATGATTAAGATGCAATCGGGAGAAAGGCGTTTCACTTGCTCGCTGACTTGGGCAACGATCTTGGTGTTGACCTCGATCAAATCATCGCGAGTCATGCCCGGTTTACGCGGCAAACCGGCCGTGACGATCACGACATTGCTGTCGGCGGTGTCATCCCATTGAGAAGTGCCTTTGATGTTGCTGTCGAATCGTTCAACCGAACCGCACTGAAGCAGGTCCAGTGCCCGTCCCTTGGTTCGTGCCTCGAGCTCTGGAATATCCATCAGGACGATATCACCCAATTCAGCTTTCGCCGCCCATAGCGCACAGCCCGCGCCGACGTTACCCGCACCAACAATCGTGATCTTTGGACGTCTCATGGATCACTCCCTCTTTTATGTCAAGAAGTTTAGCGTATGTACCACAACCCTTCGCCGATCAGCCCGCGCATTCGACCGGCGCACAGCGACTCGCGACCATTTCGCAAATCTCGTTGATGAAATGACCGACCCCGCCCAAGCCGCCATCCTAGCCGCATGCGCCGAATCCGGTCAAGTACGCCCACTTCCGGTATTTGCCTATATCCGCATCGTTAGGTGCGCGCCCGAACATGCCGAGGGAATGGGGCGATGGCTCTAAACGAGCGTATCGCTAAAGCCTCTTTTGAGTGGCTTGTGATTAAGGAATCATCTTGCGGTAAAGCTCGTTGCCGCTCGGACATCTTCCCATCGAATCTCGCACATCGTTCCCTGGATCCAACGTTCGTGAACAGATCCCCACCAAGCCGCGTCTCCGGCATACAGATCGAAAATCCATTCCCAAGAGCGCCGTATTGCGGCTTTACTGATCCGGCCGGACTGAACTGCGCGATCGACTTTGTCTGCCTCGGCTTCGTCTCGCCATAAGTACGAGTTGTTCAAGACGAAATGCCACCGATCGAAATCGGAAAGGAGCACTCGTTTAGGATCGATTTCAAGTTCGATACGCACGCCCTGAATTCCTTTGGGCAAATGCCCATCGCTGCGCAGGTCGGGCCGTCGTCGTTTCGATCCACCCCAGACATACCACGCCCAAAGCGGGCAACACCTCTTGCGTGTCATGCCGCGACAACGCATTTGCTCCGCCATCCAGCGGTAGGCTTCCTTGAAATCGCGATCGACACGCCGCCAATCGCCGCGCAGTAGTCCGCGGTGTTGGAACACGGCAAAAGCCTCGATTGTTTGAATTGTCCATAAAATCATGCCGTTTTGCATAAGGGGCCGATCGCAACCGAATCGTAATTCAAATTGCCTGTACAGGCCTACTTGCCGACATCAGGTTTTTGTGGAACTTCGATTGCTTCAGGATCGAGCAATCGTCTCGCCTCCTCCAATGGAATCACGTGTTGCTCCGGTGCATCCGATTCCAATTGGTCGAACGTTGCGGTGTTATCGATCGAGAAAGGCCCAATTCGTGTACGTGACAACGACGTCAGGCATCCGCCCACGCCCATCGCTTTACCCCAATCGCGGATAAGCGACCGCACATACGTGCCTCGTCCGCAAGCCATTTCGAAATCGATCTTAGGCCAATGATACGCATGCACCGCGAGCCAATAGATCTGCACTGTCTTCGCAGCGAGGGGGATGTCCTCCCCCTGCCACGCTCGCTTGTACGCCGGTTTTCCACCGACTTTAACCGCGCTGATTTTTGGTGGAATCTGTTGGATTTCTCCCTCGAAGGTTCTCGCCGCGGTCAGCACCACCATTTCGTCCGGCACCCTGGCCACTTGCACCGGCAGCAGCCCAGAGTCGCTATCGAGCGATTCGCTGGTCACGTCGAAGCGGGCGGTCGCGCGATAGACCTTCGGCTGATTCATGATAAGTTCGGTCAGTTTGGTTCCCTTGCCCATAAGCAGCACGAGCACGCCCGTTGCACCAGGATCAAGAGTTCCGCCGTGACCACTCTTACGCTGTTTGACGATCTTACGTACGCGGTAAAGCGCTTTCGCGGAAGTGATACCGACGGGTTTATTGAAGATGATCAAACCGTCCATGGTGGTTGCCTTGGACCCGAAAAAGAGAAAAAAGCAGACGGCTTTTTTACCTGGTCAGTTCAGAATTAAACAGGTTTTTCAATTCGAACGGCTCACTCATTGATCTTAACGAACTCGTATCCGCCCTTCTCGGCTCCCCACACCTGCTTGCCTTCTTCGCTATAACCGCGGTCCCATGAGACGAGGCGGTTGGCAGTGATTGTGGCCTCCGATGCCGCGTAAGCGGCGCCGGCGAGAGTGCTTTCGCAATCATGGCCAAGCGTCGTTCCCACGAACGATCCATCCGCCATGCGCGTCAGGTAAATCGAGCAGCCTTCCCGAAGGGCGAGGTCAGTGGGCGTCACTTCCGCCAGTAACGACATATTCTGCCACGCGCCTGTAAAGCGCAGTGAATCGCCGGGCAAGGTATAGACACGGCTTTCGATCGTACCGTCGTCGAGTTGGATGAGGCGATAAACGCGCTGACGGTAAGGTCTATCTTCCTTGATCGCCGCCGCCTGCTCCACATAAAGCCACGGGCCGTCATCGCGGTCCGTCCAGATGGGAACCATCTTCAAACGAATGTCAAAAAAATCCTCCGGACTGGCGAGATGCTGCACTTCGCTCGAGAAGTTCCCCGTCATGTAACGAACGAGGTCATTCATATCACGGCGTCTCTCGCGCAAGGAGGACTGGCTGCCTGTGGTTTGACAGCCGGCGAAATAGAAACACGCACTAAACGTCAGCATCGCGCAAATTCGCATCAACCTCATTGTCATTCCCTTTGCAATAGGGCTATGGCCCGCACGGCGGAACCTGTTTGTCCGTTTGACAATCACCAATCGAAAATCGCCAATCCCCTTCATTCCCACAGTTTGTTCAGCCGCTCGTCGACTCGGTCTATCGTCGCGGAGTCGCCAGCCAGACTATCATCCTCGACCATATCGGGCGAACATTCAACGGCAAACAAGTGACGCATTTCTTCCGGCAGAAACCGTGTAAGCTGTACGTAGGAATGCCCGTCACTCATGCTTCGTCCGCGATGGTAGTGTCGAAACGGGAAGTAGATGTACAACGTGTTCTTCGCCCGCGTCAGCGAAACATAGAAAAGCCGCCGTTCTTCTTCGAGCCCTTCATCGTCGCCCAACGACATATCCAACGGGATATCACCATCCGCCACGTGAATCACATGCACAACGTCCCACTCGCACCCCTTCGCCGAATGGAT
The DNA here is from genome assembly GCA_028282665.1 of Phycisphaerae bacterium. Taxonomy (GTDB): domain Bacteria; phylum Planctomycetota; class Phycisphaerae; order UBA1845; family UBA1845; genus JANQHN01. The sequence continues at coordinate 3,966 of JANQHN010000025.1, read as the reverse complement.
CGTGCTCAAGACAAGAAAGTCCTCTTCGGAAAGCGACGGACCGGCGAGATCGGAGGTTGAAACGGGAGGATCGAGCGTAAGGTCCGTAATGAATTTTTGCCGCGACTTGTACTTGCCCGCAATCTCCTGCAATTGTTCGATGTCTCGAACGCGCACGAAGGCGTTCGAATAGACTTCCTCGAAAATCGGCTCGTAAAATGCGCGCAGACGGTCAAGTTGCGCAGGCAAATCCAGGCGATCTGTGATGCTGGACGTTGGCTCGCCGTCTGCACTGACGTTCGTTTCGCTGCCTGTTGAGTTGGATTCCTTTCTTCGTTTGGGAAGTATCACGCCTTGGCAATCGGCCAATGCTTGTCGCAGATTCGAATACTGCTCCTTTGCGGCTGCGGGCGCGGCAGGGGGATCGTCGAACAGGCACTTTAGCGGAGACGATACCTCGATCTCCTCGCCGGATTCCGGCGAAACGATTTCTTCCCGCAATGACAAATTGCGTCGCACGCCCAGTTCCGACATAAGCCGCTGGGCAGACTTTGGGCCAATACCTTCCAGCAATTGCAAAACGCGGAACCAACTGATTTGATCGTACGGATTTTCCAGCACTCGCAAAAATGCGAGCATATCCTTGATGTGCGCCGCTTCTACGAATTTTAACCCGCCGTACTTGTGAAACGGAATGTTTCGCTTCGCCAATTCGATCTCCAAGGCCGCACTATGGTGACCGGCTCGAAACAGCACTGCCTGACTACTTAGCGGAGTGCCCATCTCAAGGTGTTCGATAATCGCTTCGCACACCGCGCGCGATTGATCGCTCTCGTCGACGCACGTCATCAGTACGGGCTTTTGTTCACTCTTTCGTTGCGACCACAATTCCTTGGTGTATCGTTCCTTGGCGTACTCCATGACAGCGTTTGAGGCGTCGAGGATGGGTATGGTGGAGCGGTAATTCTGTTCCAACGTGATTACTTTTGCCCCGGCAAACTGTTGAGAGAAATCGAGAATGTTGCGAATTGTGGCTGCGCGGAAGGAATAGATCGACTGCGCGTCGTCGCCCACAACCGTAATGTTCTTGTACGCTTGACGCATACCGAGCAGAATCTGCGCCTGGATCGCGTTCGTATCTTGGTATTCATCGACCAGAATATGCTCAAATCGATCCGCAACTTGTGGCCCCACGCCCTCCGTCTCACAGAGCGATCGCCAAAACAAAAGCAGGTCATCGTAATCGAGCACGTTGTGTTCGCGTTTGCGCTTCACGTACGAGCCGAAAACTTCTTTCATACCATCCTGCGATTTCTTGCACCAAGGAAAGTGTTTATCGACGATTTCGGTCAGCTTCGTTTGCGCGTTAACCGTCATCGAATACGCTTTCAGCAGCGTTTCTTTCTTGGGAAAGCGTTTACCTTTCTTATTAAGGCCAAGATCGGACCGAATGAGATTCATCATGTCAGCCGCATCCGCCTGGTCCATGACCGTGAAGTCGGAAGTGATGCCGGCCGGCCGGCCGTATGTGCGGAGCAAACGGTTTGCGATAGCGTGGAAAGTGCCGCCCCATACCTTGCCCGTGGCTCCCGGTTCGCACAGATGCGTCGCACGAGAGAGCATTTCCGCCGCCGCCCGCCGCGTAAACGTAAGCAGCAGGATTGCGTCCGGCGACACCCCACTATCGATCAGATAAGCAAGCCGACTGACCAGCGTTTTGGTCTTGCCCGTTCCTGCCCCGGCGATGATCAGCAAAGCACCGTCGCCGAAGGTCGTGGCGGCTCGCTGCTGCGCGTTTAGTTCCGCAAGGTATGACTTGTCTGCCGGCGTCGCCAAGAAAAATCCCCTTATTGATTCCACACCATGTCCAGCGCGTACGACTTCAGCGTACCGCATGATCGATCAACACGGTAGGGCAGCGTCGAGCAAAGCAATGCCTGCCGAATCAGGACACCGGGCACAGACCCGGTGATGGATTCGCCGGTTACCGATTTTGTGAATGTCGATTGAATGCTCTGCTGGAAGTGGTGGCGTACTGCATAAGACCGGCTACGGACACAAATTTGTCAACAAAACATGCTATTTCTTGTGCACCTCCTTACAACATTTCGTATCACCACAAGAGCGATTGTGCTAAGCTACGAACCAGTTAGTTCTTGAAACACTGGCGGAGGACGTTCGATTGGCGCGTCGCGATACGTCGGTCTTGCGGTCTTCTTCTCCCTTCTTCACTGACTTGGCAGCAAACAGGAGCTTGCATCATGAGCAACACACTTTCGCGCGGTCTGGCCGTATTGATTCTCTTCGTCGTTCCTCTCGCCCTTACCGGCTGCGCCGGCAGTGGCCGCATGGACGCGAACCCTTCGCAAGCGAAGGCCAAATCCGACACTCCCAAAGCTGACGAGAAGAAGAACGATGACAAGGCGGAGAAACTTGCAAAAGAACTCGAAAGCATGCAGCAGACGCTTGAGCGCATGGAGCGCGAACTCGCCATCAAAGAACTCAGCCTGCAAAAGACAGAGCACTCTCGCAAACTGAGTCTTACTCAGTCGGAACAAACGATCAAACGAGCTGAGCGCGAACTCGCCATGGCGCAGCGTAAAATGGAGAAATTCCTCAACGAAGATGTACCGCAGCGCATCCAGCGCGCGGAGCTGGGTCTCAAGTACACTCAAGATCGATTCCAAGAAGCGCAGGAAGAATTGAATCAGCTTGAGTTGCTCTACAATGAAGAGGAATTCGCGGAGAAAACCAAAGAGATCGTTTTGGAAAGAGGCCGGCGTCGCCTCGCCCGTTCCGAAGAGAATCTCCAACTCTCACAACGAGATGTCCGGATTCTCAAAGAGATCACCATCCCCGTCGAGCGTGACGAATGGAAACATCGCGTTCACGATAAAGAACTCGAACTTCAAAAGAAGCGGCGCGATCTCGAGATCAACCGCATCGCCCAGGAAATCGCCATCCTCAACGCCCAAAACGCTCTGCAAAAACAGCATGAGGACATCGAAAATCAGCAAGACAAGATCACCGAGAAACGCGAGGCACTCGAGGAGCTGGAATAATGATTGTTGCGCTTATGATGACCCTGACCTGCTTCGGGCAGGTTACACTCGAATCGGATCATCAAAATCCTGCGCCGACCGTTCCGCCCGATGTGGCGATCGAGAAAGGCGTGGGCTATTTGCTCAAAATCCAAAAGAGCGACGGTTCGTGGGGGGGAGTAGGCGGATCGCTCACGACGTGGAGTGGGCCGGTGTGGGCGAATCCGGAGTCGCACCGCGCTTGGACCGTCGCAACCACGGCCCTCGTGGTTATGGCTTTGATTGATGTAGCAGATAGCGACGAAGAGTGGGCCGCTATCGAAAAAGCGATGGACTACCTGCTTAAAAACGTCGACGTAAAACGTGCCAACGAGTGGGACACCATGGACGTTTGGGCCCACGCCTACGGTTTGCAGGCGATGGCGGAAGCCCATGCGCACGAGCGATATAAAGACTCGCCTCGCAGAACGCAGATTATCGAAGCGGGCAACGCGCACATTAAAGGCTTGAACCGACATCAGTCGATCACCGGCGGATGGGGGTATCTCGAACTCAATCCGCCGCGGACCTACCGCAACCAGTGGGCGACCAGTTTCTCGACCGCAACGATCATTTTTGCGATGGTCGAAGCGAAACAGCAGGGATTTGATGTGGATGAGGCCGTGTTGAATCGTGCGGTGAAGATTGTGCAAAAAGCACGCCTGCCGAATGGCGCGTACACCTACCATGTGCGGGCGATTCCGAACTTGCATTCGGAGTACATCGACCAGATCAAAGGTTCGCTATCGCGCATCCAAGTATGCAATTTGGCACTGTGGGAGGCAGGCGCGAATCGCTCGCTGCAGCGGTTGCGCGAGGGGCTTGCGCACTTCTTTCGCGACCACCGCTTCCTGGACATCGCACGCCTTAGACCCATTCCGCACGAGGCGTATTACGCGAACTCGGG
>JANQHN010000394.1 GCA_028282665.1 Phycisphaerae bacterium | reverse complement strand
TACTTCCGTCAAGCCCAGTCCAAGATAATCATGCCCCAGTCCGCCAGAAAGGGCCTCGCGGTAATCCTCCCCACTCCAATCGGATGCGCCTACGAGAAGCCAACCGTCACGAAGCAAGAGACTCTTTTGCACTTTGGCATCGGCAGGCGATTCGGTCCAGACAGCGTGATCACAAGCGAAGAGTTGTTGATCGCCCTCACGCCAATGCACCTTGATGTCGATGAATCCTTGCGCGGTGAAGGTCATCGGAACGACCCGACCTATTTGTACGTTCAGTCCAAGCCATTCACTGACCTCGCGAGTAATGCCGTCGCGGTACGCGTCGCTATGCAGTCGCATCGCGTAAAGACCGGCTGAACCGACCGAGGCGATCACCACCAGTACACAAACCACCAAGATGATTTTTCGTCGAAAGAGCATTTGGACGCATGGTCCACGCAGGAGCGGGATTTGTCGAGAGGAGAGGTCGTGCGCTGACCGCATCACACAAGTTCGGATGCGTAGATAGGAGTCGAGAGTGCGTGCCAGTCTTGTTTGGGCTCGTGCGAATGATTAAGATGTATTCGTAGAATTCATGCCCGTCCAGGAGACCATTTCATGAGTTTTTTGTATGTGCTAATCGATTGGTGGGCAGGTATGAATCGGTGGGTGCGCTTCGGTGTGCCACTATTTTTCCTGGTAGTATCCGGCCTGTTGTTGGCTGCGGGGCGAATCTGGGTCTTCGGTTGGATCATCGGCGTCGTGCTACTACTGGGAGCCTCATCATCAGCTGGTGACCCCTTTGAACAGAGTGACCGCGTCCGTGGGAGAACACATAAACCACTCAAAGCGCCGAGTCGCGCGCAGGAACTTGGCCTCGCGTTGGTCAAGCCGCTTTGCATCCTGGCATTTCTTGCGCGCCAACATGACGTTTGTAAGTGTTGTCGATGAACTGGGGCCTCCAAACGAGTCCTACCGATTCATGAATCGGCGCGGTGGCTTCGCGGGCAATACGGATGTCTCCGATAGATTCTACTGCAACGTCGCGGCGATCGCATACGCACCGGATATGCTGGACAGCGTCGGAGATACCTTCCAGCACGGTTTCGTTTTTATCTACGTGCTTGGCACCAATCCTCGCTGTACACCGCATCTGTTCTTTGATGCGCAGGGCAGGCTGGAGATGGTCAAATCGAACCATCAAAATAGGAAGGAATACGAGACTCGCCTGCTGCCACCACAGGCACCTGAGTAGAACGCGTGCCTGCCCTCCTCAGCGACTCCTCGGATCTCGACCATGTTCCGCGGTGATGACGCTGTGAATTCCGCCGCGCGGTGTCCAAATTGTCTTCACCATCATCCATTTTGGGGCGCACACTCTAACGAGGTCGATTAGCATCACGTTAGTGACATCTTCATAGAAAATGCCATCCGTACGGAAGGACTGGAGGTAGAGTTTGAGGCTCTTTAGTTCCACACAAGTACGACCAGCCACGTAACGAATGAGGATTTTTCCAAAGTCAGGATGACCTGTCTTGGGGCAGGTGCTCGTAAATTCATGTACCTTGTGCTCGACGAGATAATCCCTATCGGGATGGGGGTTCTCGAATGTTTCAAGCAACGTTGCGTCTGCCATGGCATGCAATCTCCCGGCTTCACTGAACACCACAGCCCTTGTGTGCCATTCGCGTCATGGACTGTGCGTGGACCGCGTTTCAGTTTTAGGCACAACAAAAACTATCGATTAGGGTAAGATTGTCTCTGGGCAGGGGCGACATGGCAACCGATGTAATTGCGTACCTTGCCGTGCAAATGGAATCTTGGACGTGGAACCGCAAATCACATTCATCTTAGGCTGCACGGGATGCGGCAAAGGGGCGCTTGGCCGCGAACTCGCGCGTCGAACAGGCGGCGAAATCATCAGCGTCGATTCGATGAAAGTGTATCGAGGCATGGACATCGGCACTGCCAAACCGTCCAGTGAGTTGCGCAAGGAAATACCGCATCATGTGGTCGATGTAGCCGATCCAAGCGATGAATACTCAGTGGCAAGATTTGTCGAAGATGCAGAGCAGGCGATCGATCAGATTCACGAGCGTGGGCATCCTGTTTTCGCGGTTGGAGGAACCGCGTTGTACATCAAAGGCTTGTCGGAAGGTTTGTTTGAAGGGCCGAGTGCGAACGAGGAACTTCGAGCGCGATTGAAATCGGAAGCGGAGTCCGCAGGCACCGGCCCATTGCACGACCGCCTCAAGCAGGCTGACCCTCTCGCCGCCGAGCGCATCCACCCCAACGATCTTCGGCGTATTGTACGGGCGCTCGAAGTCTACGAACTAACCGGAACGCCGATTAGCAAGCTGCAGACGCAATGGGATCAACAGCGCAGAAAGTTCGATTGCCTCTTCATCGGTTTGCGTCGCGAACTTGACGATCAGAACCACCGTACCAATGAACGTGTGCGGAAAATGATGCAGCAAGGCCTCTACGATGAAGTCCGCGCAATTTGGGAGGGCATAACCCAACTAAGCACGACAGCGAAACG